>JAFWBD010000033.1 GCA_017507325.1 Clostridia bacterium | reverse complement strand
GTATGGCGTTGCGCCCCGGAAGATAGCGGTCAAGTGCAACTCCCATACAGCAAAAAGCACCTGCGCAAGCAGGTGCTTTTTGCAACTAAATCCGCCGTCGGCGGAAGAAATCCACCTGCGGTGGATGAAATCGCTTCGCGATGAAATCTGCCTTACGGCAGGATGTAGAGGCGGATTTCATTTCATCTGAGGCGGAACGCCGAAGATTTCATCCGAGCTTGCTCGGATTTCATCGTGCGTAGCACGATTTCATTCTTTTTCGGGTCCCTCGACAGATTCGAAGCGGAAAAGCGCGTAAAACTTTTGCAAGGATCTGATCAAAAGGGCTTGCGTTTTCTCCATCCCTTGCGGTATAATAAAGAAAAAGGCTTTTTATGGAAAGGAGCTTACGACGATGGAGAAATTCGGCTTTTCACTAAAATGGATGGCGGTCAGCTGCTTTGAGATGCGTTTCGGAGATTTTACGGTGGTCACCGACCCCTTTATTACCGCTTGCAATCAGACCGACTTGACTTGGGAAAACATTGAGGCTTGTGACGCCATCTGCCTGAGCCACGCTCATTGGGACCACATTACCGATATTCCCGCACTGGTGGAAAAATTCAGACCCAATATCCTTTGCGGCGATCACACCGCCTACCCCATGGCAAGCTGGCTGAATTATTATCCCACCTTTATTCACCCCATGACACCCGATTTGGAGCTTGATTTCGGAGCCGTGAAGATCCGTGCGCTTTACGGCAGACACATCAATTTAAAGAGGGGCTACAACGATCTGATGGACTATCTGGACAGCAACGTTCACTGCAAAAGAGACCCCGGAATTGCCGCTCTGCAGGGAGTTGGCAGTATGGAATACCGCAATTACCTATTCACCCTGCCCAACGGCACCAAAATTTTGATCTGGGGAAACACGCCCGATGAGACCCAGACCCGTCTTTGCCGTTCGCTTCAGCCCGACGTTGCCATCATTCAGCGCTCCTCCAATTCCAAAGGCATCGCTCAAAAAGCAAAATTTGCCGCCGACATCGGGTGCAAGGTAGTCATTCCCCATCACCACGATTTCGGAAGCCACAATCCCGCTGTGATCGAGGAATTCCGTAACGAATACTTAAAGCTCGTTCCCGACGGAAGATTTGTTTCTCCCGATCACGGAGAATGGGTTGAATTGTAATTTTTAAAGGGGCGTTATATGAATCTCCGATTCTTTGCCAGCATCGGCGGCGGTCAGGACGGGGCGATCCGGGAGGATACGCTGTTTCGCTTCGGCTCCCGCGGAGGCGGCTACGTTTACAACCTGAAGGACGTTGAAAAAAGCCGTCTTTCCCCCGCCATTCTGGAGCACGCTTCCAAAATTGCGTTGGATGCTGCCGAAATCATCGTTCCCCACTGCAATTCGGTTTGCTTCGGGACGGAATTTGCCTCCCCCGAGGATGAATTTCCCCTTTTATACTGCAACGTTTACAACAATTACGCCAAGTCCGAGGATCCGCTTTTGGGGATGACCTGCGTTTACCGCATTCTGAAAAACGAAGACGGCTTTGCAACGAAATTGGTTCAGCTCATTCAAATCGGATTTACCGAGAAAAAAGGCCTCTGGCTTTCCGCCGGAGCGGAAAAGGACACCCGTCCTTACGGAAACGTTACCATTGACTGCGAAAGCGGGCACTTTTACGCCTTTGTGATGCGGGACGGGGATCAAAACACCCGTTATTTTTCCTTCGCACTGCCAAAGCTCTGCGAGGGCGAGATCGACCCGCGCTTCGGCGTGCCGAGGGTGGTGCTGTGTGAGGATCGCATTCTCGACTTCTTCGACGCCCCCTATCACAACTACATTCAAGGCGCTTGCTGTCACGGCGGCTTGATCTATTCCGTGGAAGGCTTCGGAAAAAAGATCCATCCCGCGATCCGCATCATCGATCCCGCGGAGAAAAAAGAGATCTTTTACCGCGATCTCCACGATATGCAGCTTCCCGCCGAAGCGGAATTGATTGATTTTCACCGTGGAAACTGTCTTTACGGCGATGCCCGCGGAAACCTGATCCGCTTGGATTTTTAAGGCTTTACCGTTTTATAAGAAGAACCCTTTCCTCGGCGCATCCGCAACAAAGCGGGTGCGCCGACTTGATTTTTCTGCGAGGGTTCTTTTTTTTCTTACGCTTCATTTTTCTTTGCGGAACGGTTGCATTTTCGCGCTGTTTCTGTTATGATAAAATCAGACTTGCACCATCGCCTTTTTCACAAATCCGAGTCAACAAAAGCCCCCCAACCTACGGACCCCCTTTTTCGGAGAATTGATGATGAAAAACAGTGAAAAAATGAAAAAAAGACTGCTCGGAATTCTGACAAGCCTTCTGATCGTCGCATTGCTGCTTCCCCTTTCCGCTTTGGCAACCGAGGAAGCGCTTTCCGAGGATATCGTGATTCTTTACACCAACGATATTCACTCCTATATTGACGGAAAGCTCAGCTATGACGCGGTGGCAGCCCTCAAAAAGGACCTGCAGACCCGATACAAGCACGTTTTTCTGGCCGATGCGGGCGATCACGTTCAAGGTACCGCCTACGGATCGATGGATCGGGGACAAAGCGTGATCTGCTTGATGAACAAGGCCGAATACGACGTGGCTACCCCCGGCAATCACGAATTCGACTACACGGTAAAGGGCTTTTGGGATGCAGTGTCGGCAGCCTCCTTCCCTTACGTATCCTGCAATTTTTATCGTGTGGAAAACGGTGTGCGCAAGGAAAACGCTCTGGCGGATTACGCTTTGTTTGACTGCGGAAAGGAATCTCTGGCCTTCGTGGGGATCACCACGCCCGAAACCTTCTCCAAATCGTCTCCCGCCTATTTTCAGGATGAAAACGGAAATTACGTTTACGGCATTGCAGGCGGGGAAGGCGGAGCCGATCTTCAAAAAGACGTTCAGCGGGCTGTGGATGATGCCCGTTCTGCCGGTGCCACCCGCATTGTAGCACTTGGCCATTTGGGAGTGGATCCCTCCTCGGCTCCCTACACCAGCCGAGAGACCATATCTGCTGTCAGCGGATTGGATGCCTTCATTGACGGGCACTCTCACAGCGTGATTCGGGAGGAAAGGATCCTCGACAAAAGCGGCAACGAGGTGGTTCTGACCCAAACGGGAGAATATTTCAATCGGATCGGCATTATGGTGATCGATTCCGAAACGGGAAGGGTCTCCTCCGATTTTATTGAATACCAAGCCGAAAGCGATTCTCTTGCCTCCGTGCTGTACACAAAGACCGCTCTTCTTTCCGATGCGGCGGTGAAGGCTGAGCTTCTTTTGCGGATGGAGGCGGTGGACAACGCCTTGGGGCAAAAGGTTGGAAAGATCAACGTGACCCTTGATAATTACGATTCGGAGCAAAACCGCTTGGTTCGCTCGGAGGAGACCAATTCGGGAGATTTTGCCGCCGATGCTCTCTATTATCTCTTCGACCAAATGGGGCTTGAGGTGGACCTTGCCGTCATGAACGGCGGAGGCATTCGCAATCAGGCTCTCAGCGGTGAGATTTCTTATAAAACCTGCAAGGACATTCACCCCTTCGGGAACGTTGCCTGTCTGTTAACGGTGACGGGTCAGCAGGTTCTGGATATGCTGGAATGGGGTGCCCGCCGTGCGGGAGAAGCGGAGGACGGAAGCTTTTTGCAGGTTTCGGGCATCCGCTATCAGGTGGACTGCTCCGTTCCCGATACCACCCAGGCGGGCGAGCAGGACGTTTGGTTGAAGGGCCCCTCCCGCTACCGTGTTTTCGACGTGAAGATCTACAACAAAAAGACGGATGCTTGGGAGGAGATCGACCTTGCCTCTCACTACAATCTGGCGGGATACAATTACACCCTGCGGGATCTGGGCGGCGGCTTTGCCATGCTGGACGGCGCCACAAACGTTTTGGACTACGTGATGGAGGACTATATGGTTCTTGCTCATTACGTCAGCGCCTTCGAAAACCAAACGGTAGAAGGGAAAAATTCTCCCCTTCTGAAAAAATATCCCTCCTTTTTGTTGGATTATGAAGATCCCCGCGGCAGCGGAAGGATCCGTGTATTTCGGGATCACGATATTTTCGTGGGAGGCGTTAAGGTCACCGAGGAAAACGCCGCCGACATTCTGGGAGACGGAAGTGCCTCCTATGATCCGAGCACCAAGGTTTTGACGCTGAACGCTCTTTCGTATACGGGCGACGGTTACGTGTATTATTCTCACGAGGTAGAAAACGCCACAAACGATTCCTATTCCGCCGTTCTTTACAGCAACGGCTCCTTGATCCTTCATCTCAAGGGAGAAAGCATTCTGCGAAACAGCTACGAAAACGCCGAAAAGAGCCGCCACGGGGACGGAATCGTGGTCAAGGGCGGCTTGACCCTTCAGGGTGACGGAAGCCTTTCGATTCAAAGCGACCACGGCATTGAAGCCACGCGGGATCTGATCCTGGACGGCTGTACCCTGCAGATTCAATCGCAGGACGATGCCGTCGGTGTGGCACGGGGAAGCCTATTTCTGCAAAACGGTGCCGAGCTTCGCATTCAAAGCGAGCACGACGGCATTTATCTCCGACAGAATCTGGTGCTGACGGACAGCTTTCTCTACGTTGAGGCTGAGCGAAACGGAATCGACGCCATTCACGGAGGAATTTCCATTGACAGCACCGAGGTTTTCCTTTCGGAGGACGGACTGAATCTGACGGGAAGCCAAGTGGTGATCGAAGCAAAGGGCGATTACGCTGTTTTTGCCTCAAAAAGCCTGACAATGGGAGAAAAAATGACCGTATCCGCCCCGAGCGGAGCAACACTTGGTACAATACAGCACGGCGAAAGCGGTATTTTTTACCATACGGTGATGGTGGAGGGCAGCCCGGCCAAGGCCTTTTCCATGGCGCCAAAGGGCTTTACCGCATCTGTTTCGGGACAAAAGGGGGAAGAAAAATTTTTGGTTCCCGCAGGGCGTTCTCTCAACGAGATTTACGGCCCGCGTTTTGGAATTCAAGATTTTTCCGAAATTCTTGACAGCGAAAGAGACGGTTATCTTTTCGGCGGCTGGTATCGGGACGAGGCTTGCACGGAGGGAAATGAGGTTGATTTTTCCGAGCCCCTCCAAGCGGATATCCGTATTTTCCCCAAGTGGATCCCCAAGGCTCCGCCCATGGGAGATGATCGCCCGCTCTTCCTTTATTCTCTTCTTTGCATTGCTTCCTTCGGCATGCTGGTATTTTCTTCTGCCCTATACAAAAGAAATCAAGGTATTTTCAAATAAAAGGCCTCGGTGATTCAAAACGAAATCAAGGCGATCTGCAAAAAATATGAGCCGTACGGAATTCTTCTTTCCGTACGGCTCTTTTCTTTTGATTCATTCGGGCATTTTCGGCAAGACCGGTCAGGCCTTGGGAAGAAGGGATTCCGCATAGCGGACGCCCTCCATGGCATCCTTGGCGTAGAAATCCGCCCCGATGGCGGAGGCATACTCCTGAGTCAGCACGGCACCCCCCACCATAATCTTGCACCAAGGAGCTTTTTCGTGCAGAAGCGAGACGGTTTTTTCCATTGCGGGCACCGTTGTGGTCATCAAGGCGCTCAGTCCCACCAGCGGAGCGTGGAGAGAAACTGCCGTTTCCACGACATCTTCCGGGGGAACGTCCTTTCCCAGATCCACCACGGAAAAGCCGTAATTCTCCAAAAGAAGCTTGACGATGTTCTTTCCGATGTCGTGGATATCTCCCCGAACGGTCGCCAAGACCACCTTACCCGAGAAGGCCGTGGCTTCCGCCTTGGCGGTGCGGGTCTTGATCACGTCGAAGGCGCTTTTGGCCGCCTCGGCGCTCATTAAAAGCTGAGGCAAATAAACGGTTTTCTCTTCAAAGCCCTTCCCCACCCGATTCAAGGCGGGAATGATCTCGTTTTCCACAATGGAAAGCCCCGAGGAGCTCTCCAGCATCGATGCGGTGACCGACGCCGCTTTTTCCCGAAGCCCCTTGACAATGGCATAGCAAAGCTCGGATCGATCGCCCTCCTCTTTTGAGGCAGGCACCGTGGGAACGGGAGCGGATGAGGCGGGAAGGAGCGCGGGAATCTTTTCGATATACGAAGCGCAGTTTTCATCCATTCCGCGCAAGGCCATAAAGGAATGGTAGGTCCTCATCATTTCCGCGGAATCGGGATTCATAATGGCGGCAGAGAGGCCGTTTTCCAAGGCGAGAGCGAAGAAGGTGCTGTTGATGCTGTCCCGACAGGGCAAGCCAAAGGACACGTTGGAAACGCCAAGGGAAGTTTGACAGCCCAATTTTTCCCGAACGTCTCTTAAGGAGGCCAGCGTGGCCACGGCCGCTGTGTGATCGGCGCTGACGGTCATAGCAAGGGTATCCACGATGATATCCTTTCGGGAGATTCCGTAGGATTCGGCGGTTTTGAGAATGTTGCGGGCGATCTCCACCCTCCCCTCGGCGGTAGAAGGAATTCCGTTTTCATCCAAGGTCAAGGCAACCACCAGACCGCCGTACTTTTTCACAAGGGGAAAAACGGTCTCCATACTCTCTTTTTTGCCGTTTACGGAATTGACCATCGCCTTCCCGTTATAGCAACGGAGAGCTTTCTCCATTGCCTCGGCATTTGCGGTATCGATCTGCAAGGGCAGATCCAGAACCGTTTGCAATTCCCGAACGGTCTCGGAAAGGAGCAAAGGCTCATCGATTTCGGGAAGACCCACGTTTACATCCAGCACGTGGGCGCCCTTTTCCTGCTGACGAAGCCCTTCGGCCAAAATATAATCCAGATCCCGCTCCGTCAGTGCTTGGCGGAAGCGCTTTTTTCCCGTGGGGTTGATCCGCTCCCCGATGAGAACGGGTGCGCCTCCGAATTCCACCGCGTGAGTGTAGGAGGAGACAACGGTGAGATTCTTTTCCGTTACGGGAACGGGCGCAAGAGACTCGGTTCGCGAAACCGTTTCCCGTATATACGAAGGGGTGGTGCCGCAGCATCCGCCCGCAACGCGAATTCCTTTACGCACCAAAGCCTCCATTTCCCGAGAAAACTCCTCGGGAGTCACGTCGAAAACGGTTTTTCCGTTCACCGTTTTGGGCAGCCCCGCATTGGGCTTTAACAAAACGGGCACCGAGGCCTTTTCCAAAAGCTCCTCCGCCACCGAAGCAAGCCGGCGGGGTCCCAAAGAGCAGTTGGCTCCCAAGGCATCTGCACCCATTCCCTCCAGAAGGGCGACCATAGCCGCAGGGGTAGCACCCGTCATCAGCTTTCCGTTTTCCCCATAGGCATTGGAGACCAAAACGGGGAGATCCGAATTCTCCTTCACCGCAAGAAGAGCCGCCTTGGTTTCATAGCTGTCGTTCATGGTTTCGATCAAAACCAGATCCACGCCGCAAGATGCGCCGATGCGAACGGTTTTTGCAAAGAGCGCCACCGCGGCTTCAAAATCCATATCTCCCAAGGGCTTTAAAAGCCTTCCGCAGGGGCCGATATCCAGAGCGATAAATTTTTCCTTTGGCGAGGAGGATTCCGAGGCGGCTTTTCGGGCGTTTTCAACAGCGGCCGCAATGATGCGCTCCAATTCCTCATCGGAAAATTTCAGAGCGTTTGCACCGAAGGTATTGGTACAGACCACGTGACTGCCCGCATCAAAATACGCCCGATGGATCTCTGTGATGCATTCCGGATGGGTCAGATTCCACCTTTCGGGTAATTCTCCGGGGGGAAGGCCCTTCTCCTGGAGAAGCGTTCCCATACCGCCGTCCAGATATACCGTATTCTTTTGTAAAAATTCTCTGAAATTCATATGACACCTCAATTTGTTTTGGGGTACGGACAAAAAATTATCCTTGATCTCGGATGCCCAAAAATGCAGTGACACTTTTGGAGGGGGACATCAAAAGACTTTCATTGAGATAAATCCCTACGGTGCCCGAAAGATTCAAAACGGAATCGACCTTTCTCTGAGCCTCCAGTGGCAGATCGCCGTAGCCCGGGCTGAAGCGAGGGGTCAATTCCTTCTTTTCCGACACGGCCATCTCTTCACAAAAGGCATCGCACAGAGCCTCCACCCGCTCCGATCCGATGGCCTGCAACATCAGCCCGCGGGCGGGAGAAATTCTGCTGTATTTGGCTATCAAGCGATCAATCTCAAAGCCTACCGTTGCCGCAAAGACGATACCCTCCGTGCAATTTTGCAACCGAAGGGAAAGCTTTTCGGAGCGGAGAGAAAACAGAAAAAAATCGCAGCAATCACCCGCAACGATAAGCGGAAGCCTTCGATAGGCGACCCGATAACTCAAAAGGGGTAAGACCTCGTCAAGGCAGGATTTTAAAAGAGCGCGATCCTCTAAGGCAGGACGGCCGCACCCTGCATAACGAAAAATCTCATCCTCCGAAAGAGGCGGCGGCCCGTAGCTTTTTCGAATGACTCCTTCCGTCATTTTCCCAGAATATCCGACAGATTGCTTTGAATTTTTTCCGCCACGTCGGGCTTATTCATGGAATACACGTGGACGTTATAGATTCCGTTGGCATACAGATCGATGATCTGATCGGTGGCATAGGCAATCCCCGCCTGCTTCATAGCCGCACTGTCTCCGCCGAAGCGATCCACCAGACTCTTGAATCTTTGAGGCATAAAGGAACCCGAAAGCTGAATGGCTCTGGCCACCTGATTGGCATTGGTAATGGGCATAATACCCGGAATGATGGGCACGGTAATGCCCGCCTCCCGAATCTTATACAGAAAATTATAAAGGAGATTGTTATCAAAAAACATCTGCGTGGTGAGAAAATCGCAGCCCGCCTCCACCTTTTCCCGAAGTCTGCGGATATCTTCCTTCTGATTGGCGCTTTCGGGATGGATCTCGGGGTAGCAGGCCCCGCCGATGCAAAAATCGGGGTTGGCCTCCTTCAATTCCCGCACAAGATCGATGGCGTAATGATAATTCCAAGTGCTGCGATCCGCCCCCGCAAGCTCGGCGGGAATATCGCCCCGAAGGGCCATAACGTTGCAGATCCCCGCACGGCGGATCTGATCGATCCGCTCCTTGACGGTCTCTTTGGTGGAGGAAACACAGGTTAAATGCGCCAAGGAGGGCACGCCGTGCTTTTCCTTGATGCGTTTGGCAATATCCAAGGTGTAGCGGCTGGTTCCCCCTCCCGCACCGTAGGTCACGCTCATAAAGGAGGGATGCAATTTCGCAATTTCCTCCGTAGCCTCCCGAACGCTTTCAAAGCTCGACTCGGTTTTCGGTGGGAAGACCTCAAAGGAGAGCATCATGGTATTTTTTTGAAGCAGATCAATGATCTTCATCGTCTCATTCCTTTCTCCAAAAAAGCAAAAATTTCTTATACGCTCAAAGAAGGCTTTTTTGGCAGACACGACCGATCGCGAAGATTTTTTTCATTGTAGCACATTTTTTTCTCCATTTCAAGTAGAAGGAAAAAACACCGTTTGTTTTTCCACTTTTTTCTTGCTGAATTTTGTAATTCGTGATAGAATAAACGTAACTTTTCCGGTGGAGGAAGCGATGGAGGCTTTGAAAAATCTTCCCGACGAGCTTTTCGCTCTTTTGAAAAACAGAACTCTTTCTCCCGTTTCGGTGGGGCTATCGGATGCCTCGGTCTTTTGCTGTGAGGATGCGTTCTTAAAAATCCAGCCCCTTTCGGAGGAGGCGGAAAACGAATACGCCGCTCTTTGCTATTTGAAAAATCTCTTTCCCGTACCCGAATGCCTTTTTTACGGAGTCAAGGGCGGCATCGCCTACCTTTTCACATCAAGGGTCTCGGGGAAAATGGCCTGTGATCCGAGCCGAATGAAAGAGCCCCGCCTGCTGACGGAATGTTTGGCCGAGGCCCTCAAGGCACTTTGGAGGATCGATCCTGCGGGCTGTCCATTGAAAACGAATACCGAAAAAAAGCTCCGCCTGGCAAGGCGCCGTGCCGAAGAGGGACTTGTGGATCTTACCCAAACCGATCCCGATACCTTCGGGAAAACGGGATTTCGGGATCCTTTGGCTCTGGTCGAATGGCTGGAGGATCATTTTCCCGAGGAGGATGCGGTGCTTTCTCACGGAGATTTCTGCCTTCCCAACGTATTTTTTGACGAGAAAGGATTGACAGGAATTGTGGATTTGGGTAGAATGGGGATAGCAGACCGTTGGCAGGATATCGCCCTATGCCGACGCAGCTTGATACAGAATTTCCGAGGGGATTACACGGGCGTTCCCATTTCGGGCTTTTCGGAGGAAATGCTGTTCGATGCGTTGGAAATCCGACCCGATCCGAATAAAATTCGTTTTTTTACCCTGCTCGACGAGCTCTTCTGAATCAAAATAAACATTCATAAAAAGAGGTGTACCATGAAAATTACGGCAGTAGGCGATTGCGCGCTTCAAAAAAGGCTTCCCAAGTATTACGACGGCTTCGAAGAGGTTCGGGACTATATTATGCAAGGCGACGTGCGCTTTTTCAATCTGGAGACTACGGTTTGCGAGGATTGCTACCCCGGAAAATACAGCGGGGGAACCTGGCTGAGAACCGAGCCCGAGGTTTTGCGGGATGCGCTGGACTTCGGCTTTAACGTCACCACGCCTGCCAACAACCACTGTATGGACTATTCCTACGAGGGCTTTCTGCAGACACTGGACAATATCAAGGCGGTGGGGCTTCCCTCCAGCGGCGGCGGAAGAACTCTGGCAGAAGCCACTGCCCCCGCTTACATCGATACTCCTGCCGGCAGAGCGGCCGTGATCTCCTGCACCTCCAGCTATTCTTACGGTGCCGAGGCCGGCGAGCAATCCCGCGATCTTCGCGGAAGACCCGGTATCAACCCGCTGAGAACCGAGCAGGTGATCTATCTGCCCCGCGAGGAATTCGACCAGCTTTCTGCCATTGCCGACAAGGTGGGGCTGAACGACTACAACAACATTCTGGTGAAGGAGGGCTACCGCAATCCTCCCAAGGAGGGGGTTCTGGATTTCTGCAAAACCGAATTCCGCATCGGCGAGCCGAAGATCACCTACCGTATGAATCAGGAGGACCTGGACCGCATCAAAACCGCCATTCGGGATGCCCGCTTCCAGGCAGACATCGTTTTGATCTCCATTCATTCTCACAACTGCGAAAAGGGCGACAAGGAAGCAGTTCCCGATTTTCTTGCCGATTTCTGCCATATGTGCATTGATGCCGGTGCCCACGCAGTGCTGGGACACGGCCCCCACCTGCTCCGTCCCTTGGAGATCTACAAGGGCTTCCCCATTTTCTATTCGCTGGGTGACTTTATTCTCCATCTGGAAAACGGAAAGATCATTCCCGACGATTATTACCGTAAATACGGCCTGACCCCCGATGCGGGCGTTTACGAGGTATTCCGCAAGAGAACCCGTGATTTTACCGTAGGTCTTCAGCGCCAGAGCGTGATGATGGAGGCGGTGATCCCCTTCTTTGAATTCGAGGGCGGCGTTTTGAAGGAATTGAAGCTGTTGCCCGTGGAATTGGGTCTCGGAAAGCCCCATTCCCAGATCGGTTGGCCGAGGGTCAAGTGGGACGGCGGCATTCTGGAGCGCTACGCCGAAATGAGTGCCCCCTTCGGAACGGTAATCCTGCCCGACGGAACGGTAAAATTAAGCTAAAGAAAGGAAATTTCTATGAAGCGTTCGGAGATCAACAAAGCATTGAAGGAATTGGAGGCAATGTGCCAAAAGCACTGCTGTTACCTTCCTCCCTTTTGCCATTTCACGCCCGAGGAATGGGAAAATATCGGCCACGAATACGACGAGGTGCGGGACTGTATGCTGGGATGGGACATTACCGATTACGGAAAAGGTGATTTTGACCGTTTCGGATTCTCCCTCATTACCATTCGCAACGGAAACCGAGCCATGGCAGAGCGCTATCCCAAGGTCTACGCGGAAAAGCTCCTCTATTTAAAAGAGGGTCAATACGCCCCCAACCACTTCCATTGGTACAAAACCGAGGATATCATCAACCGCGGAGGCGGAAACGTTTTGATCCGCGTATACAATTCTCTTCCCAATGAAGAGGTGGATTTTGAATCGGACGTTACGGTCCATACCGACGGCAGAACCTACACGGTTCCCGCAGGCACCCAAATTCGACTGACTCCCGGAGAGAGCATTCACGTTCAGCAATTTCTGTACCACGATTTTTCGGTGGAGGAAGGAACGGGCGCGGTGCTTTTGGGCGAGGTGAGCCAGTGTAACGATGATAATACCGACAATCGCTTCTCTCCCCCCGTGGGGCGTTTTCCCACCATTGAGGAGGACGAGCCCCCTTACCGCTTGCTGTGCAACGAATACCCCAAGGCAAAATAAATTGATAAGGAGACTATGATGACCGACGTTGTTGCAATGGGCGAGGTGCTCATTGATTTTACCTGCCAATCCGTTGACGGGGACGGCTATCCTACCATGGCGGCTCACCCCGGCGGAGCTCCTGCCAATTTTTTGGCCGCGCTGGCAAAATTCGGTGCTAAAGCCGCAATGCTGGGCAAGGTGGGAAACGATGCTTTCGGCAGATTGCTGCTGGAAACGCTTCGGAAGGCAGGAATCGAAACCCGAGGCATGATCGTGGATGAAAGCACCTTCACCACCCTGGCCTTCGTGACGCTGGATGAAACGGGAGATCGGGAATTTTCCTTTGCCCGCAAGCCCGGAGCCGACACCAGACTTTCCTTTGAGGAGATCGACCTTTCTCTGATCGATGAAGCCAAGGTGCTTCATTTCGGTACCCTTTCCCTCACCGACGAGCCCTCCAAAACAGCCACAGAAAAAGCGGTTTTATACGCCAAGGAAAAGGGAAAGCTCATCACCTTTGATCCCAATTTACGAAAGCCCCTTTGGAGGAGCCTCGAGAAGGCAAAGGAAGCCATGCTGTGGGGTCTGAAAATGGCCGACGTGGTCAAGATCAGCGATGACGAGGTGGAGTTTTTGTTCGGACTTTCTCCCGAAGAGGGCGCCGAGACCATTCTCAAGGAATTTGACTGTAAATTGGTCTTCGTGACCTGCGGTGCGGACGGCTGTGTATTTTGCAATCCCATTGCCAAGGGAAAAGTCCCCGGAATCGACAGCTTCCGCCGAAAGGATACCACCGGAGCCGGCGATATTTTCGGAGGCAGCGTTCTTTTCAAGCTGTTGCGTTTCCGTGAGGATCCCGCCCTTCTTTCCGAGGAAAAGCTGCGTGAGGCCGCGCATTTTGCCTGCGTTTCCGCGGGGATGTCCACCACGCGCTCGGGCGGTATATCCAGCGTTCCGAGCATAGAGGAGATCCAACCCTATCTGTCATAAAAGAATTGCCCGAAGCACCGAATCTTCCAAGAAAGCGTTCGGTCCTCGGGCTTTTGTTTTGAAGTGCTTGCTTGTTTTTCAAAACTGTGGTACAATGATGCATCAAACCAACGGAGCGATCTTATGAACAAAACCAAACCGAACGTACGCTTTTGGATCTCCATTGCCGTATTCAGTCTCATCGGGCAGGTGGCCTGGGTGGTGGAGAATATGTATTTCAACGTCTTTATCTACAAAATGTTCAGAGCCGATGCCGCCGATATTTCCGCTATGGTAGCCGCCTCCGCCGTGACTGCCACGGTGACCTGCGTGGTGATGGGAGCTCTGTCCGACCGTTGGGGCAAGCGGAAGGCCTTGATGTGCGGGGGATATCTCTTGTGGGGAATTTCCATTTTTTCTTTCGTTTTTCTTCGCACGGATTTTCTCTCCCGTCATTTCCCCACCGTTTCCGCCGCCTCTCTCGGCATTACGCTGACGGTGGTGATGGACTGTGTGATGACCTTCTTCGGCTCCACAGCCAACGATGCCGCCTTTAACGCCTATCTGACCGATTGCACCGACAAAAAGAATCGAGGTGCCGCCGAGGGAATCAACGCCATGATGCCGTTGGTGGCCATATTGGCGGTATTCGGTTCCTTTATGTTTTTCGATTTGAATTCTCCCGAAAGCTGGAGCTTGATTTTTGCCATCATCGGAACGACTGTATGTGCCATCGGCCTTCTGGGAATCTTTTTGGTACGGGAAGCGCCCATTCAACCCACAAAAGAGAGTGTTTGGCGCGGAATTCTTCACGGATTTCTCCCCAAAACCGCCCTCCGAAACGCCTCTCTGTACAAGGGGCTTTTCACCTTTGCACTGTTTAATATTTCCATTCAGATCTTTATGCCTTACCTCATTTTGTACTATGAGGTATCGCTGGGGATGACAAATTACGTTTTGATTATGGCCCCCGCCATTGTGCTGGCCTCGGTGTTCACCGCCTTTTGGGGAAAACGATTTGACCGTGCGGGCTTTTTCTCCTCGGCGCTGATCTCTCTTTGTCTTTTGCTTGCGGGATATGGGATTCTCTTTTTCACCCGCAGCACGCTTCCCGTATTTTCGGGCTCTCTTCTGATGATGTGCGGCTATCTTTCGGGGATGGCGGTATTCGGTGCCGTGATCCGCGAGAAGACCCCCGTGGGGGCTGCGGGCAAATTTCAGGGAATTCGAATTTTTTCTCAGGTGCTGATTCCCGGTGTTGTGGGTCCTTGGATCGGAAAAGCCGTGTTGAGCGGGGCCGAAACCGTTGTCAACGGAGACGGAACGACCTCCTTTGTTCCAAGTGCCGATATTTTCTTGTGGGCGGCTCTTGTCCTTCTTCCCGTTTTTCTTCTTGTATTTCGTTTGAAAGAGGCGAAAAAGCGGGAAACGGCGGTTTTGACCACCCCCTTTGAAGAAGCGCTTTCCCGAACCGCGATCCCCTTTTCCGATTACCCACGCCCTCAATTGGTGCGGGATTCCTATTTGTGTCTCAACGGTGCTTGGGATTTTTCCGTAGAACGGGACAGCGCTCTCATCCATCGGGGAACGATCACCGTTCCCTTCCCTCCCGAAAGCCGACTTTCGGGCGTCGAGAAGATTTTCGAGGCTCGGGACGTTCTGATCTACCGAAAGAGCTTTTCCCTTCCCGAGGGATTTTGTCGGGATCGGGTGATCCTGCATTTCGGTGCGGTGGATCAGCTTTGTGAGGTTTTCTTCAACGAAATTTCCTTAGGCTCCCACGAGGGCGGGTATACCCCCTTTTCCTTTGACGTTACCCCTTATCTGACAGAGGGAGAAAACACGGTATCCCTTCGCTGTACCGATCCCCTTTCCACCGATCTGCCCTACGGAAAGCAAACCGAAAAGCCGGGTGGAATGTGGTATACCAAGGTCAGCGGCATCTGGCAAACGGTTTGGATGGAGAGCGTTCCCGAGACGTATATTCAAAGTGTCAAAGCCACTTCGACCCAAAGCGACGTCAATCTGGAATTTGAAGGCGGCGAGGAGAAAAAAAGGCTGATTCTGCAAACGGAAAACGGAGCGGAAGAATTCATTTTCAAAGGCGACCTCCTCACCCTCTCCCTTCCCGAGGGAAGGCTTTGGTCTCCCGAGGATCCCTTTCTGTACCGCTTCACGGTTTTTTGCGGAAAGGACCGCATTCAATCCTATTTTGCTCTGCGCACCGTTGGGATCGAAGAACGAAAGGGGCAAAAGCTTCTTTGCCTCAACGGGAAGCCCTATTATTTTCACGGAATTTTGGATCAAGGCTACTATCCCGACGGCATTTTCCTGCCCGCCTCCTCGGAGGGCTACCGCTACGATATTTTAAAAATGAAGGAATGCGGATACAATATGCTCCGCAAGCATATCAAGCTTGAACCTGCGCTTTTTTACTATGAATGCGACCGTTTGGGAATGGCCGTTTTTCAGGATATGATCAATACGGGTAACTATTCCTTCTTTTGGGATACTGCCCTGCCGACACTGGGGATCCGAAAGGGGATCTCCCATCAGGTTTCAAAAAAGGCAAGGGAAAGCTTTTTGAAAACAGCCAAAGAGATTCAGGATCTTTTGCGCACGAGCCCTTGCGTGGTCTATTACACCGTATTCAACGAGGGCTGGGGTCAGTTTTCCGCCGATGAATGCTACCGAATTCTGAAGAAAAACGATCCCACCCGAATTTACGACAGTACCTCGGGCTGGTTTGGTGAAAAGGAAAGCGACGTGGTGAGCGAGCATATTTATTTTAAGAAGATCCATCTGAAGGAAGCCGAGCGCCCCACGGTGCTCTCCGAATTCGGCGGATATTCCTATAAGCCCGCCGGGCACTGCTTTAACGAAAAGGATACCTACGGCTATCGCTTTTTCAAGGAGGAACAGGCCTTCCGCACCGCTTTGACAAGCCTTTACGATAAAGAGGTCCTTCCCTTTCTGACCAAGGGGCTCGGTGCCACGGTGCTGACTCAGCTCTCCGACGTGGAGGATGAGACCAACGGCCTTCTGAGCTATGACCGCAGAGTCTGCAAGGTAGACTGCGAATGCATGAGAAAATTGGCCGAAAGGGCAAAAAAAATTCACAAAGACTTTTATTCATAATCCGAAAAGCCTTTCGCTTGCAGGAAGGAGCGCCTTTTTTCGATCGAAGAGAACTTTCTGTCGACAAGTCTTGAAAAATGAAAAAGGCTGTGCTATAATGGGAGGGCTTTTACCAAAAACGTTCTCCTCAGAAAGGAATTTGTTATGGAGCAATCAACCAAGCAGAAGCGCATCTTTTCGGCCGTTCAGCCCTCGGGTAATCTGACCCTCGGAAATTATCTGGGCGCCTTAAAGAATTGGGCTGATCTGCAGGATCAATTTGAATGTATTTACTGTGTAGCGGATCTTCACGCCATTACGGTGCGGCAGGAGCCTGCGGTTTTGAGAAAAAAGAGTCTGGACACCCTTGCCCTTTATTTGGCCTGCGGGATCGATCCGAAAAAAGCGACCTTCTTTTTGCAGAGCCACATTCCCGAGCACACACAGCTTTCCTGGGTTTTGGGATGCAATACCATGTTCGGTGAGCTTTCCCGTATGACACAGTTTAAGGATAAATCTCAAAAACATGCCGATAATATCAATGCGGGACTTTTTACCTATCCCGTTCTGATGGCGGCGGATATTCTGCTGTATCAGGCAGATCTGGTACCCGTAGGCTCCGATCAAAAGCAGCACATTGAATTGACAAGGGATATCGCCACCCGCTTTAATAACAGCTACTCCCCCACCTTCACGGTGCCCGAAGCCTATATTTTAAAATCCAGCGCCAGAATTATGTCCCTGGCTGAGCCGGAGAGAAAAATGTCCAAATCCGACCCCAATGCCAACGCCTCCATCTTTATGCTGGACCGCAAAGACGATATCATTCGCAAATTCAAGCGTGCCGTCACCGATTCGGAGGCTGTGGTGGCCGCCGATCCCGCAAGGCTCGGTATTTACAACCTGGTCAATATTTATTCCTCCCTGACCGGAAAGAGCGCCGAAGAGATCGAGCGGGAATTTGAGGGGAAGGGCTACGGAGATTTCAAAATTGCGGTGGGAGAAGCCTGTGCCGACGTGCTCGCCCCCGTACAGAAGGAATTTGACCTTTTGACCCGTGACAAGGCTTATTTGGACGGCATCCTGCGGGAGGGAACGGAAAAAGCCTCCTGCATTGCAAGAAAAACCATACAAAAAGTTTACAGAAAGGTCGGCTTCTATCTGCCGAACAGCAAGTGATGATTACGCCATCTCTCTTTGCCGTGATTTCCAGTTCCTCCGGCTTTGAGCTTTCCACTTTGACGGCAAATGATTTGATCTACGGATTTTTGGCCTTTCTTTTCAGCGTATTGCTGGCCTTTGCCTTAACCCCCACCGTTCGCGTTTTGGCCTTTCGAATCGGTGCGGTGGATATTCCCAAGGATGCCAGAAGAATGCACAAGGAGCCGATCCCTCTGATCGGCGGTCTCGGCATTTTCATTTCCTTCGGAGTCTCCTGCCTGCTTTTTTTGGAGGAGATTGATCTGAAGATCGTGGGTCTTCTTATGGGAATGCTGGTGATCGTTGCCATCGGAATCGTGGATGATACCAAAGAATTAAAGCCCTCGCGGAAATTGATCGGACAGATCATTGCCGCGCTGTTTCCCATTCTGTCGGGACTGCGGATCGATTTTATTATGATCGCCGGTGAGCCCTATCGCTTTCCCACTTGGCTCAGCATTGCTTTGACACTGTTTTGGGTGGTGGGAATCACAAACGCCATCAATTTGATCGACGGCTTGGACGGCCTGGCCTGCGGCGTTTCGGTCATTTCCTCCTTCTGCTTGGTTCTGACCGCCATCATCAGCTCCTCTCAGACGGGCATTGCCCTGATGTCTTTGCTCTTGGCAGGGGCTTGTCTCGGATTTTTGCCCTTCAACACCCATCCCGCCAAAATGTTTATGGGCGATACGGGCGCTATGATGCTGGGGTATGCCTTGGCCACCATTTCCGCCTTGGGTACCTTTAAATTCAACGCGTTGGTTTCCTTTTTGGTGCCCTTTCTGATTCTGGGTCTGCCCGCCAGTGACACGCTGTTTTCCATTGTTCGGCGGATTTTGACGGGAAAAAGCCCCTTTGCCGCCGATCGGGGGCATTTGCATCACAGATTGATCGATCTCGGTTTTTCTCAGCGGGCATCGGTTTTGATTCTGTATTCCATTTCCGCTCTTCTCGGAATCTGCGCCGTAATGTTTACGGCCGATAACGTTCGAACCGCTTTCTTTGTGCTGATTATCGGCGTAGCGGTCATTATTTTGGATTTCAAGGTTTTGCGCAGCAGCAAGGGTGCACGGCAAAACAGCAGTATCATTGAGGATCCCGAAAAATTTGACCAGATCCAAAAGAAAGAGCAACACAAAACAGACATTAAAAATGCCGTTCGCACCGAAATAGAGGAGCGAAAGGAACGGGGATCTTAATCTTTGATTCCGCACAAAAAGCGTCTTCCGCGAAACGTTTCACGGAAGACGCTTTTTCATTATTTGGAAAGGAGCACGTACAAAAGGATCCCCAGCATCACCACGTCGTTATTGGTATTGTCGCACAGCAAAAAAATAATCATGGCGATCAAAGCGGAATCCTCGGGAGAAACCAGATCCAGAAGCTGAGAAAGGGAGGCCGCCTCCTTGGGAGGAGCACCCGTTTCCCGCTCATTTCTTTTTTGCCAAAGATTTTTGGCGTATTCCTCCCGCATGGCGCTGTACTGCAGATTGGAGGGATCCGGCTGAAACGGAACTCTGCGAAACGGTCCTGAATACATATCTTCTCCCTTCACAACAGCTTTTGCGCCGACAGCAAAAGATCCAAGGTCTTCATGGTTTGAATCATACGGTCCAGCTTTTCTTTTTTCTCATCCTTCACAAAGGGGCGCATCGCCTGCAAAAGCGCCACCCGCTCGCGGCTCCCATCCTGCAAAAATTTCAAAGCCGAGGCAATGGCAGGCTGCTGAAAAAGTTCCCCAAGGCCACCGCTTTCCCGCGGAGGGCCGGGCAAGGTCTGTGACGGACTCTCCGATGCCTCTTTCTGTGCCGAAGGATTCTTTTTCGCAAAATTGCGGGCAAGCTTTGCAATGGTCTCCATGGCATCGGGATCGGAGAGAACCGTTTTCAATCGGTCCGAAAACTGTCCGTCCATTATTCTTTATTCATTTCTTCTCGGATCTGATCCATCAGCCGGCGCGTGTTTTCTTCGCCGATATAAAGCCCGATCCGATCCAGATCGCCTTGTGTCAGTCCGGAAACGGTTTTCTTGATCTGCCCCATATCCTGCAAATACGGATTCACCGAATCGGGATCGATCCCCATATTCCGAGCTACGTTTTCAATGGCATCACGAAGAGCGCTGTCATCCAGAAGCTGTATTTTTTTCAAAAGCTCGCGGTCTAACTCCAAAATTCTTCCCTCCTTTACCTTTCTGATTTATCTTATGCAAAAGGAGAGCGATCCTTGACAAAAAAATCCGCCCTCGGAGAGCCCGTGGGCCCTCGGAAGGCGGAATGACCGGAAACGAAGCTTAAACTTCCTCCTCTTCCTTCTTTTCGGGAAGAATGATAACGGCTCTGGAAACCTGATGGTCCTGCACGTCCTGAACGCGGATCACAATGGAATTCCATTCTACGGAAAAGCTGCTGCCATCCTCGGGAACCGAGCCGTAAAGCCCTTGAGCCAGACCGTTGATGGTTTCATAATCATCAGGGAATCGGATATCCAGCGCCTTCTCAATCACGGCAAGAGAAACGTTTCCGTTGACACGCCAATGGCGCTCGTCCATCCGCTGGAGCTCCTCTTCCTTTTCCAAGGTCTCTTCCTCCTCGATATCTCCGACGATCCGCTCGATCAGATCCATAATGGAGACAATACCGGAAAAGCCTGCATATTCATCCAGTACGATGGCAAAGGAAACGTGGTTTTTCTTCATATTGCGGAAGGCAACGTCAGCCTTGGCTCCCTCCGGAACGAAAAAGGGCGTGCGAACGGCGTTTTCCAGAACCGACTGACGGCTCTTATCCTCAAGTCGGAAATAGTCCTTACTGTCCAGAACGCCGACGATGTTATCGATGCTTCCGTCGCAAACGGGATAGAGCGTGAAGCGGTTGGAGCGAATGATCCTCTCCCAATCCTCGTCACTCTCCTCCATCCAAAGGTGGACCACGTCCACGCGGTGGATGGCAATCTCTCCCACAGTGAGGTCATCAAAGGCGAAAATATTTTCGATCAATTCCCGCTCTTCCTCCTCAATGACACCCTTTTCCGCACCGACCTCCGCCATCATACGAATATCCTCTTCGCTGACCTCTTCATCATCGGCATGGGGATCGATCCCCAAAAGGCGCAGAACGCCGTTGGTGGAGACCGTTAAAAACCAAACGATGGGGGCAAATACTTTGGATACGCCGTAGACCGTTCCCGACAAAGCCAAGGACGTGCCCTCGGTTTTCCGCATAGCCACTCTTTTGGGCACAAGCTCACCCAAAATCAAGGACACGTAGGAGAGCAGCAGGGTGATGAGGATCACCGCAATGCTGTCCGCAACGCTCACGGGAATGGCGGGGAACCATAAAACAAAGGCATCGGTCAGATAGCCGGAAAAGTTATCGGCCGCAAAGGCGGAGCCCAAAAAGCCCGATAGGGTAATGGCCACCTGAATGGTGGCAAGAAACTTGGCGGGATCACCCTTCAATTTCAGAAGACGGCGCGCCTTCTTATTCCCCTGCTCGGAGAGACGGCTCAATTTTGCCTCGCTCATGCTGATCACGGCGATTTCCGCCATAGCAAACACGGCGTTTAATAAAATCAATACAGCTTGTAATAATAAGGGACCCAATAAATTCATCTTTCAGTAAAATTCCTTTCCGCAACGGTTTTCATACAGCAAAATTCAAATTCAAAAAAGCAAAACAAAAGGACATTCACCTATCTGCGATTATGGTAAGATAGGCAATGCCACTGAAGGATCACTTTATAAAAACGTATGGGAGGGATCTCACTGCTGCTTTGACAACTATGACTGTCCGTATCCATAAGTAGTATCCATCATCTCCTTTCTTTCATCTCTTATCACCGAGTATTATAACAGATTATTGTTTTTCTGTCAAGCGGGTTCCCATTTTTCCCCGTTTTTTTCTTGACGAAAGAGCAATTTGGCGTTATACTGATAGGCGTATAGAAATTGGAGGTGTCTGTTATGACGTTATGGAAAGAACAATACGGGTTTTGGTGCAACTCCCCCGTTTTTGATGAAAGCACCCGAAAAGAACTGGCTTCTCTTCGGGATGAAAAGGAGATCGAAGACCGCTTTTACAAGGAATTGGAATTCGGAACCGCGGGCTTGCGGGGCATTATGGGGGCAGGTACCAACCGCATCAACCGTTATACGGTGGGAAAGGCCACTGTGGGCCTGGGCAAGTTTTTAAAGAAGCACCACAAGGATGCCGCTTCTCGCGGGGTTGTGATCGGCTATGACACCCGCAACAATTCCGCCTCTTTGGCAAGGGTAACCGCAGACGTTTTGACCGCCATGGGTATTCGGGTCTATCTTTTCGATCAGCCTGTTCCCACGCCCGTGCTCTCCTTTGGCATTCGCCGCTTAAACTGTGTTTCCGGTGTGGTGCTGACCGCCAGCCACAACCCTCCCGCCTACAACGGCTACAAGGCCTACAGTGAAAACGGGTATCAGCTGGGCATTGAGGAGGCCGAGGAGGTCCTGGCGATGGCCGCCGAGATTTCGGATTGGGCGCAGATCCCCTTTGAGGGATGCGATTCCCTTTTGACTATGGTGGGTGATCGGCTTTTGGATGACTTTACCAATGCGGTCCTCCGTCAATCCACCTTGAAGGATGCCGATGCCAAGAGAGCCCTGAAGCTGGTGTACACTCCCATTCACGGCTCGGGGCGCTTTCCCATTCTCGACATTCTGAAAAAGGACGGATTTACCGACGTAAGCGTGGTCAAGGAGCAGGAGGTGCCCGACGGGAACTTCCCCACGGTCAAGAGCCCCAATCCCGAAGAGCGCGGCGCCCTTCAGATGGGAATCGATCTTGCAGAACGGATCGGGGCCGAGCTTGTCATCGGAAGCGATCCCGATGCCGACAGAATCGGCTGTGCCGTTCGGCACGAGGGCGCCATGACCCTGATCAGCGGAAACCAGGTAGGGGCGCTTCTGGCCGATTATATTTTGAAAACCAAGACCGTTCTGGGCTCCCATCCCGTGGTGATCTCCACCATCGTTACCGGTGATCTGGGCTGTGCCGTGGCCAAGGCACACGGCTGCGAGGTGATGCGGGTGCTGACGGGCTTTAAATTCATCGGAGAAAAGGTTACGCTTTTTGAAAAGGAGCAAAACGAAACACCCGATACGGCCCATCATTTCGTTTTGGGCTACGAGGAAAGCTACGGCTATCTGGCAGGAAGCCACGCCCGCGATAAGGATGCCGTGGTGGCCGCTATGCTCATTGCGGAAATGACTGCCTACCACAAGCAAAACGGCAAAACGCTGGTGGATGCACTTTCGGCTCTCTACGCAGAATACGGATACTATCTGGATCGGGTGGAATCCTTTACCCTGCAGGGAAAAGAAGGACTGCAGCGCATCGGTGAAATTATGAGCGAGATCCGTCGCGATCCTTCCTTCTTGCCCGAGATCACCGAGATTTTGGATTACGAAAAGGGAATTGATTCTCTCCCCTCCTCCAACGTGCTGAAATTTTATTTGGAGGGAGGCAGCTGGATCGCCGCCCGTCCCTCGGGCACGGAGCCGAAGATCAAATTTTATTACTGCATTCGGGAGGAAAACCGCGAAAAGGCGGAAGAAAAATTTGCCTTCCTTCGCAGCTTGATTCTGGAAAAAACCGGTCTGTAAAAAAAACAAAGGCTTTTGCAAGCTGCAAAGGCCTTTTTTTCTCCTTCTCTGTAACCTTTTGTCTCTGTTTTCGGTGTTCTTATATGAAAGGACCTTTCAACGTCAGGAGGTGTCAAGCTTGGACGATTCGAATATCATCGCTCTGTTCCGAGAACGGAACGAGGATGCCATTGCCGAAACGCGTCAAAAATACGGGGCGTATTGCCACAGCATTGCCTATCACATTCTGCGAAACCACGAGGATGCGGAGGAATGTGTCAGCGATGCCTACGTCCGTCTCTGGAACTGCATTCCGCCTCAAAGACCGCAGATGCTCTCTGCCTTTTTGGGAAAGATTACACGAAATCTTGCCTTGAACCGCTATGCTCATTTGCACGCCAAGAAGCGCTGTGCCGAAAATACACAGCTTTTCGAGGAAGCGGATGAAATGATGGCGGGAGGCCGTTGGACGGGAGATGCGGCAGATGAAATTGCGCTGGCCGATCTGATCGGGCGTTTTTTAAAAACCCTTTCTCCGAAGGCCAGAACGGTTTTCATCCGTCGGTACTGGTATTTTGATACCGTTTCGGAAATCGCCGAGCACCTTTTCCTTCGGGAAGGAACCGTTAAGGTGATTTTATCCCGAACCAAAGAAAAATTCAGAGCCTATCTGGAGAAAGAAGGAATACTATTATGAAATCCGATCTGTTTTTCCGTGCTATGGGGCAGATCGACGATGAATTCATCGCCGAGTCCGGGACCCGTGTGCGCCCCCGCCTTTTTTCCGCGAGCCGCTATCTTGCCGTGGCCGCAAGCATTTGTCTGGCAGTTCTTGCATTATCCTTGATCCTGTTTTTGCCGTACGATTCTTCTCTTCCCGACATTTCTCGCTACTCCCAAAGCGAATACTACGAGGTGATGGAAAAGATCAATGCCTTCACGGCAAAAAAGCCGCCATACAAGAATAATTTTCAATTTCTTGCCGCAGGGATCGATCGCTTCTTCAGCGACTTTTTATTCTTTGGCGCTCGGCAAAAAAACGATGCGGCCATTCCCGAAGCGGGCGAATCTCTGAGCGGTACCTCCTCTGCCCCGCAGGATCAATACCAAGAGATAACGGACAATCAAGTGGCGGGGATCATCGAAGGAGATCGCCTGAAGCGGAGCCAATCCTTTGCCTTTTATCTGGATGAAAACGGATTTCTCAACGTTTATTCCCTTTTGGGAGACAATTCCCAAAGGCTTCATTCCTTTTCCGTGACAGAATATCTTTCCCACGCTTTGGATTCCCGCGCATACATTCTGACTCACAGCGCTGAAATTTTCTTATCGGAGGATGCCAAAACCCTCACCGTGATCCTGCCCGCCTTCCGAAAGCCAAAATCTTCCCCTTCTGCCCCCACCGACAGGGCGGATTTTGCCGAGGATCAGATGATTTCCGATCCCGCAGGGGATCTGCTGTATTTGCTTTCGCTGGACGTTTCCGACCCTGCAAACACGGATGATGAAATTTCCGACCTTATCAAGGGAAGCTTCTGTGTCAGCGGAAACTATCTCGGTGCCCGAAAAATCGGAAGCTCTCTGCTTTTATTGACCCAATTTCACTGTACCAACCCCGATTTTTCCAAGGAAGAAAGCTTTTTGCCCCAAACCAATGACGGAAGCGGCTCCAAAAGCATTCCCATTTCTCAGATCACCTTCCCCGATGAATTGACCTCCGCCCACTATACCGTAGCGGTTCGCTTGGAGGAGGGCTCTCTTTCCCTCAAGGACAGTGCCGCCTTTCTTTCCTATACGGGCACAGTTTATGTCTCCGAGGAGAACATTTTCGTTACCCGCTCCTATACCGAGCCCTACGAAAGGGAAAACGGCCGAAGCGGTCAGCGGCAAATGAGCGAGATCTCGGGCCTTGGCTACAAGGATGGCATCTTTCGCTTTCTCGGCTCGGTTTCGGTGGAGGGAACGGTTCTGAATCAGTACTCCATGGATGAAAAGGACGGCATTTTACGGGTGGTGACCTCCCTTTCCGAATCGGAGATCGAAACGAAGGAGGATTCCCTGCGCGGCGTTACCTCCATTCGGATTCTGAGCGGAAACCGAAGCGCCTCGCTGTATTGCATTGATATTCAATCCCTTGAGGTGACCGCCTCTGTACAGCGCTTTGCTCCCGAGGGGGAAAGCGTGCGCTCGGTGCGCTTTGACGGCGATACGGCCTACGTTTGCACCGCCATTCAGCTGACCGATCCCGTATTCGTTTTCGACCTTTCCGATCCGAATCACATCAAAATCAAGGATACGGGTACCATTCCCGGCTTTTCCTCCTCCTTGATCCAATTCGGCCCGGGCATTGTGGTGGGAATCGGTGTGGGTGAGAGCAGTGACACGGTAAAAATCGAGGCTTATCGGGAAAGCACCGATTCTCTGGAGCCCTTCGCCTCGCTGGAATTTCAAGAGGCTTATGCCTCGGGAGAATACAAATCCTATCTGATCTCGCGAGAGCAGGGACTGATCGGCCTGGGGCTTATAAAGGGCGGCGTGACCCGATACGTTCTGATTCTTTTTGATCAAAACGAATTTCGCATTCTTTTGGACACGCCTCTTTCGGGAGACTGCTCTTATCACCGCGCCTTTGCGGAGGATGGCTTCTGTTATCTCTTCGGAACCGATGAGTTCAAGGTAAAATTCATCGGATAAGCCGTTCCCTTCGCCGTCTGCGGCAATCGGCGTGAAACACAAACCGCTTCTGCGGACAAGACGAAAAAACGAGGACAGAGAACACTTCACACAAGCGTTCTCTGTCCTTTTATAACAGAATTCATTCTTTTTGTCAGCCGCGGTCGCGGAACACCGCTTCGTCCTCGGAGGAAACGGGCGCGGACTCCTCGTAATAGGGATCGATCATATGCTTTTTCACCACGGGCCAAGCGCCGTAGATCTGGAAGAACCAAGCCAAGGAGACCGTAAAAATGAACAGCATTCCCACGCCGAGGGAGGGGATAAACATCATCATCACAGCGTTGAGAGCCAAAACCGCCAAAGCCAAGACACCGAAAAAGAGATTTCGCAGAATGCCTGAGACAGCCAGAATCCAGGCATTTTTGATGATTCGGGTCAATTTAATGTCAAAGGTGACACACATCAGATACATATAGGGGCGCATCATCAAATAAATGGCGGACAAAAAGGCGGTGGCATACAGCATCACCAGCATTCCGAAGCTTCGGGAGCTGTATACGTAGCTGACCAGATCAAAGGCAATGAGAAACACGAAAAAAATATCAAAAAGTCCCAGCAAAACGGACTGCTTCCAATTTCGCTTGATGCAGAGGAAAAAGTCCTCCGCCAGATCCACCGGCTCTCTTCTGACAAAATTTCTCTGCACGTAGGTCATGGCGGCCGAGGCCATTCCGAAGGTAACAAGAGTAAGAAGCCCGATCCACAAAAGGGCATTGGTCACGGCAGAGGGATAATGGTGCTCGATCTGGATCCCCACCACACCGTAAAGGCTTTGCAGCGCATGGCTGCCCCCGTGGCGCATCACCCCGTAAAGAGGCTGAAACAGAACGTTAACGGGGGTCTGGTAGGGAACGCCGCCCACACCCGCAAGATAAGCAAACAGCGCAAAGAGAGGGCAATTGACCACAAAGAACAAGAGATTCAAAATGGATAATTTCCAAAACTTATCCGCAAAGGTGGAAAAAAAGCGCTTGAAGCCGAACGAGCTGGAAACGTCCGTTTTTTTGACGCCCTTTCCGGGCTTGGTATACATATTTTTCAGCATTCCCATTGTTTGATTTCCTTTTTTTGTTTTTCTAACATACGAAGGGTGGCATCCCCCAAGGTTCCCAAAAGAAGGCGAAGCTCTTCCCTGCTTTTTCCTTGACTGAGCATTTTCTTGGCAAAGGAATCCCGCAGAATCTGGGGAGAGCAATGCTCAAAGCCGCAACGAAGCGCCCGATCCTTCAAATTTTTCCAAAAGCCCTGACGGGTCAAGCGCTTTCCCGTATTTCCCAAGAAGAGTGCCTCTTCCCCGCTGTTCTGAATCTCGGACAGCACCGCGCAATCCCGCAGACGCTTCATCACCTCCGAGGAGACCGAGATCCGACGGCGCTTTTGAGCCGCACCGCACAGAACCGCATTTTCCGAAGGAATCAGATCCTCGCGGTTCAGCGCCACCACCTCCGAGGCCTTCATTCCCGTTTCACACAAAAGAAAGAGGATGGCCTCATCCCGCTTGCCCCGCAGACCCGGAAACTCCGAATGCAGGAGAATATCCAAATCCTCCTCCGACAAGAGAACGGGGCCTTGCGGATAGAATTGAGAGGCGCGGATTTCATCCATGGGATTTTCCCCAAGATGATCCCGACGGCAACGGTACGCATAATATCGGCGCACCACGGAGATGACACGGTTCAATGAATTCTGAGACGTATGGCGGGAAAGCTGAGAAAAATACTCTCTCAATTCCTCTTTTGTTAACAGAGGGATCCGTGCTTTCCCAAAATGTCCGCAAAATGCCTGCAGATCTCTTTGGTAGGAAATGAACGTGTTTTTCTTTTTTTCTTTTTCAATGATCTTCAAAAAGCCTTCCACTCAGAACCCCTCCCTCTTTTTTCATTTTACAATAAAAAGTGCCCTATGGCAAGAGCTATTGATAAAATTTACAAAAAAATGATAAAAGCGCGATCTCTCCGACCCTTAAAAGAGTCGTGCACGGAAAAGGCAATACACCAGCACCGCAAGGCAAGAGGCCAAGAGAGCCGCGCCGAAGATCAGCGTATACGTAAACAAAAAACGGAGATTCAAGCTGTTGCAAAAAAAGGTGGAATTAAAAAGCGTTCCTCCGAACATTTCCCTCTCCCTTGTGGGATGGATTCCCAAGGTGGTATCGGTATACAGCCCCAAGGAAACATTGGTACAAAAGGCGGAATAGCCAAAAAAGATCTGGCAGGAGAAAAACAGATAGATCGCGGTCAAAAAGAAAAGCAGGGTGCTTTTTCCTCCGACGATGGAATGAAAGGTGCAGGAAAGAGTATACGCCCCGAAAGCCCCCTTAAGGGCAGATGCCGCAACGTGAAAAAAGGGCGCATACACCGTGATTCCGAGAAAAAAGGCCGCCAAATACCAAAGCAGCTCCTCTGTCAAAAGACGGCAAAAAAGCTGTGAAAACACCACGGGATACGCGACGGCGGCCTTTCCACCCGAGCCGTAAAGCCAAGCCTCCGCCGCTGCGGAAAGAAAAAACACCAGCGACGAGAGAAAAAACAAGTGCCGATAACGGGAAAACTTTTTTCGAAATGCCTCTTTGTTGTAATACTTTGGGATCATATTTTTTTCCTCCTTTTTGCCAATGTATGAGATCAAGAGGAAAAAAAGACCGCCCGAAGGCGGTCAGAGCTGTCACGATCCGATCAGTAATTCTCGGTAACCAAAGACAAAAGCTCCTCGGTGGGGGTATCGGAAGACGCAATACAGCGATACACGATATCTCCCGCATCCAAGGCGTAGAAGGTGATGCGGCCGAAATCGATCTCGTTCTCACGAAGAGCGGTGAGCACCTCGGCGCAGGCCTCGGCAAAAAAGCGTCTCTCGGGCTTTTCACGGCGGAAGGTAACGGAAAAATGCATTTTGGAGATCAGATCCTCGTTCATGGTGCCGTAGGTGCCGTGATACACAGCGTCCTTTTCGTATTCGCTGAGCCCCACCTCATCCACCACAACGGAAAATTCCTTTTCGCGAAAGAGCTCCACAAATACGGTCTTGCGACTGATGAGCATCCATTCCACGGAATCATCCAAATAGCCGTCTCGGATGCCGTCCTCGCCGAAGAAGCATTCGGAGCTCAGACGATTTCCGTCGTAATCATACAACAACAAAGCTCGGTATTCCCTCTTGCGGTAATCGTAATGAAAGCGCATCTCCTCAAAGGACTGATCGGGGTGGGTCTTCGCAAGATAATCCCGCGCCTCTTGCCTTTTTTGCGCGTATTGCCACGGAGTTCCCAAATACAAGATGGGAAGCAGGATACCGCAAAGAAGGGCAAGAACGGCAACAGCGCCGCGCCAAAGCTTTTTACGGCGAATGGCGGAAAGCAGAAAATGAGCCGTAAGGCTCCCCAAGAGCGAGCCGATCAGGGATACGGCAAAAAAGGAGCGCACATCGGGAAGGCCTGCCATAACCCCGTACAGATAGGCAATGACGCCTCCCAGTGCCGCGCCGACCCAAAGACGGGGAAACACGAAATAGGCGATCAAAGCGGAAACAAACAAAACGGGATAGGTTGCAAGCTGCCCCATCTCCGGGAAAGAAAAATAGATTCCCCCCGTTATGATACAGGAAGCGAAAAAAAGCCGAATATATTGGTTTTGAAGAAAAAGGCGGACAATGGATTTTTTCTGTTTTGTCATAGCAATAAATCCTTTCCGAGGATGATCTCATTATAAAAGAAAAACACCCGTTCGTCAACAGCTGCGGGAAAGACTTTCTCTTGAAAATTTCAAAGCAAGCTTGAAAAAAAGCTTTTTACGAATTCTCAAAATGCAAAAGACCCGAAAACTGTTCTTTTTTCGAAAATAAAAGAGCACTTCCCGAAGAAAAATTCGGGAAGTGTTGCAAAAATCCGAAAGGGTCGCTATAATAATTAGCGAAGGGATTCCTCCGAGGCTCCGTTTTCCGCCTCTTCCTTGGCGGTGCGGTAAGCGGCGATGACCGCCTCCTCCACCTCGCTGCGAAATTCAGCGGTGATGGGATGCGCAATGTCGCGGTAGCTTCCGTCGGAATTTTTACGGCTGGGCATTACGATAAAATGTCTGTCGTTGGCGAAAATCACCTTCACGTCATGTACTACGAACATACGGTCAAAGGTGATGCTGGCCACGGCAAGCATAGGACCTTCTTCAAAAATTTTTCTGATTCTGACATCTGTAATCTGCATTTTTTTGACTCCTTATACAAAACGAAATGATCGAGTTTTTTACGATGGTAGATACAGTATAATTCTTTTATCTGAACTTTATGTGAATCGATACAAAACGAAAGGTGATTTTTTATGCTTTTGAAAAAAAATTTCTCCATTTTCTTTTTGGGAATCGGCGGGATCAGCGTATCCTCCCTTGCCTTTTTTGCCAAGAAAGCCGGCTGTCGTGTGGCAGGGTACGATGCGACCCTGACCCCGCTGACCGATCAGCTGGAAAAAAGCGGAATTCCCATTTACAATCACTTTGACAAGAAGCATTACGAGAACGTTGATCTGGTGGTTTACTCTGCGGCCATTCACGCAGACGACGTCGTGCGTTCCTACCCCGGAAGCCTTGGGATTCCCGAAATGACCCGAGCGGAATTTTTGGGGCTCTTGATGAAGCAGAAGAAAAATCCCGTGGGTGTGGCGGGAACCCACGGCAAAAGCACCACCACGGGTATGCTTGCCTCCGTTTTCACCGCAGATCCCGATCGCTCCCCCACGGTGATGGCGGGAGCCGAGCTTCCCTCCATCGGCTCGGCCTATCAGATCGGAGAAGGAGAGGATTTTCTCTTTGAGGCCTGCGAATATCAGAATTCCTTTTTGCGTTTTTTCCCTCATCTTGCCATCATTCTGAACGCCGAGCACGATCATGCCGATTTCTTTCCCACCAAGGAGGACGTGATCCGCTCCTTCGTTGCCTTTGCCGATCTGGCAAGGGACGGTCGGGCCATCATCAACTTTGACAACGAGGGGGCACGGAGAGTGGCTCAGCAATGCCAAAGTCCCGTTTTCTTTTTCTCCGCCGAGGAAAAAAAGGATTTGTGGTGCGAGGATCTTTCGGAGAAAAACGGATTTTATTCTTTCAAAATCTTCACCCGCGAAGGCCTTTATACCGACTGCACCCTTTCGGTTCCCGGCTACCACAACGTATTAAACGCATTGGCCGCCGCCTCGGCCGCTTATCTTTCGGGAATCAAGGGCGATCGGGTCAAAATGGGCTTGGAGCGCTTTTGCGGGGTAAGAAGACGCTTTGAATACCGCGGAAAATGCAATCAGCGGGTGGTATTTGACGATTACGCCCACCACCCCGATGAAATTTTCGCCACCCTTACCGCGGCACGGAAAATGGGATACGATAAGATCTGCGTGGTCTTTCAATCCCATACCTTTACCCGCACCCAGGCTTATTTTGATGATTTCATTCGTTCCCTTTCCTTGGCGGACGAGGTGATCTTTGCCGATATTTACCCCGCACGTGAAAAGCCCATTCCGGGAATCTGCGCGGAAAAGCTGGCTCTGGCATCAAAAAACGGCAAGTATCTCGGTTCCTTCGAGGACATTGCCGCATATCTGAAAAGCCGTGATGAAAGCGGACTTTTGATCGTGATGGGAGCGGGGGATATCGTTCAGCTGACCGATCGGATTCTCACGGAGGAGCCCACACAATGAATCCTACGTTTTTTTGGATTCTTCTTGTTTTTCTTTCGGTAGACACCGCCGCGCTGATCGTTCTGCTCTTCAACAAGATCCGCAAGGAATGGCGGCGGAAAAAGATCCGCCACTTCGGAGACCGTGCCGAAATGGCTGTCAGCAATTACATTGAAAAGGAATTCCCCGGTGCGGTATTGCTGAACAACGTCTTTTTGAAGACCAAGGAGCATTTCACCCAGATCGATCATATTCTGCTTTGCAAATGGGGCGTATACGTGATCGAAACCAAAAGCCACAACGGACACATTTCCTCCGAAAAGCGGGAATGGGTTCAATTTTACAACGACAAGGTGATACGCTTTCACTCTCCCGTTTTGCAGAATGCCAATCACTGCAAGGCGCTGGAATATGTCCTGCAAAAGAACCGATCCCTTCGCGGAATTCCCGTAAAGGGGGTCGTGGTATTCACCTCTCGCAAGGTGACCTTTTCCAAGCCTCACTACGGCGTGATCCGTTTGTTTGAATTGGGTCCCTTTATCAAAAGCGGCGGAAAAACGACCCGAAGGCGAGGCGCCGTAACGGCAGATCCCCGCGGCTTTTATTTAACCAAAAACAAAATTCTGGCGCTGGAAAAGGCCATTCGAAAGGGATCGGCAAAATCCATGCGGCGGAAGCGGGAGCACGAGCGCCGTGTGCGCAGGATCGACGGAGGTAGTGCCATATGAGAATTCTCTATTCGGACGAAGATCTTGTGGTTGTCAACAAAGAGAAGGGTCAGCTTTCTCAAAAGGATGAAAAAAGAAGGGATACCCTCCCCGACCTGCTGGAGCGGGAGACGGGCGGAGAGATCTTTCCCGTGCACCGATTGGATCGGGAAACCTCAGGCGTTATGGTATATGCCCGAAACAGCCGATCAGCCGCCCATCTTTCCCGCGAGATCGCCGAGGGCTTCTTTGAAAAAGAATATTTTGCCGTTTTACATCGAGCCCCCGAGGAATCGGAAGGGGCTCTTCGGGATTATTTATACTACGACCGTTCCAAAAACAAGGTATTTCCCGTCAAGCGCCTTCGCAAGGGGGTCAAAGAGGCGCGTCTTCGCTACCGCATTCTGAAAGAGAGCGACGGCCTCTTTTTAGCCGAGGTTTTCCCAGAGACCGGAAGGACCCATCAGATCCGCGTTCAGTTTGCTTCCCGAGGCTGTCCCCTTTGGGGGGACAAAAAATACGGCGGGGAGGGTGAAGGCCTTGCACTCCACTGCCGTTGTCTCCGCTTTTGTCACCCGAAAACCAAAGAGATGCTCTCCTTTGTCTGCGAGCCCGACGGGTCTTCGCCGTGGGATCGATTCCCTCCGCAGATTATTCGGCCTTTTTGATCGTTCATTAACGTTCGAAAAAAAATCCGCCGAAAAACTTGATTTATTTAGGTTTTTATGTTAAAATCTTTATATAATTAAGAAAGGAGGGCAAAATCGAAATGGATCACATTGACATTAAGATCATTCAGATGCTCCAGGAAAATGCAAAGGTTTCGGTAAAAGAAATCGCCAAGGCCGTGTTTCTCTCGGCTCCTGCCGTATCCTCCCGAATCGAGCGTCTGACGGACGAAGGTTTGATCAAGGGGTATCATATGACCATTGACCACCGCAAATTGGGGTATGACGTGACCGCCTTTATCAGTCTGGAGATCTCTCCCAGTCAAAAGGCTCAGTTTTATCCCTTTATCAAAAGCTGTCCCAACGTTTTGGAATGTAACTGCGTTACCGGTCAGTATTCTCAGCTGATCAAGGTGGCTTTCCGAAAGACGTCGGAGCTGGAGACCTTTTTGGGTTCTCTTCAGCAATACGGCAGAACCAGCACCCAGATCGTCTTTTCCACCCCGGTGGAACCGCGAGATATCAATTTGGGCGCCCAATAAAAAACGTTCCGACACACAGTAGTTCCCTCGCTTTCTGTGTAACGGAACGCTTTTTTCTTTTTGTTTTTAAGAGGCTTCCGTTTGGGAAGGCTTCTTTTTTTTCTGCGGCAAAAGATTCAAAAGATTGCAGGAGAGAATGGCAGCAAACATCATCACACAGCCGAGGATCTCCTCCGCCGACATAGGCGTTTTCAAAAACAAGGTATCGGATAGCACGGCAAAAACCGATTCCAGACACATCATAATGGAGGCAACGGCGGGAGGAGTGGTTTTTTGTCCCAAAATCTGCAGGGTATAGCCTATGCCGCAGGAAAACAGGGCGGCATACAAAATGGCATAGCGGGCTTGATATACGTCAGCAAGGGAGGGCCTTTCCAGCACGAGCATACCCACAATCCCCAAGGCGCCCGCAAACAAAAACTGAACCGAGGAAAGGAAGACTCCGTCCGTTTCGGCGCCGAAATGATCCACCGCCAAAATATGAAAGGTAAAAAAAACGGCGCAAGCGAAGGTCAAAAGATCGCCGCGGCTCATGGAAAACCGCTCCAGAACCCCTTGCCAACCGGCAGAAAAATCCGCCATACACAAAAAATACATTCCCACAGCGGCACAAAGCACGCAGGCGAAAATGGCGGGCGGCTGTTTTTTCTTCATCAACAGTCCCACCAAGGGAACCATAATGACGTACATAGCAGTAATAAATCCGCTCTTGCCTGCGCTGGTTCCTGCGCTGATCCCCGATTGCTGTAAAAATGCGGCACAAAACACAACAGAGCCGCACACCACACCCCCGAGAAGCAATTTTTTCCCCGAGGGAACCGTCTTCATCATTTTTCCTTTGTTTTTGATGAAAATGACGGGAAGCAAAACCAAGCCGCCCAAGCTCATTCTCAAGCCGTTAAAGGTGAAGGGACCGACGGTATCGCTGGCAAGATCCTGCGCCACGAAGCTGGCTCCCCACACCAACGCCGCCAGAAGCAGCAAAAGAGGACCTTTTATTTTTTTCAACATATGCTCTACCTTCTTACCAAGAAAAAGACGGGAGAATCTCCCGTCTTTTTGCTGATTTGTTTCAATAAAAGATTACAGTTGCAATTCGCCGAGCTTCTGATAGATCAGGGTGAATTCATCGGTGGGCTTCACAACGGATCCCACGGGAACCTCTTTGCCGTTCACCAGAATGTTCCAGAACCAGCCCTCTTCCACAACAACCTCAGCCAATTTGATGTAGCAGCTCTTATCCTTATCAAAAACGGCCGTCAGATCCTTATCGCGAACATAACCGTCAACCACGTGCTGAAGGGTCAGTTCGCCGCCTTCGGGATAGTAAGCGGTGGTGTTACCGTCGGTAGCGGTGGAATAAAGCTCCTTGGCCTTGCTGACATCGGGTTCCTCAGCCTCGCCGTCCTCGCCGTAGCACTCGGCATAGGTCAGAATGGTGAGATTCGTGATCTCAACGCTGGTTTCCTTTTCCTGAGCCTTGCAGGAAAACATCAGGGGAAGAACCATCAAAACAGCAAGCATAAAATAACAAAATCTCTTCATATCGGTTTACCTCACTCAAAATTTTGGGATTGATTCCCTTAACAGAATTATAGAATAATTTTCTCAGAATGTCAATATATTTTTTCGTACAAACTCCAAGACTTTTTTTGTACAAAATTCACAAAGGAAAATACGCCGTATGAAACAGAATTTTTCCCGCTGTTTGGTGATCGCCTTATTTTTGATCCTGCTTATTTTCGGAGCGACGGGAAGGATCGCCCTTTCCCTCCCCGACGCCTCCTTCGATTTCTTTTCCCGCCTGGTCCGATCCCAAAGGGTCCGCGAGGTTTTCGGTCTGGAGGAAGAGGAAGCCATCGTGATTTTCGGAGATTTGAGTGAGGAGGAATTTTTTTTATGAAAAAGCTTTTGCTTTCCGCCTTCGTCCTGTTATCGGTGGTATTGATTCTGCATCTTCCCTTCCAAACCGATCCGATCTGCTTTCTGGCCGCCGCGGCCATTCACGAATTGGGGCACGTTTTCGCCCTCGGACTTTGCGGATACGGGATCAAGGGCTTTTCCCTATCGCCCGCCGGGCTGACCCTGCAAACGGATTCGGATCTGATCCCGTATCAAAGGGAGATCCTGATATTTCTGGCAGGGCCCCTTTTCAACGCCTTGGGGATGATGTGGTGTCTGTATCGGATCCGTCTTGCTCCCACGGAAATGCTGTTTTATTTTCTTTTCTGCCACGGCTTTTTTATGGCAGTCAACCTCTTGCCCATCTGCGGATTGGACGGCTACGGTGCTTTGACGGCAACCGTCTCTTTGCTTCGGAAGGAATGCGATGCCGAGGCAAGGCTTCGCCCCGTGCACGTTTTCTTTTCGATCCTTTTAATCGCCTTCGGGACCCTATTGACCCTTTGCACCCAAAACGCTTCGCTTTTGTTTTTATCTCTTTCTCTCTTCTTGGAAAAAAGAAAAAAGCTGCGAAAAAATCGTAGCTTTTTTTCTTGATTATTCTGCTGCATTGAGCTTCTTGGTCATTTGGCTCTTTTTTCTTGCTGCAGTATTTTTGTGAACATAACCCTTGGAAACGGCAGTGTCGATCTTCTTCACTGCGGCCTTGTATGCAGCCTGAGCTGCTTCCTTGTTTCCTTCTTCCAGAGCCTTGTCAAACTTCTTTGCAGTTGTTTTCACTGTGGTTACAAAAGCCTTATTGGTCTCAGCCTTCTTCTCGGAAACCAACACGCGCTTTTTGGCGGACTTGATATTCGGCAAACGTTTCACCTCCTCGACGATACTTAACAGAGTAATCATACCACCATTTTGAAAAAAAAACAAGTCTTTTTGAAAAAAATTTTCAAAAAAAGTCAAGAATATCCTATGAAGACATATTCAGGAAAGGAAAATGATCCATGAAACCCATTCGAAGCGATCTTGCCATTGAAATCTGCGGCGACATTTTAAAGCATAATCCCGAAACAAGCGGCATAGAGTGTAACAAATCCCGTTGCGGACCCATGGAACTGGAAACGGTTCTGATCCGAAATGCCGAAGGAGAAAGCTTATCTCAAAAGCCCATAGGCCGTTATTGGACTCTGAACACGGGAAGACTCTGGCTGGATGACCGAGACACCTTCCGAAACAAGGTGTTGGCCTTTCGGGATCTGATTCGCTCTCTTTTTCTTGAAAAGATCGGAACCGACGGATCGGTTCTGGTGGCGGGGCTGGGCAATGAATGGATCACAGCGGATGCCATCGGCCCGCAGACCGTTCGGAATCTCATGGTAACCAGACACTTAAAGCGGGAGCGGCCTGCCATTTTCGAGGATCTTGGGCTGTTCGACCTTTGTGCCATTACCCCGGGGGTTCTGGGTCAAACGGGAATCGAAAGCGCCGATATTGTGAAAAGCGTGGTGGCGGGGATCCGTCCCGAATTGCTTCTCGTGATCGATTCCTTGGCCTCGCGGGAATTGGAGCGATTGGTTACCACCATACAGCTGTGTGATTCGGGGATACGGCCGGGCTCGGGAATCGGCAACGCCAGACCTGCGCTGACCCCCGATGCCCTCTCCATCCCCGTGATCTCCATTGGGGTTCCCACCGTGGTGGACGCCGCCACACTGGCTTCAGATGCCATGCGCCGCTTTGCGGGAACCGAGCGGGATGCCGAAGAAATCAGAAAGGAATGGGACAAGAGCAACCTTAATTTTTTTGTGACACCGAAGGAAACCGACCAGATCATCCGTGTGATGGGGAGCTTTATCGGATACGGAATCAATCTGGCGCTGAACCCTTCGCTTTCCTTTGAGGAGATGCTCTCCCTGACAGATCAATGACCATTTTATCCGCAAAACAAAAGACGTTTCTTGTGCACGCCCTCCGCAGATGCTACGGCTATTTTCTGATGTATGCCCTCTTACCGCTCTTGTGCCTTTTTCTGTTTTTAACCTTGGGCTACGTTCGTTCAACGGGGATCCCGAAGCAGGAAGCCCCCCGAGAGACCATCGGGGATCACGTTTTGTTTTCTTTGACGGGAAGCCGAGCCGAGCCGATCCCGATTCAAACGGGTTTTTATTTTCTCTCACCCGAATTGCCTTTGCCCCTCAAGGGCGGTGTCCGCAAGATCGTGGGCTGTGCCACCTATTTTTCCTCTCTGCTTCTTCCCACTCCCCCCACATCACCCGAAAAACCCGAGGATCCCCCCGAAACGGATACAATCGGGGAGGAGAATTCCACGGAAGAGGAAAAAAAGCCCGCTTTCATTTTCGATTCTCTTCCCGCCGAGGCGGTACCCATCGTTGCCGTGGATCTTTCCTCACCCTCCTATTACCTCAACTCCACCCAATACAGCATCGATATCGAAAAGGCAAGGAGGGAGCCCTTTCCCTCCGAAACCAAGCCCTCGTCGGACGGCCCCTTGGTGCTGGTGGTGCACACCCACGGAACCGAAAGCTACTTTGAGGACAACAGCAATCTTTCCGATTTTGCCCAGGGGGATATCGAAACCTATTTTCTCCACGCCAATACCGCCTTTCGCACCACCGATCCCGAAAAAAGCGTGGTTCAAGTGGGAAAGGTCTTTTGCGAAACGCTGGAATCGGAAGGCATTCCCACCCTCCACTGCACCGTTATGCACGATCGGGAGAATTTCAACGATGCCTACACCAATTGTGCCAACACCGTAAAGGCGCTTCTCCGACAGTATCCCACCATTCAATACGTGATCGATCTCCACCGAGACAGCATCACCCGCGGGGAGGCCTACGTCAAAACCCGCGCCTCCGTCTCCGATACCGATTGCGCCCAGGTCATGCTGGTGGTGGGCACCAACCAGAACGGAAGGCATCCGAATTGGGAGAAAAATCTCATCGTGGCCACCGCCTTCAAGGACAGCATGGATCTGATCTATCCCTCGCTTTCCCGTTCTATGTATCTGCGCACCGCCCGATTCAATCAGGAATTTCTCCCCGGCTGTATGCTTCTGGAGGTGGGAAGCGCCGCCAACACGCTGGAGGAAGCCGAAAACGCCGCGAGATACGCCGCCAAGGCCTTCGTACACACGTTAAACAGCCACTGAAAAACGCGCCCCCGAAGAAAGGAAAACAAGGACGAAATTGCCTTGTGATCTCCTCTTCGGGGGTTCTTTTTCTTTGTTTATCTCCGCCTTCTGACGGGACGGCGGCGGCTTTGACGGAAAAGAGACAGGGCGGCGATTGCAACCAAAACAACGGTGATGCCCAAAAGGGGCAGGAGCATTTTATCGGCACGGTCTTTTTCCAAGCCGCTCAGCCTTTCCTGCTCCAGACGACGCGCCTCCTCCTCTTTTGCTTTTTGACGGAAAAGGGCTTCCAGCGCTTCCTTCTCGGCACGCTCTCGCTCTGCCTCCAGAAGAGCCAGCTTTCGGGCAGTTTCTTCCGCACGGATCCGCGCCTCCTCCTCCAAGCGCTGTTCTTCCCAGGTTTTCAGATTTTCAAAGAAATCATTTTTGGCCACGTCCGCCCCCACAGTGGAGCGGAAAGGCCGTAGCTGCAGGGCGAATAGGTGGTGATTTGATCGGCACGGGTAATGCTTCCGTTTCCGGTGAGCCACGTGCGAAACCAGGTATATTGCTGAGAGCCGTGGCAAGCAAATCCCTCCTGGGTGACCTGAAAGGCGGTTTTTCCGCCGAAGGACTCCAGCGGAATATCCCAATCCATCACGATCTTATTTTCCTCATATAGGTGCAAATAGGTTTTGGGTACCTCCCAAACGCCGTATTGAGATGCAGTATCGGGATACTGATCCGCCTTGCCCGCAAGGTTCACCGCCTCCCGCAGAGTGGCGGAATTCAAACGGTGCTGACCGTGGCCGTATTCTCCCGCAGGGTCGTGACCCACCACCACCAAGGGACGGAAGCGGCGCAGCATTTCCACCTGAAAGCCGATCACCGCGCGGCGGTCAAAGCCCCGATAGGCAAATTGCTGCTCCGCCAAGGCCTCGCTTTCGCTGTAGAGATCGGGAAAGGGGCTGATCACGGGATAATGGGTCACCCCCACCTTCCAAAGGCCGTTTAACAGCTCGTGGCGGCGGAGGGGCTCGTTTACGTGATCGGTAAAATAGATCACCTGCACCTCGTAACCCTTTTCTCCTGCATAATACGGGAGAACCCCCGCAAAGAAGAGCTGTTCATCATCGGCGTGGGTGGTCATCAGACAAAGATCCGCCTTTTCGCAGGGCTCTTCCCAAAGCTGGACCCAATCGGGAAGATTTTCCCCGAAGGCATAGATTTCCAAAAGGCCGACCTGAGAAGGAAAGCGAAGGGTGACTTCCCCAAGGGGGGCGCCGAACAGCTTCGTTAATCCGACACAGCGCTTCAGAAAAGAATTCTCAACGCTTTTTTCCACGCCGTTTGCCACCAAAACGAAATCCGACGGGGCGGTATAAAACATCAGATACAAATGCTCCATAGGAGTTCCGCTTGTGATCTTCAATTCCGTTACGTTGGCCACGGAGCCCTCGTTTCCGTCAACGAGCCTCGGCAAGGCGGGGGTCAGCGTCAGCGGAAGGGTTTCCCCCTCGGCAGACACCGTCAGCCCCAGAAGAGCACAAGCAAGCAAAGAAATTCCCAAGATCATAAAGAAATAGCGCTTTTTCAAGAGAACAAAACCTCCTTTAGTTCCAACAGATCACGGCAGAGCACGTCCGCTCCCGCCTCCTTCAATTCCTCGGCGCTGCCGTAGCCGTACAAAACGCCCACGGTGGCCATTCCAAAGCACTTGGCGCCGAGAATATCATATTTCCGATCCCCCACCATCACGCAGTCCTCGGGGGAAAAGCCCGATTTTTCCAAGGCATAGTGGATCACGTCTTCCTTTTTCATACGGGTCTTCTCATCCGTTTCGGCACCGCACACATAGGAAAAGTATTCCCGAAGCCGAAAATGCTCCAGAATCTTCACCGCAAAGGGCTCCGGCTTGGAGGTGGCCAGCACCAAGCACTTCCCTCTTCGGGTCAACTCGGAAAGCAAAAGATCCACCCCTTCGTACACACGGTTTTCCAGCATTCCCTTTTTCACAAAATATTCCTGAAAAGCCATCGCAGCCTCCAAGGCCTTTTCGGGGGAAAATCCGTAATGCTCCCGAAAGGAATCCGTCAAAGGAGGGCCGATAAAGGACAAAAGCCGCTCCCGATCCGATTCTCGGATTCCAAAACGGGAAAGGGCATACAAAACGGATCGGGTGATGCCCTCGGCGGGATCGGTCAGTGTACCGTCCAGATCAAAAAATATGTTTTTTCTCATAGTCTCAAAAACAAATCTTGTACGTGCGCAAAAGGTGGGTCCCGTCTGCTTTCAGCACGGAGACCGCCACGACGTTTTCGTGCACAAACCAAATGCTCTCCGCCTTTTCTCCCTCCTGCAAGGCAGAGGAAAGATCCACGCCGCGCTTTTCATTGCAGATGACGATGCTGCTTTTCTCATCCGCTTCCAAACGGACAACCGCATAATTCCCCGCAGGAGAAACCGCAAAAAGCTCGGCAGTCTCGGGATTCTCCAAGCCGTAAAACACCCGCTCGGTACCCAAAAGCAGATGGCTCCACGCAAAGGGCTTTTTCTCTTTCTTGTCGGGCGCATCCCATCGGCGGGCAAACATTCGGCTGACGACAGAGCCGTATTCTCCCTCGGGATCCGACAGAGAAAGGGCGCTTTTGCCCTCGGCGCAATCCACAGCCGCAAAGCGATACCGATCGCCCGACCGAAGAATAAAATAGGCCTGCGTATTTCCCACAAAAGCACCGAATTCGGCATCTTCTCCCCAATCCGGCAACGAAACGCTTTTTACATCCACCACCCGCAAACTGTCATCCATCGGATCGGTATGGTAAACGGTGACGGTTTTCCCCGAAAGAGAGACGGCAAAGGCTCCGTTTGCCGAAAAGGCAAGCACCTCGATGCCGTAGGGATCCACACCCTCCACGGAATCGGAAAACATGGGATAACAAAGCTTTTCCTTGGGGTGGATGCGATATTTTTTTCCGTCCTCCGCCACGTAAACGAATTTGCTTTTTTTACAAACGGGCCAGAAGCCCTCTCCCCCCGCTCCCACGGCGTAAAGGGTACTCTCCGTGGCTGCCTCTTGATTTTCGGGAACGTATTCGTAATACTCGAAGGTCTTTCCCTCAAAGCCGAATTCCGAAAGATCGATGCTCTTTTTCTCGGCCTCCTCATATCCCGCACGACCGATGCTTCGGAAAAAATAGGCGGTATCGGACGAGGAATTCAAAAGAAATTTTCCGTTGTAATCGAAAAGACCCTCCCGCTCTTCGATGAGAGCAAGGCCCGTTTTTCGGTAAATGCCCGCCACGTGCAAAACCGCACCGCCCAAAACGAGCAGAACGGCCAGCAGAAGCGCGATGAAAAGCAATTCTTTTTTCTTCATTTCTTTTCTCCTTAATTTCGGATGAACAATTGTATTTTCTCTTATTTTGTGTTACAATACCGACAGTATTGATATTTTGATCGATCGGAGGTGAAGCGGGATGCGAATTCTGTTCGTATGCACGGGCAATACCTGCCGCTCTCCCATGGCGCAGGCCTTGACGGAAAAAATTGCCCGCGAAAAAAATTGGTCTCTTTTCTGCGATTCCGCGGGACTTGCGGCCATTAAGGGGCAAGCCGTTTCCGAATACGCCCTCGCAGCCTTGGAGGAGGGCTTCGGGATCCGCTCGTTTCAACACAGCGCCAAAAGCGTAACAAGGGCAATGGCGGCCGAATTCGATCTTGTGGTGGCCATGACGGAAAACCACAAGCGATACCTGACCCAAGCCTTTTCGTGCGGGGAAAAGACCGTTACCCTCCCCGAGGAGGTGGGCGATCCCTACGGCTCGGATCGAAAAAGCTATCTTGCCTGCGCAAAGCAGATCGAAAAGGGGCTTTATGCCCTGATTGAGGAGGGGATCATCCGTGAATCCATGCCGTAAGGCCGAAAAAGAGGATCTGGATGACATTCTTCGAGGAGAAAGTCTTCTGTTTTCCGATCCTTGGAGCCGCAAGGCTCTGGAGGAATGCCTTGATTCTCCCGTTTTTGAAAGTTTCGTCTGCACCGATGGAAAGAGCATTCTCGGATATCTGATCACGTCCACCGCCGCGGGAGAAGCGGAGATCTTGAGGATTGCCAGCTTTCCCGAGCATCGAAGAAAAGGCGTTGCCGCCTCCCTTTTGCGCTTCTTCTTACAAAGAGCCCCCAAAAATCAAACCGAGGCTGTTTTTTTGGAGGTTCGGGAATCGAACCTTGCCGCACGGAATCTGTACGAAAAGATCGGCTTTCGCCCGTCGGGCCTTCGGTGCGGCTATTACAGCAAGCCCCGCGAGGATGCGGTGCTGTATCAATTATTAATCAAAAAAGAGGATCCTAAAATATGAAAATTCTTGCCTTTGAATCTTCCTGCGATGAAACCGCCGCCGCTGTGGTGGAAGACGGACGCCGCATTCTTTCCGACGTGGTTTTGTCTCAGATCGATATTCATCACCGCTACGGCGGGGTGGTTCCCGAAATTGCCAGCCGAGCCCACACCGAGGCCATCTGCACCGTTTGCGAGCGGGCACTGCGGGAGGCGGATCTGAAGCCCGAGGAGGTAGACGCCGTCGGCGTTACCAACCGACCCGGTCTCATCGGCGCCCTTCTGGTGGGGGTCAATTTTGCAAAATCCCTGGCCTTCACCCTTCAAAAGCCGCTCATTCCCGTAAACCACATCGAGGGGCATATTGCGGCCTTATATTTGGCTCACCCCGAATTGGAGCCACCCTTTTTGGCGCTTGTAATGAGCGGCGGGCACAGCTCTTTGGTGGAGGTACGGGGCTACACCGCCTTTTTGCTGATCGGCTCCACCCGTGACGATGCGGCGGGAGAGGCCTTTGACAAGGCGGGCAGAGTTTTGGGGATCGGCTATCCCGGCGGCAAGGAAATGGACCGCCTGGCAAGCCTCGGAAATCCCGATGCCATCGCATTCCCGCCCTGCGCCATTCGGGATCACGCCTTCGACTTTACCTTTTCGGGGCTGAAGACCGCCGTGATCAATCACACCCACAACAAAAAGCAATGCGGCGAGGCCATCGTTCCCGAGGATCTGGCCGCCTCCTTCACCAAGGCGGTGTGCGCAGGGATCCAATCCCGCCTGGAAAACGCCTTTGCCGCCTTTCCCCACCGAAAGCTGGTGCTGGCGGGGGGCGTTGCCGCCAATTCCCATATCCGCAAGGCTGCCGCAGAGACCTGCCGGAAGTGCGGTGCCACGATCTTTTTGCCGCCGCCGAGCCTTTGCGGAGACAACGGCGCCATGATCGCCGCCCAGGCCTATTATAATTTCCGTGCAGGCATCACGGCCGACGAAAGCCTCAACGCCTACGCCACCTCACCCTTCAGCTTTCATCCCTGAACGGCTTTTTATCCTCGGAGTTTTCCACAATTTATGTGGAAAACTCTGTGAAAAATGTGAAAAAGCACGGGAAAACCGCTACTTTTCCACACATTTCAATCCCAAATCCGATTGTGGAAAACTCACTTTCCGCAAGGGCTTCGAAAAAAGGTGATTCAGACAACGATATCGTTGTTTTTCCGATCGGTAAGGCTCCCCTCTCCCGAAAGGAAGCGAACAGCTCTCTCCACGGCATCCTTGGCGTTGCCCCAAGGCTCCTTTTGATAGCGGTAATCGAATTTTTTGCAGAAATGGGAAATATCTCCGTTTAAGCTGTCCAGATATTTCATTTCCACGCCCTGAACCGCCTCCAGAAAATCGGGCAGCTTCTTTTTGGAAACGAAGAGCTTGGCCGTTTTTAAAAAGCGGGTATAGCAGGGCAGGCAAAAATAGGTCTGATTGGCGGTTTTCTTGCGGAATTCGATATCCATATCCCACAAAAGACACGCAGTCTCAAACATTTTTCCCCAATGGAATTCAATTCTTTCGCAAACGTAGCAGGTTTCGGTAAAGGATTCCGTATGAGCGGCAACGGTGGAAAGCTTTTCCTTCAAGGACAATTTCGGTGTGGCGCATTCATTGCGGATCTGTGCCAGATGGCTTTCCAGCATCAGCGCCAGCGGAAGCCTTCTCTGTGCCGCATACATCTGATCGAAGTGCTCGGCGCAAAAGCCCTTTTCATTGGTCTGAATGCGGATATCGGGTTCCATCATGGAGGCACCCAAGATCAGATCGATCTCATTTTCCTCCAGCTTTTTCCGCATACGGCAAAAGGGGCAGGAGCCGTTTTCATCAAACGCCTCGTTAACGGGAATGGTATAAATCTTTTCCATAGGATTCTCCTTTGAAATTTCTTTTTCTATGGTAACACATTCCTTCCGATTTTTCAAGTCAAGAAAGCAAGAAAGGATTCAAAATGGAGAAAGTACTTCAGGATCTGGACGGTACCCACCGCATTTATCAATACCGAAACGGCTTTTCCTTCGGAACGGATGCGGTTCTTTTGGCGGGAATGATCCGTTGCCGCAGAGGCAGTATCGGCGTGGAATTGGGAACGGGAACGGGGATCATTCCCCTGCTTCTTTCCATTCACAAGGAATTTCAAAAGATCTACGCGCTGGAAATCCAGCCCGAATACGCCCGTCTTGCCGAGGAAAACATTGCCATAAACGGCTTTTCCGAAAGGGTTGAGGTGGTATGCGGTGATTTAAAGGAGGCGGCAAGGCTGGTGCCCTCCCCGTGCGATTTTGTTTTCTCCAATCCCCCCTATATGAAGGAAAACACGGGAAAGACCGCCGACGATCCCGGAAGACGCATTGCGCGGCACGAGGTGATGTGCAACGTGGACGACGTTTGCCGAAGCGCCTCCTCTCTTTTGCAGGACAAGGGGGAATTTTTCTGTGTCTACCGCTTTTCCCGCCTGACCGAATTGTTCCGCGCTATGCAAAAATATCAGCTGGAGCCGAAGAATCTGATCCTGGTCACGCCAAAGAAATCAAGCCCCCCCGAATTGATTCTCGTTCGGAGTGTGAAGGGCGCAAAGCCCTATCTGAGAACGCGGCCCGTTTTGATCCTGCAGGATGAAAACGGAGAAAAAACGCCCGAAATACAAGCCCTTTACCAAAACGGAATTTTAAATTACGATACGGAGATGCGATGAAAAAATACGCTTTGATCGTTTTGGCCCTTGTCCTTATGCTCACCTCCTGCGGCGGTGCAGCCTCCTCGGTCAAGAGCGCCAACGAGGTGATCGCCTGCGTGGAACGCAATTACGATTTCTTTTCGGATTGCGCCTTGGAGATGCAGGCCTTTAAAATGGATCGGGTCTACGTTGCCTATGAGATCCTCAAGGAGGAAAAGGACAACCCCAACGCCCAAAAAAAGCTGGTCTACTACGAAAAGGAAAGCGCCGCCCGCACAGCATTCACAAACGCCACGCTGGAGCAGGCCTTTACCGTTTACGGCTTTGCCGTGATCTTCTTTCAGACGGCCTCCGATTCCAGGCAAAACGTTTTGTTCAGCTACACCAAGGAAAGCAGCTCCTCTCCCATACAAAACGGCTTTTATTATTCCTTTGACTCCCTTCCCTCGGGCTGGTGGGGGAGAAGTGCCGATCTGAAGCGGAAGGATAACCGCTATCTGCAGATCAGCCCCAACGGAGATGCGTGGTATTTTACCGTTCAGATCCGCGATCATTTCTACTATTTTGAAAAGCAAGGAGCCCTTTTGGCATAAAAAAATCGGAGTACGGCATACAACCGCACTCCGATTTTCATTTTTATTTTATTTTATGGTATTCTTTGTCGCTACACAAAGCGGAGTCAGCTGTTTGTATTCGTTCATATTATCCGGAACTCTGATGGACATCCAAGAATTTCCGGCGGCAAAGGTTATCGTATTTCTTTTCTTATCATATAAATAGCCTTCATTTGTTAAGTCCATTCCGACTTGATCCGCCAAAGCTGCAAGAGGATTTTCAGATGCATTTGCTTCTCTGCGAGCATAGGTTACAAGAATTCCCGTATTGTAATCAAACGCTTTGCTTGTGCTTGAATTTGGAACGTAATACATTATAATACGCTTAGGCAATACTTCAATCTGTGTAAGTTCAAATCCTTCAAACGCTTTTTCGAGAGTATAGTAATGGCTGATTGCGCCAAGGTTTATATCATCTGCTACGCTTGAATCAGAAGTGCGTTCTTCCGCGTTTTTTACTGCACTTTCAAATTCCGAGAACGATGCGAAAATATACGGAACCAATTCAATCTCTACAGTCTTATCATTCGCTTCGACCGTATTGTCGGAAAAATCCCGGGTATGGCTTTCGTCATTCGCTTCGACCGTATTATCGGAAAGATCACGGGTGTGGCTTTCGCTCAAAGCATTGAGGCCGTTGCTACATCCGGCCAAGCAAGCTGTTGCCATCAGAAGAATGACCGTTAAAATGATAAAGATTCTTTTCATTAATACAACCTCCTATCTGTTCTCAAGTATATTAAGTCTACAGGTATCGCACCAGTAATTCATATCACCTTGCAGAACGCAAAGCTGATTTGAGTCACAAGTGGAATGGCTACCACCAAGATTGTGAGTCAACTCGTGCTGGATAGATCTCGCAATATTGGAAGAACTATAAACTGATGTAATTGCATCTTTGCCCAGCCGATCCCCCAAACCAGCCACTCCAGAATGAGTACCTTTAGCTGCATCATAATAGCATAGTTTATGCCCTACAAACCTATACGTGTAGTATGATGTTGATGTTGCCACATCCAAAAGCCGACCAGCCCCTTTATGATGGTTAGTCCCACAATTCGACAGGCTTCCACAAGCAGCTGTGCACAGCGCTGCAGTTCCAGTATTCGGGCAGGAAGAACCGTTCAACAAAGCGGAGGATGATGTGTAGGAACAATTAAAATCAATAAGAAATTCAGAGGAAAATGCTTCGACAGCACTAGAAAAATAACTATTTAGCTGGCTGGCAGTATAGTTGCAAGACGAATCGTATAGAATGTGAACTGATTTCGATACAGTTATATCTGAAACAGAATTTAATTTGTTCCAACTGATCGGCGGCATAATGAAGTAATCGCCCCGAACCTCGTTTGTCAATCGAAATTCAACCAAAACAGCACTCACACCCTCTGCAGCAGTGTAGGTGATCGTCTCGATTTCTTGTTCGACATAAATTTCGCATCCTTCCAAATAATAGGTATTCACATCATAAACCTGTCCGTAAGAGTCATAGGCTTTAACTGTAATATCAATCTCAAAATCCTCTTCCGCAACCTCTTCATCCGGAGCAGGCCCAATCAAATGCACTGTAACTGCAACATCTATCTGCCTAATGTTCTTATTGCTATCAGTTGTAAGATCAACCCTTCCTAAAGCATCATGCAAATTATTACGACCCGTCGTGTATAACGGAATATTCGCAGCACTTGCACTCATCGCTAAAGCAAAAATCAAAGAGAAAGCTATCAAAATGCAAAAAGTACCATGGCATTTTCTCGAATTCAAAAATCTGTTCATGATAAATTACCTTTCTTCAATTTTTGTTTTTATTTTGATTCTGATTGGATCAGTTTTCTTTTTTTATTTATTTTTCACAAAAGAGCTTTCAAGATCATAGGCCCATGGGCGATTACACCTCTTTCTCATCAAGCAAATTACGGAGCAAATTCATCCACTGTGCAGACGGAAATTCAAATTTACCCCTTTTCATCTTCATAATATCATACACATATGTATATTGTCAAGATTTCTTTCGTGTTTTTGACCAATTATTTGGCAAAAACAGCAGGTTTTATTGACAAAAAATGTAAAACAAATCTATTTTTTCAATGAAACTTCAATGAAACGTTTTTCCATAAAAAAGCCGCTCGCCAAAGCGAGCGGCAACAGAAAGCGGGTAAAACCAAGGGGATCGGGCGCCCTCCTTTTAAGCTCCTTTCGGGGCGGGGGGCGTTTTGATTTTTTTGTAGACCCTTTGGAGCAGAACGGTGGAGACGATCATCGTGAGGGAATCCGCCACCAGCTGTGTGGAAACCACACCGTACAGATGAAAGACGGCGTTCATCACAAACAGCAAGGGAATGTTGACCAAGCCCTGGCGGCAAACGGAAAGCACCATGGATTCCTTTCCCTGCCCCATGGCCTGCAGAGAATAGGTAGCCAAAAGGTTATAGAACATAAGAGGGGTGGCAAGGCAGCAGATGCGAAGGAAATTTTCACCGTATGAGGCGGTTACGCTTTCCTGAATGAACAGACGGACGATGGAGCCCGCGAACAGCTCGAAACAAAGAATGCAAAGAGCGGCAAAGCCCATTCCCGCAATGCGGCAGGCCGAAATGACCTTTTTCATTCGCACGTGATCCCCCGAGGCATAGTTATAGGCCACCAAGGGAAGCATTCCCTGGCAAAGACCCATACCCACGTTCAAGGGGAGCATATCGATCTTTTTGACGATCCCCAAGGCGGCCAATTCAAAATCACCGTAGCTCGAGGAGAGCTGATTGAGAACGAGATTGGAGGTGCTGGCCAGAAGAGAGCCAAGTGCCGAGGGGATACCCGTGGAGAACACCTGCTTGAGATAGGCAAAGCCCGGGAGAAGATATTTCGGGGAAAGCGACAAAACGCTTTTTTCCTTTAAGACGTACAAAGTGATGAGAAAATAAAGACAGGAAGCCGTATTGGAGATGCAGGTGGCGATGGCGGCACCCGCTACCTCCTGCCCCTTCGGAAGCAACACAAACATAAACAGCGGATCCAGAAGAATATTCAAGACCCCGCCCATTCCAAGACCGAGGCTGGCAAATTTTGCATAGCCCTCGCTGCGGAGCAAATGCGCCAGAGACATACTGACCGCAGTGGGAACGCCCCCCAGCACCACCACCCAGATCACGTAGGAGGAGGCATAGCCGTAGGTGTTTTCACTGGCACCCACCAAATTGAGAACGGGGTGCATAAACACAAGGCAGATCATCGAATAGATCAGTGTGACCGCAACGGTTCCGTAAAAGCTGAAGGAGGAAACCTTTTTGGCCTCTGCGCTTTTTCCGCTTCCCATTAAGCGGGAGATCAGGCTGCCGCCGCCCACGCCGAAGAGATTGGAAATGGCGCCCATGGCAAAAACCAGAACAAAGGACAGATGAGAGGCCGCCACCTTATAGGGATCATCCGTTAAGCCGATGAAAAAGGTATCGGCCAAATTGTAGACCATCGTGATCAGCTGACTGATGATGGTGGGGATGGCCAAGGTTGCCAGCGCCTTGGGAACCGCCGTTTTTTCAAACAGCTCGGTTTTTTGATTCATATGCGTTTACCTCTTGAAAAAATGAAAAACAAGGGTATTTTATCACATTCTCCCGCATTTTGCAAGATTCGAAGAAAAATTATCGAAAAGTCGCCTCCGCGGCGCTTTTCGGGAACCGAAAAAGTGCGCTTTGCATAGAATAAAAAAGCCTTTCCCGACGAAGTTTTCGCTCTTTTTTTGTTTTTTGGTTTCAAAAAAAATCCATTTTTCGAATAGAAAAATCGAAAAAAATTCGATTTTGGTATTGCAAAATCGATTTTTTTGTGGTAGACTATGCTCACACCATAGAATCGGAGCGATTTTTCGCTCCGTAGAAAGGCACGTTTCACACCATGAATTCCCTCGGCACCTCCGACAAATTATCTCTGGTTCGCTCGGATATACGCGGACCTGTTTATGAAGAAGCCCTGAAAATGCAGGCAGAAGGAAAAAAGATCCTGAAATTGAACACGGGAAACCCCGCCGCCTTCGGCTTTACCATGCCCGAAAGCGTAAAGACTGCACTGATCGACGGAATGGACGATGCGGTGGCCTACTGTGATCTGAGAGGCATGAAGGAGGCAAGAGAGGCCATTCTTTCTTATCATCTCTCCAAGGGGATCGCGGGCATCGATCTGAACGATATTTTCCTCTCCAACGGAGTCAGCGAAGCCGTACAAATGGTGACTCTCTCCTATTTGAGCTACGGAGATGAGATCCTGCTTCCCTCTCCCAACTATTCTCTATGGGAAAACTGCGCTTATCTTGCGGGGGCAAAGCCCGTTTTTTACCGTTGCTGTGAGGAAAACGAATGGATGCCCGATCTTGAGGATATGAGAAGCAAGGTCAGCGATAAAACCAGAGCCATTCTCATCATCAACCCCAACAACCCCACGGGTGCCGTTTATTCCGAAACGATCTTAAAAGAGATCGTTTCGCTGGCAAGAGAGCACGATCTGGCCCTGTTTTCCGACGAGATCTACGATCGGCTGGTGATCGATGATCTTCCTGCCGTTTCCACCGCCTCACTGGCGCCCGACCTGTTGACGGTCACCTTTAACGGTCTTTCCAAATCTCACATTGTCTGCGGATTCCGCTGCGGTTGGACGGTTTTTTCGGGCCCCGAGAAAAAGAAAATGCCTCTGCGGGAATCCCTGACCAAGCTTTGCTCCATGCGCCTTTGCTCCAATACCCTGGCACAGCTGGCCGTTCCCTATGCTCTTCGGGACAATGAGTCCACCAAGGCCATGTTGATTCCCGGAGGCAGACTCTACGAGCAGCGGGAGGCGGTTTGCTCCGTTCTGGAACACATTGACGGCATCCGCTTTGTGAAAAACCGCGCCGCCTTTTATCTGTTCCCCAAGATCGACAAGGAGAAATTCAACATTCGAAACGATCAGCAATTTGCACTGGATCTGCTCCATGCCAAAAATCTTTTGATCATTCCCGGCTCGGGCTTCGGCCACAAGGGAAACGATCATTTCCGCATCGTCATGCTTCCCCAAAAAGAAATACTGAAAAAAGCCATGGAGGATCTGGGAGATTTTCTCTCCGATTACAAACAAAAGTAAAGGAAACAGTCAAAAAACGCGCTTCTTGCGCGTTTTTCTTTTGGAATTTTCTTCCTTAATATTAAATTGCTTGAGTATATCGAATTCAATATGACACCATATCAAATTTTGAATTCGTTTTTTTCTTCTTTTCTCTCTTTCAACCCTTGAAAAAAAACAGAAAATTCGTTATAATAGTACAGATTACGATACGTTCGATATTATGCAAAAACTCGGAGGAACTGATATGGAATATCGCATTGAGCACGATTCGATGGGCGAGGTTCGCGTCCCTGCGGACAAGTACTGGGCGGCCCAGACGGAGCGCAGCCATGAAAACTTTAAGATCGGCGTGGGCATTGAGACCATGCCCCGCGAGATCACCCGCGCCTTTGGTATTTTGAAAAAGGCCGCCGCAATGGCAAACCACGCCTTGAAGCCCGAAAAGATGACGGAGCAAAAGCTTTCCGCCATTTCTCAGGCCTGCGACGAGGTGATGAGCGGCTCTCTCAACGAGCACTTTCCCTTGGTGGTATGGCAGACCGGAAGCGGAACCCAATCCAATATGAACGCCAACGAGGTCATTGCCAACCGCGGCAACGAGATCGTCGGCGAGAAGATCCTGCACCCCAACGACGACATCAATATGTCTCAGAGCTCCAACGACACCTTCCCCACTGCCATGCACATTGCGGCTGTGGAGGCCATTGAGGATAAGCTCTTCCCCGCCATGGACCTTCTGATCGCCACGCTGATCCGCTTGGAAAAGGAAAACGAGGGTCTGGTCAAGAGCGGAAGAACCCATCTGCAGGATGCCACTCCCATTCGCTTTTCTCAGGAAATTTCCGGCTGGCGCTCCGGCTTGGAAAAAGACAGGGAGCTTCTTTCGGCCTCTCTGGTTCATTTGAAGGAATTGGCCTTGGGCGGAACCGCCGTGGGAACGGGGCTCAATGCTCCCAAGGGCTTTGACGTTAAGGTAGCCGAGGCTGTATCCGAAATCACGGGAAAGGCTTTTGTAACCGCTCCCAACAAGTTCCACGCGCTGACCTCCAAGGATGAATTGGTTTTTGCACACGGTGCTTTGAAGGCGCTTGCCGCCGATCTGATGAAGATCGCCAACGACATTCGCTGGCTCGCCAGCGGCCCCCGTCTCGGCTTGGGTGAGATCTTCATTCCCGAAAATGAGCCCGGCTCCTCCATTATGCCCGGCAAGGTAAACCCCACCCAATGCGAGGCGGTTACCATGGTGGCCGTTCAGGTAATGGGGAACGACGTTGCGGTTGGCCTTGCGGCAAGCCAAGGCAATTTTGAACTGAACGTATTTATGCCGGTCTGCATTTACAATTTCCTGCAATCTGCCCGTCTTCTGGCCGAGGCCATCGTTTCCTTCCACGATAACTGCGTGGTAGGAATCCGCGCCAACAAGGAAAAGATGCATCACAACCTTCACAACTCTCTGATGTTGGTAACGGCGCTCAACCCCTATATCGGTTACGAAAACGCCGCCAAGACCGCCAAAAAGGCCTTCAAGGAAAACATTTCTTTGAAGGAGGCCTGCGTAGCGCTGGGCTTTTTGACCGCAGAAAAGTTTGACGAAGTCTTCCATCCCGAAGAAATGGCTTAACGAATAACAGTTCGGAAAGGAAATACAAATGGTTTTTAGTTATTATCCCGGCTGTACGCTGAGAACAAAAGCAAAAGAATTGGATCGCAAGGCAAGACTTGCCGCCAAAGAATTGGGCATTGAGCTTTGCGAGGTTCCCGAATGGCAATGCTGCGGCGGATGCTATCCTGTTGCCAAGGATGAAATCGCCACCAAGCTTTCCGCCGTTCGCACGCTGATGGCGGCAAAAGAGGCCGATCGCCCCGTGGTGACCGTTTGCTCCGCCTGCCACAACGTGCTCAAGCGTGTCAATGACGATATGAAAAACGATCCCGTCATTTCCGACCGTGCAAACCGCTATTTGCAAAACGAGGTTCCCTACCAGGGGGAGGCAGAGGTTCTGCACTTTTTGGAAATGCTTCGGGACAAGGTTGGCTTTGACCGCATTGCCGAAAAAGTGACAAAGCCCTTAACGGGCAGAAAGATCGCCGCTTATTACGGCTGTCTTTTGCTCCGCCCCGGAAAGGTGATGGCCTTTGACGATCCCGAAAATCCCACCATCATAGAGGATTTCATCCGTGCACTGGGCGCCGAGGCGGTGGTTTACCCCTATCGGAACGAATGCTGTGGCGCCTATCTGGCCTTGGAGGATCGGGACAGCGTCAAGAAAAAGAGCTCTGCCGTTTTGAATGGCGCCAAGGCCGGCGGTGCCGACTCTGTCATTACCGCTTGTCCCCTCTGTCTTTACAATTTGCAGAAATGCGGCGGAGAAATCCCCGTTTTATACTTCACCGAGCTTCTCTTTGAGGCTCTGGGTCTGGAATAAGGAGGCTCGGATGGAACAGAAAAATCTGAAGGAGACCGTTCTTCGCATCAGCGGTGTCAATCCCCGTAAATGTATGAAGTGCGGAAAATGCAGCGGAACCTGCCCCTCCTATGACGAAATGGAATTTCACCCTCATCAATTCGTTTATATGGTGGAAAACGGCGAGATTGAGCCCTTGATGGCCTCAAAATCCATTTATCGCTGTTTGACCTGCTTTGCCTGCGTGGAGAGATGCCCCCGTCAGGTGGAGCCCGCCAAGCTCATCGAGGCGGTTCGCTTGACGGTGATCCGTCAGCAAGGGCAAAACCACTTAAAGCCCGATGCGATCCCCGCACTGCTGGATGAGGATATGCCTCAGCAGGCCTTGGTGACCGCTATGAGAAAGTACGCGAAATAGGAGGTATCGAAAATGCAAAGAATCGGCGTTTTCGTTTGCTGGTGCGGCAGTAACATTGCCGCCACCGTTGATGTAAAAGCCGTTGCCGAGGCTCTGGGAAAAGAGCCCGGTGTGGTTTTTTTTGAGGATTATCAATATATGTGCTCCGAGGAGGGGCAAAACAAGATCAAAAACGCCATCAAGGATTACGCCTTGACCGGTGCGGTGATCTGCTCCTGCTCTCCCCGTATGCACGAAAACACCTTCCGCAAGGCCGCCGCGGCCGCGGGGATCAACTCCTTTATGGTGGAGATCGCCAACATCCGCGAGCAGTGCTCCTGGATCCATAAGGACAAGGTCAGCGCCACGGAAAAGGCCATCGTTTTGGGCCGTGCCGCCATTGCCAAGCTTCACTTGAATGCGCCTCTCACCGCCGGAGAAAGCCCCGTGGTCAAGCGTGCGCTGGTCATCGGAGGCGGCATTGCGGGCATTCAGACCGCGCTGGACATTGCCGATGCGGGCTTTGAGGTGGACATTGTGGAAAAGAAGCCCACCATCGGCGGAAAAATGAGTCAGATCGACAAGACCTTCCCCACGCTGGACTGTGCCGCCTGTATTCTCACCCCCAAGATGGTGGACGTGGCGCAAAGCGAGAAGATCCGTATTTTCGCTTACAGCGAGGTAGAGGCCGTGAAGGGCTTTGTGGGAAATTTCAACGTTTCCATTCGCAAAAAAGCCAGATACGTGGATGAAGTCAAGTGCACGGGCTGCGGTCTCTGCACCGAAAAATGTCCCCAGAAGAAGGTTCCCAACGATTTCAATCTGGGATTGGATCAGAAGAGAGCCATTTATATTCCCTTCGCTCAGGCCGTTCCGAAGATCGCCACCATCGATGCCGATTACTGCACCATGCTCAAAACGGGAAAGTGCGGTGTCTGCTCCAAGGTGTGCACAGCGGGTGCCATTGATTACAAGCAAAAGGATACCGTTCTGGAAGAGCAATACGGCGCGATCGTGGTAGCCACCGGCTTTAACCCCATTGAGCTCACAAAATACGATGAATTTGCCTACTCCCAGTCGCCCGACGTGATCACCTCTCTGGAGTTTGAGAGAATCACCAATGCGGCAGGCCCCACGGGCGGAACCCTTCTGCGTCCCTCCGACGGCACGCACCCCCACAAAATCGTGTTCGTTCAATGCGTGGGAAGCCGTGAAGACGGAAACGGATGCGGAAAGACATACTGCTCCAAGATCTGCTGTATGTATACCGCCAAGCACGCGATGCTGACCCGCGAAAAATACCCCGATACCGAGGTGTACGTTTTCTACATTGACGTTCGAACCCCCGGCAAGAATTTTGATGAATTCTACCGCAGAGCCGTAGAGGAATACGGCGTGCACTATATCAAGGGAATGGTGGGCAAGGTTTCTCCCGAAAACGGAAAGCTGATGGTACGGGCCTCCGATCTGATCGAGGGCAAGCAGCTTTTGATCGATGCGGATCTGGTCGTTTTGGCGGCCGCCATTGAACCCGATAAATCCGCCCGTCCCTTGGCAACGATGCTGACCGCCTCCATGGACACCAACGATTTCTTTACCGAGGCACATCCCAAGCTCCGTCCCGTGGAAAGCCCCACCGCAGGCATCTTCCTTTCCGGTTGCTGTCAGGGTCCCAAGGACATTCCCGAAACGGTTGCCCAGGCCTCGGCCTGCGCCGCCAAGGTCATCGGCCTTTTGAACAAGGATAAATTGACCTGCAACGCTTGCGTGGCTCATCCCGATGAAATGCTCTGTAACGGCTGTTCTACCTGCGAAAAGGTTTGCCCGTACGGTGCCATTACTTATGAAAGCAAGGAATTCCGTATGCCCGATCGCACCACAAGGATTCGCCGCGTGGCCTCTGTTAACCCCGCGGTTTGCCAGGGATGTGGCGCCTGCACCGTGGCTTGTCCCAGCGGTGCGATGGATCTGCACGGATTTTCCAACAGACAAATTATGGCGGAGGTTGATGCAATATGCAAATAGAAGAAAAATTTGAACCCACCATTGTGGCATTTTGCTGCAACTGGTGCTCATACGCCGGCGCAGACCTTTCGGGTACCAACCGATTGCAGTATCCCGCCAACGTTAAGATCATTCGAGTTCCCTGCTCCTGCCGAGTGAACCCCATGTTCATTCTCCGTGCCTTTCAGCGCGGGGCAGACGGCGTGATCCTTTGCGGATGCCACCCCGGCGACTGCCACTATACCACGGGTAACTACTACGCCCGCCGCCGCATGACCCTTCTGTTCTCTATGCTGGACTTTTTGGGAATCGAACGGGAACGGACCCGTTTGGAATGGGTCAGCGCCGCAGAGGGTGCGAAATTTGCCGCTACCATGAATGATTTTGTGGAAACGGTGACCCGTTTGGGTAAAAACCGCAGATTGGAGGATTTGAGATGCAACAAGTAATTCGTGATAAGGCCCTCTCCCTCCTGGAAGCGGGAAAGGTCGATCGTGTATTGGCCTGGAAGGAGGGCGAATTCTTCTACGATCAGACCCCTCACGTTTTCAAAACCGCCGAGGAGATCAACCGTTCCTTGGTATATAACGGATTTTCCGCCGCCAATCTTTCCAAATATCTGGTTAAGGAAACCTTAAAGGACGGGATGATCGCCGTGTTCTTGAAGCCCTGCGACACCTATTCCTTCAGCCAGCTCCTCAAGGAGCACCGCATTCCCAGAGAAAAGGTTTGGGCCGTTGGCATTCCCTGCGACGGAAAATTGGACATCGACCGCATCCGCAAAGCCGGTCTGCGCGGCATCACTTCCATCCGCGAAGACGGCGACCGACTCTCGGTTTCCACCATTTACGGCGAAAAGACCGTTGCCAAAAGCGATGCCTTGGCCGAGCGCTGTGAAAACTGCAAGAGCCGCAAGCATATCGTTTACGATGAATTGATCGGCTCGGAGGGCGAGGCTCTTGACTCCGGCCGCTTTGATGCGGTGGAGGCGCTGGAGAAGATGAGCCCCGAGGAGAGATTTGCCTTCTGGCAGAAGGAATTGAGCCGCTGTATCCGCTGCAATGCCTGCCGCAACGCTTGCCCTGCTTGCACCTGTGAAAAATGCGTGTTCGATAACCCGGCCTCCGGCATTGAATCCAAGGCTCCCGCCTCCTCCTTTGAGGAGCAAAATTTCCACATCATTCGCGCCTTCCACGTAGTGGGACGCTGTACGGACTGCGGTGAATGCTCCCGCGTTTGCCCCCAATCCATTCCCCTTCATTTGATCAACCGCAAGTTTATCAAAGACATCAACGAGTTTTACGGCACCTATCAGGCCGGTGAAAACCCCGATGAAAGAGCCCCCTTGACCAATTTTGACAAGGACGATATGGAACCCGCCGATGCGTTCCGGAAGGGAGAGTAAACCATGAAAAAAATAGCACTTCAAAACCTTCCGAAGCTCTTTTCCGCCATTTCGGAATCCAAGGCTTTGTACTTGCCCGTTGATACCGAAAGCGGGGCGGAATTCCGACTTTATCGCGAGGGAGACACTCTCTCCGAGGCCTGCAACACCAATCGCTCTGCCAAGGACTTTTTCTTCCCGCAGGTAGAGGATATGGCCGAATTCAAGGTAGAGGGAAAGAAGATTGAGGTTCTGGATATCCGCCGCGAAAGCGAGGAATTCGTCATTTTCGGAGCCCGCGCCTGCGACGTCAAGAGCTTTGAGATCTTAGACAGCGTTTTCCTGGCCGATCCCGTGGATACCTACTACAAAAATCGCAGAGAGCACGTTACCGTGATCTCTCTTGCCTGCAATTTCCCCGAGGAAACCTGCTTCTGCTCCACCTTCGGAATCGATGCCGCTTCTCCCGCAGGGGACGTTGCCGCTTGGATAATCGATGAAGAGCTGTATATGACAGCTTTGACCGAAAAGGGAGAGGCCTTCCTTTCCGCTCACGCCGCTCTGCTTTCCGATGCTGATGAGAGCAAGGTTGATAAAAAGAAGGAGGAGATCGCGGAGATCTGCCATAGGCTTCCTCTGCAGAATCTTCCCGTGGAGCACTTCAAGGCTGAAAAGCTGATGGAGCATTTTAACGATCCCAAATGGGCCGAGCTTTCCCAAAGCTGTATCGGCTGCGGAACCTGCACCTTTGTTTGCCCCACCTGCCAATGCTTTGACATTCGGGATTTTGATACCGGAAACGGAATTCAGCGTTATCGTTGCTGGGATTCCTGTATGTATTCGGACTTCACGCAGATGGCTGCCGCACAGCCCAGACTCACCCAGCTGGAGCGCTTCCGTCAGAGATTTATGCACAAATTGGTTTACCATCCCGCCAATCACGAGGGTACCTATGGATGCGTGGGCTGCGGAAGATGCTTGGCAAAATGCCCCATCTCCATGAATATTGCAAAGGTCATCAAAGAAATCGGAGGTGAAAAATGATGCAAAAAGAAGCACTTCTCCCCGAGATCGGCGTTATCACCGACATTCGGATCGACACACCCGACGTAAAAACCTTCCGTGTGGTCACCCCTGACGGAAAAAAGCCCTTTCTGCACGTTCCCGGCCAATGTGCCATGCTTTCCATTCCCGGTGTGGGCGAGGCGCTGTTCTCCATTACCTCCTCCCCCACCAACACCGAATTTTTGGAATTTTCCATCAAAAAATGCGGCTGTGTTACAAGCTTTCTGCATTCCATTGAGCCCGGCCAATACGTAACCATTCGCGGCCCCTACGGCAACGGATTCCCCGTGGAAAGCGCCTTTTTGGGTAAGGATCTTCTGTTTGTAGCGGGCGGTATCGGCCTTGCGCCTCTCCGCTCCGTCATCAACTACTGCCGCCACTACCGCGACAAGTACGGCAAGATCGATATCGTTTACGGATCCCGTTCCATGCAGGATCTGGTAGACTATCGGGAGATCATTGACGAATGGTGCAAGGAGGAGGGAATCAACGTTCACCTCACCATTGACCGTGAACAGCCCGAATGGAGCGGTCACGTGGGCTTTGTTCCCAATTTCGTAAAGGAATTGGGCTTTGATACGGGTAAAACCGCCGTTCTCTGCGGCCCTCCCATTATGATCAAATTCACCCTGGCAGGCCTTCAGGAAATCGGATTCCAAAAGGATCAGATCTACACCACACTGGAAATGCGTATGAAATGCGGCATCGGAAAGTGCGGCAGATGCAACCTCGGCGACAAGTTTATCTGCAAAGACGGACCCGTCTTCCGCTTCGATCAGCTGGAAGAGCTTCCTGACGAATATTGAGAATCAGAGAAAGGAACGAAAAAATGGAACAAACCGTTAATATTTTTCTCTACGGCAAGAAATATGCCGTTCCCTCCAACCTCACCATTATGGGCGCCATGGAATATGCCGGCTATCAATTGGTGCGAGGCTGCGGATGCCGCAACGGCTTTTGCGGTGCCTGCGCCACCATTTACCGCATCAAGGGCGACACCGAATTGAAGGTATGCTTGGCCTGTCAAACCAAGGTGGAGGAGAACATGTACATTGCAACCCTCCCCTTCTTCCCGCTGGTCAAGCAGGTTTACGATATGGAGAAGATCGGGCCCACCGAGCAGATCATGATGCAGCTCTATCCCGAAATCTACAGCTGTATCGGATGTAACGCCTGCACCAAGGCTTGCACCCAAAGTCTGAACGTGATGCAGTACATCGCCTATGCTCAGCGCGGTGAATACGAAAAATGCGCCGAGGAGAGCTTCGACTGCGTTATGTGCGGTGTTTGCTCCTCCCGCTGTCCCGCCGGAATCAGCCATCCCCAGGTTGCTATGCTTGCAAGAAGACTCAACGGTAAATATCTGGCTCCCGCCTGCGGTCATTTGAAGGATCGTGTTCAGGAGATCAAGGACGGCTCTTTCCAAGAATTGATGGAAGCTTTGATGCAAAAGCCCATGGAAGAATTAAAAGAGCTTTATAACAACCGTGAGATCGAAAAGTAAGGGGGATGAAGAGAATGTACAGTGAAAAAATGCTGGAATCCATGGCGAAGGTGGCCGCAAACCGAAAAGCCAATGCCGCTATGGAGCCCAGAAGAATGACGGCTGAAGAAAAAGAACAGCTTTTGGCTACCTTCCACCCCGATTATATTCAGAGCCAATTTACCACGCTGAAGGTTGGCCCCAACAAGGGTCAGAAGGTTCCGCTGGAGCTTTGCGCCCTTTTGGAAGCCAATTCCCGCATCAAGGAAATGAATATCGATCTGGACCGGATCGATTACGACGTGGACGTGCTCATCATCGGCGGAGGCGGTGCCGGCTCCAGTGCGGCCATTGAGGCCCACGAAAAGGGTGCCAACGTCATGATCGTGACCAAGCTTCGCATCGGTGATGCCAACACCATGATGGCAGAGGGCGGTATTCAGGCGGCCGATAAGCCCAACGACTCCCCCGCCATTCACTACATTGATGCTTTGGGCGGCGGTCACTTTGCCAACAAGCCCGAATTGCTTTACCGTTTGGTCACCGAGGCTCCCGATGCCATTCAGTGGCTGAACAATCTGGGTGTGGAATTCGATAAGATGCCCGACGGAACCATGGTCACCACCCACGGCGGCGGTACCAGCCGCAAGAGAATGCACGCCGCCAAGGACTATTCCGGTGC
>JAFWBD010000032.1 GCA_017507325.1 Clostridia bacterium | reverse complement strand
CACCGAGGCTCCCGATGCCATTCAGTGGCTGAACAATCTGGGTGTGGAATTCGATAAGATGCCCGACGGAACCATGGTCACCACCCACGGCGGCGGTACCAGCCGCAAGAGAATGCACGCCGCCAAGGACTATTCCGGTGCGGAAATTATGCGTACTCTTCGGGACGAGGTCTTGAACCGTCAGATCCCCGTGGTGGATTTCACCAGCGCCATTGAATTGATTCTGGACGAGGAGGGCAAGGCTGCCGGTGCGGTTCTGATGAACATGGAAACCGGTGAAATTCTGATTGCCCGTGCCAAAACCGTTATCATCGCCACCGGCGGATGCGGAAGACTGCACTATCAGGGCTTCCCCACCTCCAACCACTACGGTGCTACGGCTGACGGCTTGATCCTCGGCTACCGCGCCGGTGCCAAGCTCCTCTATCAGGATACTCTTCAGTATCACCCCACAGGTGCCGCATTCCCCGAACAGATCTTCGGTGCTCTGGTTACCGAGAAGGTTCGTTCGCTTGGTGCCATGCTCATCAACGTGGACGGTGTTCCCTTTATGCATCCCCTGGAAACCCGCGACGTTTCCGCCGCCTCCATCATTCGCGAATGCAAGGAAAGAGGCAAAGGCATTGAGACACCCGAGGGAATGGGGATTTGGCTGGATACGCCCATGATCGAAATGAAGGGCGGCGAGGGTACCATTGAAAAGAGAATCCCCGCTATGATGAGAATGTTCGGCAAATACGGCATCGATATCCGCAAGGAACCGATTCTCATTTATCCCACGCTTCACTATCAGAACGGCGGTCTTGAGATCAAGGCTGACAACGAGACCTGCGTTCCCGGTCTGTACGTAGCGGGAGAGGCTGTTGGCGGTATTCACGGAAGAAACCGCTTGATGGGCAACTCTCTTCTGGATATCATCGTATTCGGCCGCAGTGCCGGTAAAAATGCGGCCGACCGCGCGAAGAACGTAACGCTCGGTGCTCTCAGCCTCGATCACGTTGAAAAATTTGCCAAGGAAATGGAGGAAGCCGGTATCAAATCCGATATTGTTTCCCCCAAGCTCCTTCCCGATTACACCAGAAAGGTATAATCCCCCATCTCATACAACAAAGCGGAGACCCTTCCGAAAGGAAGCGGCCTCCGTTTTGTTATAACGCATTTTAAAAAAAGTCGGCACCCGCCCAAAGGGAGGGTGCCGACTTTTGTTTCTGTTATTTGGTGGGAGCGACCCAAGGATTGGAAAGAGCGTAATTGGCGCACTCCTTGACGATGTTTTTCATGTTTTCATCCAGAACCAGATCCCCTTCGCCCTTCTTCTTTCGGGCACTCTCGGGAATTCTCTCCAATTTCACCTCTTCAATGGGCTTGCCCGTCAGCTGTGCGTAGAAGGCATAGGCCACGATCACACGGCCGAAATCGCTCATATGGGTGTGATCCCGATAAAGATCCTGATCGGCTACCCCAAGAACCTTGGTGGCATAGAGAATGGCAGATCCGGTACAGACGTTCATTTCATAGGTGTCATCATTCAAAATATTATTTTGCACCACGCCGGAATAAGCGGTAAACTGCTTTACGGGGTCATAATCATATTTTGCAAGAAGCTCCAACCGTTCTTTGGAGGCGGTTTTCAGCATATCCCGATCTCCCGGAGCAGGCCAGGAAAGATGCCAGGCAAAGCTATGCTTCAAGGGAACGTACTGGTTCACCATAGCCTCCAGCTTTCTGCGATAGACCAGATTTGCGGTTTCATCCGTGACGTCTTCGGTTCCATTTTGGAAAAACACGTAATCCCATTGCTGAGCGGACAAGGCTTCCTTCAGAGTTGCTTTTTCTTTGACGGAATACTTGCCTTCTCCGTAACGGCTGGTATAAAAGTCGTAAACGGGGCTGTTCTGCTCACCGAAATTTACGTGCATTTTAATGGAACATCCGCTGTAATATAAAAAGCTCAGCACGTAGGTCTGCTCAAAGCCTTGCGCCTCGAAAACGCGAGCCAATTGGAAAAACACGTCGTTGGAATGGCAGTTGCCGAGAATCAGAATTTTCAAAATTCTCTTTTCCCAATTGCTTTGCTCATTGGTTGCGCGTTCTTCGGTAGATTCTTCCTCCCGCGTCACAGATGAGGCGATTGAGGAGGGGGCCTCCTCTTCCGTTTCGGTTGTACCGATCAAGGAACGGTCGGAAACACAGCTTGCCAAAGGAAATACAAAGGTCAATGCCAGCAAAAATGCGAGAATTCGCTTCATCATATTCTCCTCCATCATATCAAAAGACAAAGATTTCAAAGAATTGTTCTCGGATCACAGTTGTTCAAGTAACGCTTCCAAGGCCTTCGCACGGTGACTGATTTGATTTTTTTCTTCTGCAGTAAGCTCCGCTGCGGTAAGGCCCCGTTCCGGCAAATAAAAATAGGGGTCGTATCCAAAGCCTCCGCTTCCGCGGGGCTCCTCGATGATCTCGCCGTAGAAGTGCCCTTCGGAATGCTTTTCGCTTCCGTCGGGAAAGGCAAGAGAAATGGCGCAGGTATAATGGGCGGATCGGTTCTTCTCCCCGCGAAGCTTTTCCACCAGAAGGCGGTTGTTGGCCTCATCATCCCCGTGATGGCCGCAGAAGCGCGCAGAATAGATCCCCGGGGCACCGCCCAGCGCGTCCACGCAGATTCCGCTGTCATCCGCCAAAGCGGCACAGCCTGCAATCTCGCAGATCTCGCGGGCTTTTTTGGCCGCATTTTCCAAAAAGCTTTCGCCATCCTCCACGGTTTCGTGGGAAATACCCGCCTCCTTCATAGAAAGAATGGGACTGAATCGATCCCCCAAAACCGAGCGGATCTCACGGATCTTTCCCTCGTTACCCGTTGCAAGAATCAGTTTCATTTCAGTCTGCGTAAATGGGGAACTTTTCGCAGAGAGCCATTACCTCACGGCTGACTCTTTCGCGGTTGCCTTCGAAATCAGCGGCGATATCGCGGATCCAAAGGGCGATTTGCTTCATTTCCTCCACACCGAAGCCACGGGTGGTAACGGCGGGGGTACCGAGACGCATACCGCTGGTCACAAAGGGGCTTTCGGGGTCATCGGGAATGGCATTCTTGTTGACGGTGATATGAACCGCATCCAATCTTGCCTGCATTTCCTTACCGGTAACGCCGAAGTTGCGAAGGTCAATGAGCATCAGATGGTTATCGGTACCGCCGGAAACCACGCGGAAGCCTGCCTTTTCCATCGCCTCGGCCAGAGCGGCGGCATTTTCCACGATTCTTTTCTGATATTTCACAAATTCAGGCGTCATTGCCTCTGCAAAGGAAACGGCCTTTGCGGCAATGATGTGCTCCAAGGGTCCGCCCTGAGTGCCGGGGAATACGGCCTTGTCGATCTGCTTTGCCAATTCGGCCTTGCAGAGGATCAAGCCGCCGCGAGGACCGCGCAGGGTCTTATGGGTGGTGGTGGTGACCACGTCGGCATACGGAACGGGAGAGGGATGGAGCCCTGCAGCCACAAGACCTGCGATGTGAGCCATATCTACCATATAGTATGCGCCCACCTCTTTGGCGATTTTGCCGATCTTTTCAAAATCAATGGTACGGGAATAAGCACTGGCGCCCGCAATGATCATCTTCGGCTTGCATTCCAGAGCCTTCTCGCGAAGAGCCTCGTAATTGAGAACCTCACTCTTTTCATCCACGCCGTAGGAAACGATGTTATAATACTTACCCGAAATATTGGCGGGAGAGCCGTGGGAAAGATGACCGCCGTGAGCCAAGGAAAGACCCATTACGGTATCACCCGGCTGAACCAGCGCAAAGAATACGGCGAGGTTGGCGGCGGCGCCGCAATGAGGCTGAACGTTGGCGTGCTCGGCACCGAAGAGCTTTTTGGCTCTTTCAATGGCAAGGGTCTCCACCTCGTCGATATGCTCACATCCGCCGTAATAGCGCTTTCCGGGATAGCCTTCTGCATATTTATTGGTCAAAACCGTTCCTGCGGCCAGCAAAACAGCCTTGGAGACAATGTTCTCAGAGGCGATCAATTCAATGTTGTGGCGCTGACGAGCCAATTCTCTGTCGCAGGCGGCATAAACCTCGGGGTCAAAGTTTTTCAGTTCATCAAAAAAATTCATTCCAAATCTCCTTTTATCGTTATGATTTTATTATTCTTCAACAATTCTTACCGTTTCACCGGGGTTCACGGTAAGAAGTTTTTGCGGCTGACTTCTCGTGACCATCACCGATAGGGTTACAGGAATGGCAGTGGGATTATACACCGCGCTTTGATCGGCAAAATACTCCAACGAACGGTAAGCCTTGATATATCGGAAGAACTCGATGTTGGTGGGATACCAGATATCGTCTCTTCCTCCCACAAGGGAAAGAAGGTTCTCCATCAGCTCCCAATTGTGATCCTGATTGAATTCGTAGCTGTGCCCCCAAACGGAGAAGAGATAGGGGGCTCGATCCTTTTCGGGATTCAGAGTCAGGAAAGCCTCTGCCAAATTCATCAATTCGGGATTTTTGTGATGGCAGGTGCAACCCCAGCGGAGGGGATCGCAGGGGATCTCAAAGCCCAAGGTGGATTTGGTGGTTCTGGCATACAGAAATCCGCTGCAGGCAAGAGCCTCGACCGACTCGTCGTGATAGACACCGTAGGGATAAGCAAAGCCTCGGCAGGGAATGCCCAGCCAATCCTCCAGATTTTTGCGGTCGGCAATCACCTCCCAGGTAACGGCGCTTTGCTCCATTTTTGTAAAATAGGCGTGGGTCAAGCCGTGAGCCGCTATTTCCGCAATATCACGGTTCTTTTCAAAAAAGCGCATAAAGCTGTCGCGGTTCATACGGCAACGGGGCTCGCCCAAATCAGGTTGGGGGGTATTATACAGCATACGCTTGACACCGGAATTTACGTTGAAGGTTCCCTTCACGCCGTGCTTTCTCATCAGATCCGCCAAGCGAAAATCCGATTCCACCGCATCGTCATAGCTGAGGGTAAAAGCCTTGGCCTTTCCGCCGGGAAAACGAAGATGTGCAATGACTGCCATAAAACATTTCTCCTTTTCTTGTATTAATCTGATTGATGTCGTTTTATTCCAAAAGGGAAAGCTCTGCGAAACCGCCCTTACGTAGTTGCCACAGCGAGGAAAAGCCCACTTCCCTTAAGAGAGATAAGGACTTGTCAAAATGAGTATCCAAATGCTCGGCACAGTGAGCATCGGAATTGACAACCACTCTCCCCCCTTTTTTCAAAACCAGCTCCAGCAAAAAGCGGCTCGGATAGGGATCGTTTCGGAAGCCGCGGGAAATGGCACCGGTATTGATCTCCACGTAGGGAACGTACCGCAAGACCTCCTCCATGGCTTCTTGGGCAAGCTTTTCATACGCCTCGCCCAAATCGTCAAAAAAGCCGAATTTGGTAATCAAATCGAAATGGCCGAGAACGGAGAAGCTTTTGGTGTAGGCGTGATTGACCACCGCCTCGTAATAGCGCTTGGCAAATTCCATACGGTCGCCGCCGAAGTGTTCAGCCAAGGCTTTTTTTTGGAAGTGCTCTCCACGGTCGATGGAGATCCAATCCTCCCCACGCACAAGATAGTGAACCGAGCCGATCACGTAATCAAAACCCTCGGGATCGATCTCGGAAAGTGCATCCTTCTCAATGCCGCACAGAACCTCAATCTCGCCCTCGAGCTGTCGGGAAAGGCTGCGGATATGATCCCGATACGACGGAATATCGCTGTTTGAAAGGCAATAGGGCGCATCGTATACCGTTTCGCTGTGATCGGAAAAGCCGAGGGAGACAAAGCCCAGCGAAATGGCTTTTCTTGCCATTTCCTCGGGAGAATTCTTCCCGTCGGAATAGGTGGTGTGAGTATGGATATTGGAATATTGCATACGGATCTCCTAAATGGAAAAAAGCCTTTTGGCATTTTCCCCGAGAATTTTTCGGTTGGCCTCATCCCCAAGATCCAAGGAAAGGAAGGTGTCCAATTCCGAGGCAGGATTCCACATAGGATAATCCGAGCCGAAGAGGACGCGATCGACCCCCCAGCGAAGGATCAGCTCTCTTGCCTTGAATTTATCGAAAAAGGGGAAGGTGGAGGAGCAATCCACGTATAAATTCGGGATGCCTGCCATTTTATCGCAAGCCTCCTCCCAAACGGACCAGCCGCCCAAATGAGCACCGATCACGGTCAGATCGGGGTACTCTTTCAAAACGGGAAGAAGCTGATCGGGATTGGAATAGGAATAACGGTAATCTCCCGTATGGATCAAAAGGGGAACGCCTGCCTTTTCGTAAAGAGCGCAGATCCGAAGAGAACTCGGATCCACCAAAGAAAAGGCCTGAATATCCGGATGGAGTTTCACCCCGCGAAGACCCAATTCCAAAAGATGGTTCAGATCCCCCTCAACGTCCTCCGAGAAGGGGTGGAGCGTTCCGAAGCCGATGAAGCGATCTGCATTTTCCTTGACCGCATCGGAAATAAAACGGTTGATGCTTTGCACCTGGGTCGGAGAGGTTGCCACGGAATGAACCAAAAAACGGTCGATTCTGCTCTCACCGCAAAATCGCAAGAGCCCCTTTACCGTACCGTCACAAGCGGCGGTGGTGCCGTAGAATCGATCGGTTCCCGCACACGCCTTTGCTGCAATTTTATCGGGATAAATATGGCAATGTGCATCAATTACTTCCATCGTTCCGATCATAACGGCCTCCAAGGTTTCAATCTCTATTATTTTACACCATTTTCGTTTCTTTTTCAAGGTCTGACAGAATATTTTTCCCCTTTTGAGTTTTTTTTTAATAAAATTCTTCTCCCTCTTGCAAAGAACCGAAATTTGTGATACCATAAGCAAAATAAGTGAAAGGAGAATGCTATGATCTTTGATACGATTCCGATTCCCTTTGGCGGAAAGGAGAATGCCACCCTCTCCTTTTACTGCCCCGATCTGCCCAAAAACACGGTGCTCCCCAAGCGCCCGACGGTGTTGGTTCTCCCCGGAGGCGGCTATGGCAACTGCTCCGACCGCGAGGCGGAGGTCATTGCCCTTCGTTTTGCTACGTCCGGCTACAACGCTGCGGTTTTGCGTTACAGCGTTGGGCAGGAGGCTGCTTTTCCCCAATCGCTCTGTGAGGCGGCAAAGGCCATGGCCTATTTGAAGGAAAACGCCGAGCGCTATCAGATCGATCCTGCCAGAGTGTACACCTGCGGTTTTTCCGCCGGCGGTCATTTGGCACTGTCCCTGGGCGTTTTCTGGCATAGTGATTGGCTGAGTGAAAAGGTAGGCAAGGCCAAGGAGCTTCTACGCCCCACTGCGCAGATCATTTGCTATCCTGTCGTGACCTCCGACGAGAGTTTTACCCATCGCGGATCCATTGCAAATCTTGTGCGCGGTCAGGAAAGCCCCGAACTGAGAGCCTTGGTTTCCTTGGAAAATCAGGTCACACCCGAAACGCCCCCCACCTTTTTGTGGACCACACAAACCGATAAGACGGTTCCCTACCGCAATTCCGTGGCATTGCTGAACGCCTTAATGGAAAACGGTGTCAAAACCGAATTTCATTTGTACGGTTGGGGTCCCCACGGCCTTTCTCTGTCCGATCGCACCATTCAAACGGTACAGAATCTGGCCAAGAGCCCCGAAAACCGCCACATCAACCCTCACGTCGCCACCTGGTTCCCGCTTTGCTTCGAATGGCTGGAATTTCAGTTCGGCGCAGAGCTGCTCCCCGCTCCCTCCGAAAATTAAAGGGCTGGGGATGCAAACCAAATTTTTGCATCAACACAATCAACAAAGTTTATCAAAAAAGTTTATCAAAAAATGCAGAATTAGGAGGATATTCTTATGGCCAACTGTCCGAAATGCGGAAAAAAGCTGGATGACAATGCAAGACTTTGCCCTGAATGCGGCAATGCCATTTTGCAAAGCACAGTCCCCGCAGAACCCACCCCCGTCTCTCCCCAAGAGCCCGATATCCCTGCCGCAGAAAACGCAGAAAAGAAGAAAAACGGCTTTTCTCCCCTTGTGGTAGGCGGTATCGTCATCGGCGCCCTTTTGCTTTTGATCGTTCTGTTTTCCGCCATTGGCGGAGGCGAAGCCGATTACGGTCTTTACGTTCGCGATAACGAGCTCTTTTTCTCTGATTTCTCCGGTAAGAGCCTGCAGCTCACGACCAATTTGGATGATGAGGATTACGATGCTCCCATCTGCGTTTCCAAGGACGGAAAATCCATTTTCTATCTGGATCAGTTTACCGATGATGGAGATGATTGCGATCTGTATTTCCGCAAAAACGGTAAGGATGCCGTTAAATTGGATTCCGACGTTTCTTCCTTTGTGGTCAACGAGGATTCGGATCTGGTTACCTATTTGAAGAACGGTGTTTTGTATCAGCACGATCTGAAGGAAAAGGAACGGATCTCCGGTGACGTCAGTCTCTTCCGTGTTTCCGAGGACGGATCGGCATTTTTCTGGCTTTCCGAGGATGGCGAATACTTTATGAAGGTTGGCAACAAGGAGAAGGAAAAGCTGGATGACGATATTGAAAACGGGCTCTTCTCCAAGGATATGAAGACCCTCTACTATCTGAAGGAGGAGGGGCTGTACCTCAAGACCTTCGGAAAAGAAAAGGTGAAGATCGCCGATCACGTTATGAGTCTCTACGCCGTCTATGACTCCGATCTGGTTTACTATACCAAGGGCTCCGAGGAGGAAGTTCCCCTCTCCCACTTCCTGCAGGACGATGTTTCCGATGACCGTTCCAAGGATACCCTGCGCACCGAGCTCAGCGAAGAAACCACCACGGTAAAGAAATTGACCCTTTGCTTCTACAACGGCAAAAAGGAGGTTGCAGTCACCGAGGAATTGACCACCTCAGGCTTCAGCATCAAGAAGGCCAAGGATGCCCCCGTTTTGTTCGTTACCTATCGGGATGCCAACGCCGCAAAGTTCAAACTCAGCGAGTGCAACAGTGTCAGTGACGCGGTTTCTCTTTTGGGTGTTCAGGAGACCAAGCCCTGCTATCTGATCGTTTCCAAGGCCGACGCTTCCACCCCCGATGCCGAGGAAATTCTGAGTGCCAAATTGAATGCCGAAGGCGACGTTTTGTATTACCTCTGTGATACCAAGGATGGCGTGGGTGATCTGTACACCATCAGCATCAAAGGAAAGAGCATCGGCAAATCCGAGCTGTACGATTCCGACGTGTCAACGAGCCGCTGCAATTTTATCGATAACGACAGATTCCTGTACTTTAAGGACATCAAGGACGGTGCCGGCACACTCTATTGCGAAAAGAAAGCGATCGCAGAGAACGTGGATACCGACCGTCTGGACTACCACGAGGAAAGCGGAACCCTTCTGTTTATGATGGATTGGAATGAAGAGAAGGAATACGGCACCTTAATGATGTGGAGAGGCAAAAAGGCTGTCAAGGTGCAGGATGACGTTTACGCCGCATCCTTTACCTCTACCGGTAACGTGCTTTATCTCTACGAATACAATACCGAAAAGGGCAAGGGTGCTCTGTACGTCTTCCAAGGCAAGAAATCCAAGAAGGTGGACGACGACGTTTCCGCCATCGTGGAGACCACCACCGCATCGATTGTTGTTTACTAAGAAAAAAAGCGATGCCGCGATCCCAAATGGGATCGCGGCACTTTTTTATTGATTTTTACAGATCGCAGCGGATCAGATCCTCCGGGGTTTCTCTTCGTACCGCCACGTAATCCTCCCCATCCCGCAGCATCACGACGGGAAGATTGGGAATGCGGTTATAATGAGAAGCCATGGAATAATTATAGGCACCCGTGGTCAGAACCGCCAAAAGATCGCCCCTTTTGACAGAGGACGGAAGCGATACGTTTTCCTGCAGGATATCGCCGCTTTCACAGCAGCAGCCCACCACCGAGCAAGAAAAATCACACGCTTCCTTCATCTTTTCGGGAAGCAACACGGTGTATTCGGAGCGGTAAAGCGCATAGCGGGGATTATCCGCCATTCCTCCGTTCACAGAAACGTAATTCTTATATCCGGGAATTTTCTTGACCGTTCCCACGGTGTAAAGGGTCAAGCCCGATGCGGCCACGATGCTGCGGCCAGGCTCCATACGAATCTGAGGCATCGGAAGAGAAAGCTCGCGGCAAACCGCCGAAAGGGTCTCCCCCACCTCCAGAATGCAATTCTCCAAGGAATAAACGGGATCCGATTCCACATAGCGGACACCGTATCCGCCGCCGAGATCCAATTCCCGAGCCAGATACCCCGTTTCTTCCCGAACACTGCGGATAAACTCCATCATCACCCTTGCCGAGCGATTGAACACGTCGGAATCGAAGACCTGACTGCCTACGTGGCAATGGAAGCCCGCCAGATCGAGATGGGGCAAATTCAGCGCCAAGCGGGTGATCTCCATCGCCTGACCCGTTTCAATGGCCGAGCCGAATTTGGAATCCACCTTGCCCGTGGCAACCTCCTCAAAGGTATGGGGATCGATACCGGGGGTGATGCGCAAAAGAATCTTCTGACAAATTCCCTTTTCCCCTGCCAGGTGGGAAATGGCAACGACCTCCTCGGTATTATCGATGACAAAATAACCGACGCCGTTTTCCATGGCAAAGAGAATGTCCTCATCGGTTTTGTTGTTGCTGTGAAAATAGGCATCGGCAAGATCAAAGCCCGCGGATTTTGCCGTGTAGATCTCGCCCACGGAGACCACGTCGATCCCCATCTTTTCTTCCATCATAATGCGGTACAGTCTCTTAAAGGCGCAGGCCTTTCCCGCATACAAGGGACGGGCGGATTCGCCAAAGGCTTTTTTCATTGCCGCAACGTAGGTACGGCACATCCTTCGAATATGGACTTCATCCATCAAATACAGAGCAGTTCCGTATTTGTCGGCAAGGGAGCGAAGATCCCTTCCCGCAAACAGCAGTCTGCCATCCGACGTGACGGACAGATTTTCATGTAGCATTTCAGTTTTCTTCCTCCGGAACAAATTCCGCATAGATGGCCTTCAAGGCCTTTTCGTAATCCTGCTCCTCCAGCGCCACAATGATGTTCATTTCGCTGGAGCCCTGATCGATCATTCGGATATTGATCTTTTCCTTGGCCAGGGCACCGAAGAGCCTTGCGGCGGTACCGGGAGAATTGATCATACCGCGACCGACCACGGCAATCAAGCAGAGGTTTTCCACCAAGTGAATGCGATCGGGCTGAACGGCCATTTGCAATTCGCGGATCAATTCATTCTCGTGACCCACGAGATCTCCGCGGTTCAGAACCACGGTCATGGTATCGATGCCGCTGGGAAGATGTTCAAAGCTGATCTTGCGGTTTTCCAACACCTCCAGCACTCTTCTTCCAAAGCCCAGCTCACGGTTCATCATACCTTTTTCGATATAAATGGCACCGAAGCCCTTTTTGCCTGCAATACCGGTTACGATTCCCGCGCTCTTTTCCGCATTTTCCACGATCATGGTGCCGGTGGCGGCGGTATCATTGGTATTGCGGATGTTGATGGGAATCCCCTCGCGGCGAACGGGGAAGATCGCATCCTCGTGGAGAACGTTGGCACCCATATAGGAAAGCTCGCGCAATTCCCGATAGGTCACGCACTCAATGGCCTTGGGAGAGGAAACGATGCGGGGGTCTGCCATCAGAAGACCCGAAACGTCCGTCCAGTTTTCATAGAGGTCCGCTTTGGCGGCACGAGCCACCAAGGAGCCGGTAATATCCGAGCCACCGCGGGAAAAGGTGCGCACCTCCCCCTTTTCGGTTGCGCCGTAAAAGCCGGGGAGCACCGCGCGGGTATGGTTCTTCAGAAGGAGCGCCAAATTCTCATTGGTTTTTTCCTCCATCAAAACGCCGTTTTCATCAAAAACAATGCCTTCCGCCGTATCCAAAAAGGGGAACTGCAAAAACTCTGCCAGAATTTTCGCATTGAAATGCTCCCCGCGGGAAGCAATGTATTCCTCGGTCGCACCGTTTTTGATCTCCTGATAAAAACGGTCGAAATCCTCCCCGAAGGCAAAGGGAATCTCCAGCTCGGCACAGATCTCTTCAAAGCGGGAGCGGATGCAGGAGAAGGGCTCGTCGAAATTCTCTCTCACCCGATGCAAGCGATAGCAGGAAAGAAGAAGATCCGTTACCTTGGTATCGGAGGAAAAGCGCTTTCCCGGTGCCGATGCCACCACGTAGCGACGGCTTTTATCTTCACGGACAATGGCCGCAACCTTACGAAACTGCTCGGCGGAGGCCAAAGAGGTGCCGCCGAATTTAATAACCTTTAACATTCCGAATTACTCCTCAAACCAAGATATTTTGCTTTCTCATTTCTGCAAGCAGTACTGCTTTGTTTTGCTCTTCCATGGGGGTCAAGGGGAGACGCAGTACGTTTTCTCCGTAGCCCATAGCGGACATGGCCGCCTTTGCGGGAATGGGATTTACCTCGCTAAACAAGGCGTTCACCAAGGGCAAATAGCGAAGCTGAAGATCCTTGGCGGCCTCGTTTTCCCCGGCAAAGAATTTCTGACAGATCTGATCGGTCTCGCCGGGCAGAAGGTTGGACAAAACCGAAATGACACCGGCTCCGCCCAAGGAAAGAATGGGGAGGATCTGATCGTCGTTCCCGGAATAAATATCGATCCGATCGCCGCACAGAGCCGCAAGCTTTGCCACCTGAGAAAGATCGCCGCTGGCCTCCTTGATACCCACGATCAAGGGATGCTCTGCCAAGGCGGCAACCGTAGCGGGCTGGAGATTACAGCCGGTACGGGAGGGCACGTTATACAAAATAATGGGCTTATCCACCGCATTGGCAATGGCGGTAAAATGGGTAATCGAGCCCTTTTGGGTGGCTTTATTATAATAGGGGGTAACCAAAAGCAAGCCGTCCACCCCGACACTGCAGGCATACTGCGAGAGGGCGATGGCGTAATCGGTATCATTGGAGCCCGTGCCCGCAATGACCGGAACTCGCCCTGCCGTTTTCTCCACGGCAAAGCGAATGGCCTCTTTATGCTCCTCGTCGGTCAAGGTAGAGCTTTCTCCGGTGGTTCCCGTAATGACCAGAGCGCTGATGCCTCCGCTGATCTGAAATTCAATGAGCTTGCCCAGAGATTCATAATCAACGGTTCCATCCTGATACATCGGCGTTACCAAAGCGGTGGCAGCGCCACGGAAAATAGTGTTTTTCATAAAGCTGTTCCTTTCTCACAAAAAAACGGCAGCTGCAAAGCAGCCACCGACCGATACCCCAAAAAATATACCCCTTGGGTAAGTCGGATAGCACTCCGCATTTCTGCGACAACAACAAGGATCTTATCCGTGTTGCCAGCCAAGCCTTCTGCCGAAAAGACTCACTTCGGCACCCACCCCTTTCCCTTTTCCCCTGCTTCGGCAAGCCTTTGGGGACGGTACTCTTGATGCAGTGCGCCTCTATCGATATTTTAGGATATCATATAATCAACATATTGTCAAGAATTTCGGGGAAATTTGCTGTGTTTTTCCCCGTTTTTTCGGGCCAAAAGGGATGAACCAGCCGCCGAGCAAATCTTTTCATTTCAGTTTATGCCGAAAAAGTCGATCAAGTGAAACAAAAAAATTACTTTTTTTCAAAAAGCCATTGCATTTTTCAAAAAGCTGTGTTATACTAAGAAGGTAATATGTGTTTGGGGCATTAGCGCAGTTGGGAGCGCACCACACTGGCAGTGTGGGGGTCAGGGGTTCAAGTCCCCTATGCTCCACCAAAAAATCCGATGCGAAAGCATCGGATTTTTTTATCCAAGCCGCAGGCTTGGCATATCATCGCCGCACGAAGTGCGGTGCATATCATCAAGGTCGGCAAGCCGACCTTGTATCTCATCACGCGTCAGCGTGCATTTCCTTGCGGCTTGATGAGATACAACACTTCGT
>JAFWBD010000031.1 GCA_017507325.1 Clostridia bacterium | reverse complement strand
GGGACGTATACTGTGTTTGAGACAGAGAACGGCACCGTTGGTCTGGCAGACCGATACGGAAATGTCCTGCTGCCCGCCCAATATGACAGCGGAACCGAGGCACTGAATACCTACGAATTTCAGGACGGATATCATATTACCGAGGAACAGGGATATCCGGTACTCTACTACGGAGACCCGGATACATGGAGCACCACGGCGGTGATTGCGCCGGGGCAAGGGGAGCATACCTATGAGGAGATCGTATCCGTGGGCGAGGGATATTTTGCCTGCCGCTGTGACGGCCGCTGGTATTTGATCCACCCGTAACCCGACAAATTCCAATGGGCCGCCCGGGAACGGCGGCCCATTTTGGAATTGGGGTGTAAAATAGAAATTTCCACTTGACGAGCGGCGGTTTTATCGCTATAATAAAAGGCGATTTCCTGTGAAATTGCTAGTGTAGCTCAGTTGGTAGAGCAGCTGATTCGTAATCAGCAGGTCGCGTGTTCGAGTCACGTCACTAGCTCCAAAAAATAAGACAGTCTTCGGACTTGTCTTATTTTTATCCAATCCGAAGGATTGGTATGTAATCTCGCGTGAGCGAGTATGTAATCCGTTTGCGTTGCAAACGGTATGTCATCAAAGCGTAAGCTTTGTATGTTTCTTCCTTCGGATTGATTCCATACCACCTACGGTGGATTACATTCCGCAACAAGTTGCGGATTACATACAATGCTTCGCATTGATTTTTCGCCGCTTTTATGATATAATACACCCAAGAGATGGTTTTATGAAGTTAAAACAAATGTCTTTATTAAGTTAAATAAAAGAAAAATCTCGGTTTTCATCCGGTTCTTTTTCGGACACGAATGACAAACGAAAATCCGCTTTCGTAAGAAGGCGGATTTTCTCTTCCCTTGGAAGCAAAAAAATCGGAAAGCAAGAGAAAATTCCTATTGCCCCTTTGCTTCTTTTGTGCTATCATACAATTATGAAACCCAAATCATAACGATTGGAGAAACGATATGATCCCTTGTACCGATTTCATTCCCGCATACAGCGAATTTTTCAAATATTTGGAAAAGCACCACGGCCGAGGCGAGGTGGAGGCCTTTTGGGAAAAGCTTTTTTCTCCCGACGGAAGCGGCATTCCCTTGGTGAATTTCGTGGAAAAATCGGGCATCCGCGGCTGCTACGAATATTGGGCAGGCTCCCTCAATGAAGAGGCGGCGGATTTTACCATGTATCTCAATGAAAAGCGGGGCTTTTTCCACATTGTGATGCACCACTGTCCCTCCAAAGGGCGTCTGTTGGAGCAAAAGGAAAAAACAGGGCTGGAGCCCTATCCCCATTACTGCCTCCATTGCGATTATTACCGCTATGCCGTGGAGAAGCACGGGCTTTCCTATATCTACAATTTCCGAGGGGTGGACAAGGCCGCCTGCTCCATTCTCATTTTCGATCCCAAGGTATTCGACGGCCGCGTTATCATCGATGAAGACACCGTGGTGATGGATCGCAAGGCCTCTCAAAACGAATATTTCCATCGGGATTTTCACCACAGTATGAACCGCTGTCTCCATTTTGTGGGAGAAAGCTTTGGGGAAAAGGAGCTTTCCGCCCTTTTGACACAATATACGGAAAACGTTTTGGGCTCCTTGGCAAAAGAAATTCGCGAAAACGGCTTTTCGCCTTTGAAGGAATATCTTCTTTCCTGCTATGAAAAAGAAAAAGCCCCCGAAGCTCTGCAGCTCAAGGAGGGCGAAGGCTTTTTGGAGGCAGAGGTGGCGTTTTGCCCCGCAGTCCGCTATCTGAAAGCCACGGGAAAGAGCGTCAGCCCCCATTTTGCCAAGTCCACCGAAACCGTTTTGGCCCATCTGGCTTCTCTTGCGGGCCTTTCCTTCCAAATGGGGCCCTACAACAGCGAAACGGGCCAAACAAGCTACCGCTTCACCCGAGGCTGATCGGCAGAAAAACTTGAAAAAGAGGAACCGAGTTTTCGATGCGGTTCCTTTTTTGTATTGACACCCAAAAATTCATCTGTTACAATGAAGAAAAACCGATCAGAGGAGATGCTTTTATGAAACACGCCATCCTTTCCCGATGCACGCAGGGCGCCTTTCGCTATCAGGCTTGGCCCACCGTTACCAAAACCGAGGAGGGAATCCTTTTGGTGGGAACCTCCGGCCACCGATTGGATCACATTTGCCCCTTTGGAAAGGATCTGATGTATGAAAGCCGTGACGAGGGCGAAACCTGGTCCGCCCCTCAGATCATCAACGATACCTATCTGGATGACCGCGATGCGGGTATGCTCGCTTGGGGAAAGGGCAAGCTTCTTTTGACCTGGTTCAACCACGCCCCCGAAAAATTCAAGGATTGGGATCCCTTGGCGGATACCCGCCCCCATTACGCCGTGGCCAATCCCTTAAGCCTCGGCATGCGCGCCCTGTGGGACACCCTCCCCAAGGAGGCGATCCCCTCCGGCTCCTTTACCAAAATTTCCTATGACAACGGAAAAACCTGGTCTGCCCCCCGCCAAGCTCCCGTCACCTCCCCCCACGGCCCCTGCCTCTTGGCCGACGGAAGCCTCTTTTGGGTGGGAAATCTGAACCGTTCTATGGAGAACCCGAAAAATCCGAGCTGCCCCTCGGAGCAGGCAGAAAAGAAGAGCGGCGCCGTGCAGGATATGGACGGCGGCTCCACCGCAGGCGGCAACCGCATTTTCGCTTATCGCTCCACCGATGACGGCGAAAGCTGGACAAGGCTTTCCCACGTTCCCTGCCCTGAGGGAGCCGAGGGCTATTGCTGCGAGCCCAACGCTACCCTTTTGCACGACGGAACGATCCTGGCGGCGGTGCGCTACCACTGCGGAGCGGGCCACGGAAACCGCAAAATGTATACCGTCAAAAGCTCTGATGGCGGAAAAACCTGGGGAGAAGCCAAGTTTTTGGACGTTTGGGGTGCTCCCCCTCACGTTCTGCAGCATTCCTCCGGTGCCGTGGTTTTGGTCTACGGAAAACGGCGGGATGAAATGGGTCAATACGCCATCGTCAGCACAGACGGCGGATGCACCTGGTCTGAGGAAAAGCGCATTTCTCCCATCGCGCCCGATTGGGATCAGGGCTATCCCTCCTCGGTAGAGCTGTCAGGCGGCGATATTTTCACCGTTTATTATCAGAAATGCCCCGGGGATTCCTTCAATTCCCTGCATTCCGTTCGCTGGAATCTCAGAGAATTGCTCTGAAAACGCTTTTCCTTCTAAAAAATACCCCCTCATTTCCAAAGATCGCAAATCGGCAGAGGACATTAGTCCCCTGCCGATTTTTTTGTAAACGCACCTCGGAAAACTACTTCGTTTCTTCTTGCCCGTCCCCTTCACAAAGAAGTGCCTCTTTTGCTCTTTTCTTGCCCCACTTGAGAAAGGCATTGGAAACCCCATACAGCGGCCAGCAAAGGATCGGCAGCGAGAAAAGAAGATCGGGAGAAAAAGAAATAAGCCGTGTGGAAAAATCGGAAAGCCAATCCCCCGCATGATCCACTGCGGAAAGGCCCCCTGCAAACGGGTGCAGAAGGTAGCTTCCAACGAAAGCAATCAATAAGACGGATACGGCGATCCCCCCCATTACAAGCCAATTTCCTTTCCCTGCATCCTCTTTTTTCGGTTGAAAAGCACATTCTTTCAATATTGTCCATTGGGAACAAAGAAGCGGAAGCCCAAGGGAACAAACGAGAAAAATGATAGCAAGAAGATCGTACCGTGAACCACCGCTTGCCACCTCTCCGATCGAATTTTTCATAAGCGGAAACCAAAGCGCGATCAATACCACATCCATCAAAACAAATCCGAGCGGAAGAACCCACCGCAAAACACGTAAGGGTTTGCTTGCGGATATTGGGAGTTCATTTTTGCCATCCGCCACCGTTTCCGATTCCGCGGCAGCGTTCTTTTCCCGAAAACGAACCGACAAAGATGCGTTGAAAGCCAAAAGCATCAGTGGAACCACGGCACACTGCCAAATACAAAAATAAGAGAAGGGGCTGTAAGTAAAAGGCTGCACCATGAAACAACACCAAACGTTCGAGCCCAACCACAGCAGCAAAAAGCCTGAGACAAAACAGCTGTTTCGGCGAGCGGAATTCTTCCCGATTCGCAAGATGATTTTTTTCAAGAACCACCAATAGAAGGATGCCGCAACAAGCAAAATGAACCCCAAGCACAAAAGTATCCTGAACAGGAGAAGTCCAAATCCGGCGAGGGGGTCGTCGTCATACGAAAAAGAACCGGCAAAACCGAAACCAAGCAATAATAAAAACGGTACCGCGACAAGGATAAAAAGAGACCGGGTTGTCAACGATAAATGTTTTTTTGTCGCATCCTTTTCATCATCTGTCTTCTTTCGATCGCTGAGGGAAACGATGCCTCTTTCCCAAGCAAGAATAACGGCAATGAGAACGAATTGAACGTTTAAACAAAAAATTGCATTTTTCTGTCCGTTTTTAGCAAGAAACAAGGATAGCCCGATACAGAGGGAAATCGCAAGCACCGAACCCAAAACGGAATACCAAGGGGAGGCTTTTCCCGAAAGAACAGAATCTTGCATCCAAGCAAAGAAAAGAAGTGCCGCCGAACACAAAACAGCCACCGCCACAGCGGGGATGTTTTCTCCTCCCAAAAGCAAAAAGCATCCAAACCAAACAGCATAGAGGAAAGCGGCGGAAATCCCTCCCGTTGCCACAGCAAAAGCCTTTGATTTCATTTGATCCCTCCTTAAATGTAAGAATCCACTTCCATTAAGCCATCCTGCAGGCTCATAAGGAAGTTATAGGTGGAGGAGCGCGCTTTTGCGGCGCCCCCAAAAATGCGGCTCTATGCCGCCCCCGTTCTCGCGTCTTCCAAGTTTGTCTCTCCCGCACCCTCGGGCGCGGGGCCATCCGTGCAGGTTGCCGCTTTCTTGCCCCACCGGAGAAAGGCACGGGAAACCCCATACAGCACCAAAAGGATGGATGTGATAAGAAGCAAAAACACAGCGGATTGAGGTCGTTCGTGATATGGCAAAAAGGCTGCCATCAAAAGACTGGCAAAGGAAGCAATATGCAAAATAAGCTTTTGTTTTCTTTCGGAATTGTTTTGAAAAATTCGCCACATTAAGCCCCAAAGCATCGCTCCCCAAAAAAGGGCCATTCCCTGAGTGGTGCGCATAATCATCATATCCATCCCATCGAGCGGCTCATTCGAATTTGTGCGGTAGGGGGAATCAAGCAAGACCAAGAGCAGGAAAACAGCAAAGAGAACGCTCAGCACGATGAGAAAAACTTTTTTCCATTTTTTTCTCTCGTCCGTCTTCTTTTTGAAAAACAGCAAAAGCTCTCCGATTCCCAGACAAAGAATCAGTCCAAGGCTCATCGTCAAAGCCGTGCCTCCTTGGGAGAAAAAGGCAGCTTCCAACGCATTCCATCCTTCGGGGGCGCCAAGCCACCCGATCAACAAACGGAAAAATCCACTTGCCGCAAGAACAATCATAGGTAGCGCAAAATAGGAGTAGGCAAGATGCTCCATGCCCCGTGCCCACAAAAACCAAACGAGGGCGGCTGTTAAAACCGTCAATGCCTCTATCGTCGCTGCAAAAGCAGAATTTTGATTCACATAAAGGAGGTATTCGCTGATTCCCATAGCGGCAAATAGCAAAAATCCGAATAGCCCTCCTTTTGCCACAGCAAAAGCCTTTGATTTCATTTTATCCCCTCCTTTTCTCCCCAAAAGATATCATTCATTTTGATAAACCCGAATTTGTTACGCAATACTGTTTCCTGTAGCATCTGTTTTGGAGACTATTGTTACTCCGTGAATCTGTGGTGGATTAGACTTATCCACTACACCGTCGAAAGAGATTCGCAGGGTATCATCAACAGAATATTGAGGGCAATTCTCTATTTTAGTGTTTACCCGTACCCTATCACCAATTGAAAAGTTCCAATTTCCTTTGTCAGTTACCTCAAGCAGACAGCCACCGTCGTAGATCTCGACCACCTTTCCCGTAAAATAAGGGTTAAGAATGTCATTGCCTTCGGTTCCTTTGGTACCCTCTGCTGTAAAAGAAGGGTTAAGAGTGTCATTGCCTTCGGTTCCTTTGGTACCCTCGTTCTCATTCTCGCCATTTTGGCAAGCGACAAGAGAAACCAGACATACAAGTGCTAAGAATACTGCCATTATTTTCTTCATACGAATAGCCTCCTCGTCAAATTCTTATTTATTAACTGAGTTATAACACAAATTTATTAATTTTTTAATTCAAAACGAACCTCTACGGATGTTCAATATAAACTCCAAGGGCAGGAGCAATTCGCTGATCTCCCAGATGATCACCCGAATCAAATAACTTTTCTTTCTTCGTTTCATTGTGGGCTCCTCCCTTTCCTATTTTGAAAATAAAAAAATCACATAAGCTTTGGAAACGGTTTCTTGCCCTTCCGTCTTAGCCTATGCGACTCAATTGATTTTTTATCCGAGAAAACGGCTCTTTTACCTTCTGCTTTCTCGCTTCGACCGCATAGGGCAAGGCAAAATAATGTTCAGCCTCATTCTCTTTCCCATATCGGTCTCACCTCTTTCTCTTGATGCTTTTCGTATTGTCCTCAATTGAAACGATCGTACAACCTTTTCCTTCTTTGTTTTTTTCTTCCCATTTCATTCTATCAACAGACCGCTCATTTGTCAATACAATCGGTGAAAAATCCATTCTTTTTTGAAATTTTCTTCCGTCGGAATGCCTTTTGCTCTTTCGATCACAAATCGGCAGAGGACAAAAGCCCCCTGCCGATTGTTGCCGTTACGATGCGGTTTTGAAAATATCCCGTTTGGGAACGGTGCTGTGATAATAAGTTTCCGAATTCAGAAGGGTGAAGGTAAATTCGGCATCCCCTGCCTCATAGACCCCTTCCTCGGGAACGTAATCATCCCGAAAAATGAGAAAGGTATAAACCCCGCCGAAATCCATTTCCACCCCTTCAAAGCAAAGGCGGTAAAAGGTATAGCCAAAGCGGCTTTCATCCTCAAAATACGAAAGCTCATAATAGCGCGTCTCCCCCTCCGAGGTCTCCCGCACCACAAAGGTATAGCCCGCCTCGCTTTTCCCCTTGGGAATCTTGCTTTGGCGGACACGGGCGGTAAATTGAAGGTTCTCCGTCTCCTCCAGATAAACGGGGTAATAAAGAAAGGCGGAATCGTCCTCCTGATCGGAGGTATTGGGATGGATCCGCACCACCTGCGACTCGCCCGGGGTATACACGGCGGCGGCTCTTTCATTCAACAGAATCATTTCCTCAAACTCGGAATTGCCCGAGGAGAAAATGCGGAAAAAGATTACCGCAAATACAATGGCGCTGATGATACCGAAGGCCGTTTCCAAAATTCGATGCAGTGGCCAGCGGGTCTGACCCTCATACCAATCGAATCCATCCAGCCCCTCTTCGTCATAGGGGCTCGGCTTTCTTTTTCTCTTTGTAAACAGTTTCAAGACAGTCTCCTTTTCGAAAAAAAGCGGCAGAAAATCTGCCGCTTTCCTTGATGATGGTTTATGCTTCTGCGCTGCCTGCTGCCACGATCACAGCAAAATCTGCGGGCTTCAAGGCCGCACCGCCGATGAGACCGCCGTCAATATTGGGCATGCTCAAGAGAGCGGCACAGTTGCCTGCGTTCATGGAACCGCCGTACTGAATGGTGGTATCCTCTGCCACAGCGGCACCGAAGAGCTCTGCGATCAGGGAACGAATGAAGGCGCAAACCTCCTCAGCCTGCTCGTTGGTAGCGGTAAGACCGGTACCGATGGCCCAAACGGGCTCGTAAGCGATGACCACGTTTGCCATTTCCTCAGCGCTCAGATCGGCAAGACCCAAGCGGATCTGACGGTCGATCACCTTCTCGGTGATGCCGCCTTCTCTCTCCTCGCGGGTTTCGCCCACGCAAAGGATGACCTTCAAGCCCTTGGCCAAGGCGGCCTTGGTGCGAAGGTTCACGGTTTCATCGGTTTCGCCGAAGTACTGTCTTCTTTCGGAGTGGCCGATGATGACGTAATCACAGCCTGCTTCGATCAGCATATCGGCGCTGATCTCGCCGGTGTAGGCACCGGATTCCTTCCAGTGGCAGTTCTGTGCACCGAGCTTTACCTGGCTTCCCTCAATGGCCTTCTTGGCAAAGAAGAGATCCACAAAGGGAGGGCAAATCACAACCTCGCACTTGGCCTTCTCGATCTGTGCAATGGCTGCAGCCAGATCAGCGGCCTCCGAGGGAGTTTTATTCATTTTCCAGTTTCCTGCAATGATGATCTTTCTCATAGCTTTTCTCCTTATTTGTTCTCCAGGCAAGCAATACCGGGGAGCTCTTTGCCCTCGAGGAATTCGAGGCTGGCACCGCCGCCGGTGGAAATGTGGGTGATCTTATCGGCAAAGCCCAATTTTTCGATGGCTGCGGTGGAATCGCCGCCGCCTACGATGGAGATGGCGTCGCTCTCGGCAACGGCCTGAGCCACGGCACGGGTGCCGGCTGCATAGTTCTCAAATTCGGAAACGCCCATGGGTCCGTTCCAGATCACGGTCTTGGCATCCTTCACAGCGTTGGCATAGATCTCGATGGTCTTGGGACCGATATCCAGACCCATATAGCCTGCGGGAACCTTATCCACGTCACAGGTTACGCTGGGAGCGTCGTTATCGAAGCCTGCACCGCACTTGTTATCCACGGGAAGCAGGAAGTTTACACCCTTGGCCTTGGCCTTGGCAATCAAATCCAGAGCCAGATCCATCTTATCATCCTCGCAAAGGGAGCTGCCGATTTCGCCGCCCTGAGCCTTTACGAAGGTGTAAGCCATGGCACCGCCGATGATGATGGTATCAACCTTGTCGATGAGGTTGGTGATGACGCCGATCTTATCGGAAACCTTAGCGCCGCCGAGAATGGCAACGAAGGGATGCTCCGGAGCCTCCAGAGCGCCGCCCATAAAGGTGATCTCCTTATCGATCAGAAGACCGGAAACTGCGGGAATATAGTGGGAAATACCCTCGGTGGAAGCGTGAGCGCGGTGAGCGGTACCGAAAGCATCGTTCACGAAGAGATCGGCCATGGAAGCCAAAGCCTCGGCGAAATCAGCGCCGTTCTTTTCTTCTCTGGCGTCAAAGCGAACGTTCTCCAAAAGAACGGCCTCGCCCTCCTTCAGAGCGGCAACCTTTGCCTTGGCGTCCTCGCCGATGATATCGGCAGCGAAGGTAACCTTACCGCCGAGGTACTCGTTGAGTCTGTCAGCGACGGGCTTGAGGGTCAATTTTTTCTGATCCCCTGCAGCCTTTTCCAAAAACTTTGCCTTGGCTGCTGCCTGCTCCTCTGCGGGGAGCTTTTCCACTTCCTTCTTTTCCTTCTTGGTCAGGCCGTAGCCCTCGGTAAAAATGTTGTGGGGCTTGCCCATATGAGAGCAAAGAATCACCTTTGCGCCGTTGTTGAGCAAATATTCGATGGTGGGAACCGCACCGGCAATTCTCTTGTCGCTGGTGATCACACCGTCCTTCATGGGTACGTTAAAATCGCAACGAACAAAAACTCTCTTGCCGCGGACTTCAACGTCTTTTACTGACTTTTTATTCATATTCGTATCCCTTCCTTTTCTTTCAGAATTCTTTTGTTATCATATCATATTCTGTCCCTTTTCGCAATAGATTTTCTGTGAAAATTGGGAAATTTTTTCTATTTTTACATCGCCTGCCTCTCCCCCCCCGTCCTCTGCGGGAGACTTTTTGAAAATTGCCCCCCCGCCCGGCGAACGGAATGGCAAGGGAAAGCAGTCGAAGCGGTGGCTTTTCCTGTAGCAAAGGACAGCGCCTCTCCTCTGCATTCTTAGCGGAGAAAACACGAACACCACCAAGGATTTTTCTTTGGTGGTGTTTTTTTGGCGGTGGGAACTTACTAAAGCCCTCCCTTGTGTAAAGGGAGCTGTCAGCAAAGCTGACTGAGGGATTGTTCAAAGATGATATCAAATGAATTTGAAAAGGTTTGAATTTTTACTGAAGATTTCAGAAGTTTTATTCTACGTTTTCTTTTACATTTTATATTTTTTTCTTAGTTTATAGAAATAAGTCTTGGATTACACCCCATTTTATCCACAAAGCGGTGGCGCAATGAGGCCTCCATCCGAGAGGGAGGGG
>JAFWBD010000030.1 GCA_017507325.1 Clostridia bacterium | reverse complement strand
CAGCACCCAAGTGCCAAACGGGTGATGTCCTTATCGGAGAAATTTTATAAGGGGTATTGTGCATTTGTAAAACAAATGCGAAACTTGCAATCAAAACAAAAGAGAGTTAACGGTTTTTAAGCCATTAGCTCTCTTTTTTTTCTGTTAGTGATGTTTTTGCTGACGCAAAAGTGATGTTATGCTACGCATCATGATGCAGCTCGCCAAGGCTCGCAATGATGTGATGTTTGCCCACTACGCCGTCAGGCGTAACATCATTCACACAGTGAACATCACTGACGAAGTCAACATCACTTGCCCGCAAGGGCAAACATCGTTTTAGCGTGATTGTCCGCTTAGGACAATCACGCTAACGGCACTTGGGTGTTTTTTTTGCTCAAAAGGCAACATAAAAGGGAGACACTTTTTCAAAGTGTCTCCCGAAGAGAAAATCGATCAGTCAGCCAGAAGGGTTCCCGAATAGCAGCAAAGCTTTTCGCCGTTGGCCAGCTGAGCCTTCATTTCAACGGTGTTTTCACCGTTGGCCAAGGCGGCCAATTCCTCACGGCACAGAGCCTTTGTCATCGGAATGCTTCTCACGAAGTGGGGGTGGGAGCGGTATACGTGGCGGTAAATTTCATTTCCGTTGGCATCGCAAACGGTGGTGAAAATATCGGAAATGGGGAAGTTTGCCTTCAGCGTGGCGGCACAAAGCGCCTCGGCCGTAACGGCTTTTTCCGCAATGCCGATGGAAACGGTGCCGCGCTCCACGGGCTTGGTTCCCAAGAATTCGGCGAAGGTATGCACCACGTAGCCGGCATCAAAGAGCTGCTTGAAGGTGGGGCAGAAGCGATCAGTACCGCGGATGAGGTAGGCGGTTCCGTCGGAGGTGGTTCTCTTGTGGCGGGCATCCTTGGTGTAAAGACCCTGCTCTCCCAATACGGCGTAGCTGTTTTCACCGTCGATGGTGCCGTCCTCAAGACGAACCACCACGGGATTCTCCACAGCCAGTCTTACGTGGCCGTTGCTGGAGAAGCAGTCGGCGGGGAGAGCCTTGGCATAGGATTCGAACATAACCTGCTCGCCGTTGTCACGGCAGATATGCTTCAGATTGTAAAAATAAATGCGCTTTCCGTCGGGACCCGTTTCCCAGATCTGCCGGAGGGAATGGTCGTATTTGTAATCGCCCACGGGAATGAAGCCGTGTGCCACGTTCATGGAATGGGTCCAGGAAAGCTCGGCGGAATTGACCACGCGGTACAGAGCCATAGAGGCGGTTCCGGAGCAGGCGGTTCCGAAGAGAAGGGGATTGTCCTTGAAGAAGGAGGTGTCCAGGTGACCTGTCTTTTCATCATAGTATTCCAGGATGCGGTACAGGTTGCCGGAGGCGGTGTTGATATAGGGGATACCGCCGTAGAGCTTGCCCTTGTAGAAGGTTCTTTCGGGCTTACCGTTGAAGGAAATGTAACGGTCCGTGGTCCACTGGAAGGAAACCGAAAGCTGGAGATAATCCACGCAGATCTGACGGAGCTGATCCGTGGTCATGGAAGGATCTGCGATGGGAATGGCATCAAGCTTGGCGCGAGTCAGGGGAGTTTCTACCTTCTCGTTGAACTCGGTGGTTTCGGGGAACATCTCTTCGTTGAGACGCTCTGTGGTGATTTCCGATACGTTGATTTCAGACATATCATAATCCTCCGTTCATTTTTTATTTTCAATTTATTATAATACGTACGGAGTTTGATGTCAACCGATCAAGGGAAAAAATGAGGAAGGATCGACGTTTTTTTCGGTTTTTCCGTTTTTGCGCCTTGCCTTTTTGACTTGCTTGTGATACAATAGGGAAACAATTGCGAAACAATTGAGGAAAGGATCATATCTTATGGAAAAAAAGCAAAACGGCTTTGCCAGCGGCCTCGGATTCATTCTGGCGGCGGCAGGGTCTGCAGTGGGCTTGGGAAACCTTTGGGGCTTTCCGTATAAGACCCACGCCAACGGCGGTGCCGCCTTCGTATTGGTGTACGTGGCCTGCGTTCTTTTTATCGGAATCGTCACCATGCTGTGCGAGATCTACATCGGCCGTCGAGCCAAGGCCAATCCCGTTACGGCGTTTAAATTTGCAAGCTCCAAGATCGGGTGGTTCGGCGTTCTCGCCGTTATCATCCCCGGCTTCATTTCCTGCTACTATGCGGTTTTGGGGGGCTACACCGTTCGCTTTACCGTCAATTCCTTCGGCACCAATGCGGGCTCCTTCGTTTCTTTTGCGGAAAAAGAGTGGCTGGTCATTCTTTTCACCGCCGTTTTCATCGGTACCGCGCTTCTTGTGGTTATGGGCGGTGTGAAGGACGGAATTGAAAAGTCCTCCAAGGTGCTGATGCCTGCCCTCTTTATCATTCTGGTGGGAACGGTGATCTTCTCCCTTTCTTTGGGGGAAGGGGTTTCCGAGGGTCTTGCCTTTTATATGAAGCCCGATTTTTCTAAGCTCTCCGGCTCGGGGATCCTGGCCGCTATGGGGCAAGCCTTCTATTCTCTTTCTCTGGGTATGGGCGCAATGGTTGCCTACGGCTCTTATACCGGCAAGGAAGTGAATCTTTTAAAATCCACCGCTATGATCTGCCTTTGCGATACGGGAGTTGCCCTTTTGGCAGGCTTTGCCATTTTTCCCGCGGTGTATCACTATACCGCCACCACGGGTCTTGAGGCGGGCTCCTTCCAGGGCGTGGGATTGATGTTCCAGACCCTTCCGCTGGTGTTTGAGGATCTTGGCTTTATCGGAAAGGTGATTCAGTTTTTCTTCTTCTTTATGGTGAGCATTGCTGCCGTTACCTCCGTGATCTCTCTGTTTGAGGTGGTCAGCCAGTTTTTCATTCAGAAATTCCGCATTCGCCGCAAAAAGGTGGTTATGGCGGTTGCCGTGGTGGCCGTTTTGATCTCCGTTCCCATCGGGATCTCCTTGGGGCAGGTTCTGGGCGGCAAGGAGAATGCCATCGTGATTTTCGGGCAGAACCTTTTGGATCTGTTCGATATCATTACCAATACGGTTTTGATGCCCGTTTGCGCCTTCTTCAGCTGTATTACCGTGGGCTGGATCATCGGACCGAAAAAATTCTCCCGTGAAATGGAGCAGGATGGGCAAAAGCTCGGTCTGTTTTCCTCGCTGTTCTCGGTGATGGTGAAATTTGTGACGCCGCTTTTGATTCTGGCCATTGAGATCTTCGGTGTGTACGATCTGGTGTTCCCCGTGGTGGATTCCGCTCGCAGCTTCTCTGCCAACGGTCTCGGCATCACCCTTTCCGCCTACGGGCTTTTGGCTCTCGGTACCGTGATCTATTTTGTATTCTTGAAAAATTCCGATACCGGCACCAACGAGGACGAGACCCGTGCCGAAAAATAAAGAATCGCTTCCCGCAAAAGGGGCTGTAAAAAGCATCGCTTTTTACAGCCCCTTATTCTACTGATCCATTCGGTGCAGAAGGCTCAAGGTTTTCTGTGCTTCTTTTTTTGTGGTGAAGATTCCGGGGGAGAGTCGAACTCCGCCCGTTTTTTCGGTGCCCAGATATCGGTGTGCCAAGGGGGCGCAGTGGAAGCCGCCACGGGTCAAAATGCCGTTTTTCTCCAATTGGGAAGCGATTTGCTCGGAGGCGTGATCCCCCTTTCGAATCAGAATGGGTCCATCGGGATATTGGGGCTCCAAAACCTCGAAATGATGAAGGTTTCGGATCCCCTCTGTCAATATCCGCTTGATCTCCCGCTCCTGCTCACGGATCTGCGAGAGTCCCAATTTCATAATGAATTCGGCGCCCGCTCCCATGGATACGATGGCGGGAAGGGGAAGGGTGCCCGCCTCCAGCCGATCGGGGAGCGTATCCGGCATTTGAGGATTGAAGCTGTCGCTTCCGCTTCCGCCGCTGAATACGGCCTCGGGGAGCAGAGGACAGTCGTGGGAAAAGGCGAGCAGTCCTCCGCCCATGATCCCCATAAGACCCTTGTGCCCCGAGGCACAAAGCATATGAGCACCGCTTTTTTGAAAGCTGCAGTCTTGGCTGCCCAAAGCCTGCGAGGCATCGGTAATGATGATGCACCCCTTTTCCTTCAATAGAGAAAACAGGGTGAAAAGGGCAAATTCATGCCCTGTGACGTTGCTCCTGGCCGTTACGATGAACAGATCCGGGGCGAGGGAAAGGATCCTTTCCTCGGGCAAAGCGCCGTTTGAATCGGGGGAAAGAATTTCCAAGCGGATCTTGTTTTCCCGCTGTAAAAGAAAAAGAGGCCTTAAAACGGAATTGTGTTCAAAAACGTCGGTAACGACCAAAGGCCTTTCTTTTTTTCTTCCGATGGCGCGCACGCTTCCCAGAATGGCAATGTTCAAGGCGGCGGTGGCACCGCTTGTGAAAACGATTCTTTCCGGTGCATTCATATTCAACAGCCTTGCCAGACTCTCTCTTGCCCGAAATACCGCAAGGGCACTGCGCCTTGACAGCAAATGTCCGCTTCTTCCGGGATTCCCTATGGGAGCATGGAGGATTCTGAGGGTCTCCCGAATCACAAAAGCAGGCTTTGGATAGGCGGTGGCCGCATTGTCAAGATAGATCATACCGAGTCTCGCTTTCCTTTATAGGGTGAAGATCACGCCCGCATCCTCCAGCAATTTGAAAACGGGTGCCCGTTCGGGGGCAGAAATTTCCAAGCCGTAGGCGCAGCCGTGGGAATCGACTTTGGTCAAACGGGAGCGATATCCTGCACTGTCCAGGATCTTTTGCCCCTTTTGTGCGTAGGTGACAGAAGGGCAACGGATGAAAAAGCTTTGCATGGTGTCTCCTCTCTTGCTCCCATTCTTATTGTATTCCAAAGCCGGTCTCGGGTGCGGCTCTTTTGAGAAAAAAGCAAAGCGTCGTCTCTTTACAAAGAGAAAGAATTATGGTAGAATCGGTGGTATGAAAGAGTTGTTGCCGCTGTATCTTGCACCGATGGCAGGGGTGGGAGATCGGGCTTTTCGGGAAACCTGCGGAGAATTCGGAGTGGATTTTTTCTGTACGGAAATGATTTCTGCCAAGGCCGTTTTGTTCGGCGATAAAAAAACCGCCCTTCTGGCTGAAACCGGAAAGGCGGAGAGGCCCATTGCCCTCCAGCTGTTCGGCTCCGATCCCGCCGCGGTGGCCTTTGCCGCCGAAAAAATGGGAAAAAGAGAAATTTGTGACGGGATCGATCTGAATTTCGGTTGCCCCGTTCCGAAGATCGTAGGGAACGGAGAGGGAAGCGCCCTGATGAAGAACCCCTCCCTTTGCTATGAAATCGTCCGTGCGGCGGTGCAGGCCGCCTCGCTTCCCGTTTCGGTCAAAATTCGCGTCGGTTGGGATCGGGAGCATCTGAACGCTGCGGAGGTGGCGATGCTTTGTGAAAAAGCGGGCGCCTCCCGCATTGCCGTTCACGGCAGAACCCGCGCCGATTTTTATCGGGACGGAACCCTTTTGCCCGAGCGGATCGCCGAGGTAAAACGGGCGGTGGGGATTCCCGTGATCGCCAACGGAGACGTGCGTGACGGCGAAAGCGCCCTTCGCCTTTTGGAGCAAACGGGCTGTGACGGGCTGATGATCGGAAGAGCCGCCGTGGGCGCTCCTTGGATCTTTTCGGAAATACGCGCACACCTTGCGGGAAAGCCCGCCCCCGAGATTGATCGGAAGGAGATCATCCGCCACCATCTGGAGCGAGCCTTTTCGTATAAGCCGCTCTCGGCGGGCAGGGAAATGCTAACGCATATGGCCCAATACCTGAAGGGCTTTCGGGGAGCGGCCTCTCTGCGGGATCGGGCTTCTCATTGCGAACGGAAGGAAGATTATCTGGCACTATTGGAGCTTTTGCCTTAAAAAAGACAGGCGTCCTCGACTGTCCGTCCGAGACTTATATACGGTGGAGGTGTAATTCTTGGATAAAAAAATATTGCAAAACCTGTTGACCGTTTCTTTGACAAAATACAATTTTAAAAATTACGGCTCAAAACTTTTTTATTTAGAGTTGAAAGATTCTATTATCATCTTGGAACAAACCGTGTACAACGGTGGGGCGGAAATATATCTAAGTATTATCATAAAAGAATGTCATCCCGAAATCGGCAGAATTACTAAAAACGTTCTAAATGATCGTTTGTTGATAGATACATATACCTCTAATAAATTGTTTTACAAAACGCCTGACGGTTATCATTGGAATTTTTTCGATATAGATGCGGAAGAATTTGATAAAACGATAGATGATTTTTATGATGAAAATATAAAGCCTTTTGAAATAGGTTATCATAACGGCATAGAACATTACAACGAGCTGTATTCTAAAATCAACTATGGGCATCAAATCCAATTATTTAAAGATTCTGCCGAAAAAATAAAACATCCTGAACTTGCTTCACACATAGGTCACGAATGGTTTTTATCGGATTATTATTATCTTGTATATAGATGTAATATCGATTCAAGATTTGTTAATTCTAATACCGAAAAGTACATCATTGAAAATGTTATAAAAAAATCCCCCGAAGAATTAAAGAGCAAGGATTTGACGAAATGGCGTAACGAGCGTTGCAAGGAAATATTTATCTCCAAAAAAATGTGGCGCAGATTTGGATATGGAATTACATTTCCTCTCATTGACGGAAAGCCTTTGAAATTTTTCGATACTGATATAAAAAACGGAAAACCCATACAAATATACATAAACGAGGACACCGGTGAAATATATCATTGCGTAATTATAGACAAGTCTAATCCAAATGACGTAAAATATGAAATTTACAAAGCTTAATGGGATTTATTGAATCACGTTTCCAAATAACAACCCCGACAGAAATTCTAAAATCTGTCGGGGTTCATGATTTGTTTTCTTTGTTGCATTTATGCCTTTTTGGACAGTCGAGGACGCCTGTCTCAGACGGACAGTCGAGGACGCCTGTCCCTACAAGGAAAAATCAAACATCTTTATGAGAAGTTCGCTTTTGCCCGTCTTTTTTTATTATAAATTTCGAAGCCAGGGGAAATCTGCCATAAAGCGCTCGTAAAGCACTCGGTTTCCGTTCGGATTCAAGTGCGTTTTGTCAGTAGCATAGTAAGCGAAAAGCTGCTTTCCGTCTTCCTCGTAATTTTCGGTGAAGGCTACGTCAAAGCGGGATTTCGGTACGTTGAGAGAACGCAGAATTCGATTGATTTCGGGAACGTGCGCCCGTTCGCAGACGGGAATGCAGTTGAGAATGAGAATGATCCCGAAATATTCTGCCATCCGGATGAACTTATCGTAAAGACCTTTGATGGTGTCAAGAGAGAGCGTATCGCTTCTGAAATTGCCACCGATGGTCACCACCATGGCCTTGGGACGAAGAGGGGGAAGAATGGAGCGGACTTGATTTAAGCAGCTCCAGATATCGCCTGAGCCTCGTCCGCAGCAGAGGCTGTCTCCGATATCGGCGGCACACATTTGAGCCCACCCGTCTTCGGGCAGATTGTGGGCCCCTTGGGTCAGGCTGTCTCCGAAAAAGATGACCTTGGGGAAGACCCTTGCGGCACCGTAGATCCGAAGAAGGAGGGGAGAGCCGGAAAGGGCAAATATTTGGGGAGAATCGAACATTTTTCCTGCTTTGCAGGCTCCTGCAATGGAGGTTTCGCTTTCCTCCTGCAGGATCTCTTGCGTGACGCTGACGGTTTTTCCGGTGACGGGATTGATCAGGCTGGCCTTGATGGCAAGATTAATTCTTTCCAGCCGCAGGGTAAAATTTCCCTTTTCGATTACGCCGTCAAGCGAAGCACACTGCAAGATCTCCTCGGGCATCTCCTGCCCGTTTCCGCCCCGATAAAGGAAAAGCTTTTTCGCCTCAAGATCGGCACAGCACAGAGAAGCGTGGCGGCAGGGACGGCCTTGGGTAATTCGGGTTCCGAGGCAGATGGCCTCATCCCCCTTCGGTGCCGAGACCTCGGCGGTCAGACACCAATCGTCAAAAGCGGTGGATTTGTGGATCACCAAAGCATTTTCAATGCCCGTGGGAATCAAAAGCCCCTTTGACGTGCGCTTCTTTTCGGAAACGTTACCGAAAAAGTCGTTCCCGTTCCAATAGGCTCCTTTTGTGCATTCCTCGTAAAACAAAAGGCCGTTTGGCTTTTGAAAGCTTCCTTCGGGAACCAAAAGGTAAAAATCGGGGTTTTCTTCGTAGCGGTTATTCAGATAAAGGTATTTTCCTTCCTCGGGGATCAAAAGCTTTTCGGGAGCTTTTTCCCAACAAAGAAGGATACGGCCGCTCTCATCCGTTAAGGTGGAGACGGCCCCTTCTCCCCAAAGCGCCGAAAGGCCGATTTCTTTTCCCCGAAAGAGGGTTACGTCCAAGCGGCAATGCTCAAAGCAAACGGATTTTTCTTCCGAAAGATCCTTTTTGTAGTAGCCGGGATATGTCAGGGGATACCAGCGCTCGAAAGCGTTCTGCTTCGGTTTGTAATTCATAAAAATCTCTTTTTTCTTTGTATTTTTTCTTTGTTAGATCAATTGCTGCTCGTTGATGATCAATTTGAAATCCAAGCCCAATTTTTCCGCCGCCTTTCGGCAAAGGATCATTCGATCCAAAAAGATCTCAAAATAATCCATCACCGAACCGAAATGGGTGTCGATGGAAAGCTTGAGCTTGATGATCGTGCACTCCCGATTGATTTTTAATTCGGATTTGGTTACGGAAAAATTCACACGGTCGTGAATGTCGAAATGGCTTTTATCCGTATCCTTCACTCGGGTGCGGCGCACGTCGGATTTGTCTGCCAGAATCAGCGCGGCGGCTACCGTGTTCACGGGTGTTCCCGTTCCCTCGTCGTGATTGCCGATGGCGGAGACCACCGTGGCGATCTCTTCGGGGGGGAAGCCTCTCTGATCCAACAGCCGAAAAGCCATCACCGCGCCGCTTTGGCTGTGCTCAATGCGGTTGACCAGATTGCCGATGTCGTGGAGAAACCCCGCGATCTTTGCCAATTCCACCGTTCGCTCGGGATAGCCCAAGGTCTCCAGAATGTACCCTGCCTTTTCCGCCACCAAGGTGACGTGAGCAAAGCTGTGCTCGGTAAAGCCCAAAGTTTGCAGAGCGCGATCCGCCTCCTGAATGTAGGCGCGGATGGCGGGATCGTTTTTGATGCTTTGATAATCCATGGTGTTCCTCCTATATACTCTTCTTGTGATGCTTGCTCATCCACGCACGGGGACTCAAAGTCAAAAGAATGGGCCAGATTTCCAATCTTCCCAAAAGCATGGAAAACGAGAGGACGATTTTGGAAAAATCCGAAAAGCCTGCAAATCCGCCGAAGGGCCCCACAGCTCCGAGGCCGGGGCCTACGTTGTTAAAGCAGGCGGCGACGGCGGTGAAGGTGGTTACGAAATCGAATCCGTTGGGGGCAATCAGAATCCAGGTGAGGAAAAATACCAAAACGTAAACGGAAAGGTAAACCGAAACCCCCATTCGGGTCTCCTTATCCACCTTTTTGCCGTCCATCTGCAAAACGTTCACCGAGCGAGGGTGAAGCATGTGACGGAATTCAGCGTGACAGTTTTGGAAAAACAGAACCACGCGGGAGATTTTGATACCGCCGGCCGTGGAGCCTGCGCAGGCACCGGTAAACATCAGAAACACCAGAACCGTTTGGGAGAAAACGGGCCAAAGGGCAAAATCCGCCGTGGAAAAGCCCGCTGTGGTGATGATGGTAATGACTTGGAAAAAGCTGTGCCGCAAAAGCTCTTCGACGTTTTGATACAGACTTGAAAGATTGAAGCAAAGGAAAACCGTTCCCAAGGCCACCATAGCCGCATAGACCCTAAGCTCCGTGGAGCGAAGGCAGGAGCGGATCCTTCCGATCAGAATCAAATAATACAGATTGAAATTGATGCCGAAAAAGAACAAAAAGATGGCAATGACCCATTGACAGTAGGGGGAAAGGGAAGCGGCGCTGTCCGAATAGATGCCGAAGCCGCCCGTGCCCGCCGTGCCGAAGGCGTAAACGAGCGAATCGAAAATGCTCATTCCTCCAAAGCAAAGCAGAACCACCTCCGCGGCAGTCATAACGATATAGATCAGATAGAGGATTTTTGCGGTGTCCCGCACGCGGGGCAAAAGCTTGCCCACCGTGGGCCCGGGCATTTCGGCACGGATGATGTGGATGGTTCGGTCGGAAAGACCGGGCAAAAAGGCCATTAAAAAGACCAAAACGCCCATACCGCCGATCCAATGAGTGAAGCTGCGCCAAAAAAGCAGGCCGCGTTCCAGATCCTCCACGCGAGGAAGGATTGAGGCGCCCGTGGTGGTAAAGCCGCTGACGGTTTCAAAAAAAGCGTCCACGTAAGAGGGGATCTGCCTCGAAAGAAAGAAGGGAAATGCTCCGATGGCAGAGAGAAACAGCCAGGCCAGAGAGGTGATGGCAAAGCCCTCCTTGGCGTAGATCACGCGGGATTTCGGCTTGGAAAAAAAGCTCAGACCGCCGCCGAAAACGGCGGCAATGGCAATGGAAATGAGAAAGGCACCGAGGCATTTCTCGCGGTAGATCAAGGCAACTGCGGCGGGAAACAAAAACAGAAGCGCTTCCAATAAAACGATCAGTCCCACCGTGTGAAAAACCATTCTGCGATTCATTTTTTACTCCATAATATCAGCCAGATCGCCAAGACTGTGTCCGGCGGCCAAAATGACAACGCTGTCCTCGGGCAGGATCGAATCGGTACCCGAGGGGATGATGATTCTTCTTTTGCGGATGATTCCCGCGATCAGCGTATTCTTTTTCAGATGAAGATCCTTTAAAGGAATGCCGGCGAAGGGGAAGTCCTCCTCTACGCGGAATTCCAAGGCCTCTGCCTTACCGTCCATCAATTTGTACAGGGTTTCGATCTTGCTTCCCGCGGAATTGGCCAGCGCCCTGGCATAACGGGTCAAAACGTCGCTCATCAGACGGCGGGGGGAAATGATGCAATCCAGGCCCAATTTTGCCGCCATGGAGGTGAATTCCTCTCGGTTAATCTTGGTGATGACCCGCCGAACCCCCTTGGAGAGGGCTTGGTAAGAGAGAAGGATGTTTTCTTCGTCGATTCCCGTTAAGGAAACAAAGGCGTCCATATTGGCAAGCCCTTCTTCCAAAAGAACCTCCTCCTGCGCCGCATCGCCGCAGATCACCACGGCCTCCGGACTGTTTTCCGCAAAGGCGGTACAAGCTTCCTTATCAATGTCCACCACCGTGACGCGGCACCCGCTGCGGAGCAGATGGCGGGTCAGGTAATGGGCAGAGCGAGCCGCACCGATGATCATGGCGTTGCGGGTGGGTTCGCGCAAAATGCCCAGCATTTTCATCAGGTTTTCTATTTCCGAGGGGGAAGCGGCAATGCCGATCCGATCTCCCTCCTGCAAGCAAAAGGATCCGGAGGGAATGAAGACCTCGCTTCCTCTGCCCACGGTTCCCACCAGATACGAGGCGGGAAAGCGCTTTCTCATTTCCATCAGCGTCATCCCCACCAAGGGAGATTCGGGATGCAAAATCCATTCCACGATCTGGAAGTTCCGTCCCGCAAAGGTTTCGATGCTTTCCGCCGATGGCAGCTGAATCAGGTTGAACAGCTCGGCGGCGGCCAAAGAATCGGGGTTGATGACCATGGAAATATCCAGCGATTGCTTGATAAAGCCAAGGCTTTGGTCGTTGTATTCGGGGTTGCGGATCCGCGCAATGGTGTGTCCCGCGCCAACTTTTTTTGCCATAAAGCAGCAGAGCATATTGAATTCGTCGGAGCCGGTTACCGCAATGAGCAGATCCGCTCCTGCCGCGCCCGCTTCCGTCAGGGTTTCCCAATCCACCCCGTTTCCGCAAACGCACATCACGTCGTATATATTGGAGACCTGCGCGATCACCTCGGGATCGCTGTCCACCATCACCACGTCGTGCCCCTCCGAGACCAGACTTTCCAAAACCGTCGTTCCGATTTTTCCTCCGCCAACGATAATAATATTCATCGTCATCATCCTTTTTTTTGAATCAAAATTGCATTTTCTTCATTATAACAAACCTGATCGGGTTCTTCAAGCCTTGCGGCTCTTTTTTTCAAGATACCACAAAATTTCATCGCGGATCCAATAGCGAAACTCGCATTTTTTCCAAGCCCTCTCATAGGGGAGAATGTTCAAATACGCCGCCGCCCCATCCTCAGCGCCCTCCCAGATGTCTGCGTAGCAAAAATCGAAGGCCTCGGGATCGGCGTTTTTCAAGTAATCAAAGGCATCTGCGCACAGAATGCGGATCCGATCCCGTTGGGGAAAATAGGGAAGGATCTCCTCGGTGAACAGACGGATGATCTCGGGGCTTTTTTCGATCACCGTAATGCTCTCCGAATTTCCTTTTTTTGCTACCATAAAGGGATAATACCCCAAGCCGAGACCCAACACCAAAACCCGACCGTGAGCGGCCGAAATATCCCGCTCCATGGAAAGGATCTCGGAGGGGCAAACGCTGACCCAAGGAATATTGCCTTCGTAGACGGCGGGAAAACGGACCTGCCGAGAGAAAAAGCCCAATCGGGGCACCACCACCTCGTCTCTGAGGGGAGGCATATCGAATTGAAAGATCTCGCCGCGGTCATAACGGCTCTCGGTGAGCAGAAAATCCCCGATTCTTCGCTCACGGATCCGAATGCTTTTGACGTAAGGATTTTCGGTTAAAAAGGCGGCTTCGAAGCGCTTGGCTTGAGAAAAAAGCCTGCGCAAATAATCTCGGTCGGCCATGGCAAACAGACCGATCTGCTTGCAAAAGCAAAATAAAACGTAAAACAGCTCGAAATCACCCCGATAGAAGCCCTCAGCCCGAAGCAACTCTAATTTTTCATCGGAATAGTCCCGTCTTGCGCGGAGAATCTCCTCGGGGGTGATTTCGGGCACTGCAGAGCCTGCGGCAATGATATTGGCAACGTATGAGCTGATGCGAAGAGAAGCCTCGTAGGTCATCATAACAACCGTCCTTTTTCAGATGAGACCATTATAACGCCAAAAAGCAAAAAATGAAAGAAAAAACTTGCCAAAATCTGTTTTTTTCGTTATACTTTTAAAAAAAACGAGGTGCTTGTCAAATGAAAAAATGGATGATTGCATCGGATCTGCACGGCTCGGCCGTTACCTGCCGAATGCTTTTGGAAGCCTTTGAAAAGGAAAATGCTCAAAGAATTCTCTTTTTGGGAGATCTGTTATATCACGGCCCGAGAAACGATCTGCCGCAAGGCTACGACCCCAAGGAGGTCATCGGTCTTTTGAATTCCGTAAAGGACCGTCTTTTCTGCGTGCGGGGCAATTGCGATACCGAGGTGGATCAAATGGTGCTTTCCTTCCCCATTTTGGCAGACTATGCTCTTCTGCCCTTGGAGGATCGAACCTTGTTTGCCACCCACGGCCACCGCTTTTCCGAAGAAAATCTTCCTCCTCTGAAAAAGGGAGATATTTTGTTGCACGGGCATACCCACGTTCCCATCTGCAAGGAGCAAAACGGAATCATCATTCTCAATCCCGGCTCCGTTACCATCCCCAAGGGCGGCTCCTCCCGCAGCTATATGACGTTTGCAGACGGCCTCTTTACGTGGAAAACGCTGGAGGGGGAGGTTTATCGGGAATTTGCCCTTTAAATCAGGATCAAAAGAAGTCCCAGGGCGGCGGTGAGAATGAGGCAGAGGGCGGTCAGTGCCTCCTTTTGAAGGGAGAGCTTTCTTTTCTCTGCCAGAAGCCTTTGCAATTGTCGATTCTGCTGTATGGGACGTAAAGGAATTTGTTTGTTCATTTTGGAATACCTCCTTTGTTGTTGTGTTTATCATAACAGATCCGGTGTCCCATTTTCAGTACAGTGGTTGAAGAAATCGGCCACCGAAGCCGCGACGGCATCGGCGGCGGAGAGGGTGTTGACAAAAGAAAGGGCGGTATGTTAAAATAAAAGCAGAAGAGAGCAAAAGGGGGGTTTTGCTTGGCAAAATATTTTTTGCGGAATTCGGCACCCCCTGCAATCTCGATTGGGGACAATTTTTTTCCGATATCATGCGCATTCCTGCCGTGTTTTGCCTCGGTAGGGGTGCGCTTTGTGTTTTTACAAAATACGAACGGGCCTTGGTTCTTGGCTCTATCATGAGATTCAGTTTTTGCTTGAGAAGGGATACCAATGGCTTGAGGAACTTTCGACACCGGTGAGGTAGTATTATGTATAAAAGGATTGTGCAACGCAAAGATAAAAAGCACTTTGGCACACAAACAACAATATATCAAAGCGATGAGAACTTTTTAGTAATTATTGATGGCAGGGATGGCAGAGAATATTACTTTGTGGATTTAGAGTTAAGCAACTTGTATCCGGTCCATTTATATACGAGAGAAATAAACGAAATAAACACAAAGGAAACGGTGTTAGATTGCAAATTTGACATTCCCTTGCAAAAAATATGGGTCCTCGAGATGTCCGGATTGGGTGCTTTCTTTAATGGGAAAGACGGAAAATCAGGGGACGGTTCTGTGAAGACAATACTTCAAAAGAATGTTAGACCACTGATTAAAAAGAATGCTAAAAAAACGATAAAAAAGGCTTGGCACTATATTAGTAAATCATATTTGTCTGGACAAATTGAAAGTTTTCTGCTGGATGCTCCGCATCAGTATGCAACATTCTGTGTTAACACATGGATCAATATAAACTTTGGTGGATGAGAGAGATGAAAAAAACCATTATAACGTTAGTAACGATTCAGTGTTTCATATTGCTGAGTTTTCTTTGTTTGTTATACCAAGCTAAACCTATAGACATAACGACTGCAACACAACGTAGCATTGTCATTGAAAGAATCCGTTATAGGCGTGGATATAATGAATCAAACTTATATGTATATGCCAATTCAAGCGCATATCTGTTTTGCAAGGGAGGATTGGCATCCGATTATCATGGCATTTTTGAGATATCGGAAGCACTCCACGAAGGAGATATGTTAACAATAACCTACATAGAAGAACAAAGCTTCTTTGGGAAAACAAATTTAGTTATTGATGCATTTTCTGAGGAGGAAGAATATCTTTCATATGAGAAATTTAACACTGAGCAACGTGTTGTGCAAATTGTTTTGACGATATTCTTTAGCGTTTTTGAGCTTGCATTTATAGTTATAACTATTTTTGTAATTATGCTGAATACTGGGAAAACGGCACGAAACAAAAAACACTATTGCCGATGATGAACACAAGGGACATTTCGCGAAAAACCGTAAATCAGGGGACGGTACTATGATTGACCCAAGCTGAGGTGTCTGGGAAATCAGGGAATGGTGGTGGTTTCCGGTGTTTTTCTTGGATGTCAGTAAAACGATTGATTCAATTTGGCTTTTTAGAGTCATTATAAAAGAGGAAAAATAATGATAATCTATAAAGAAAAAATATATTTTAAATCTATTGATAGCTTTTTCCCACGAATGTGTTGTGTTACATCACCACACAAACATTCAGCAGATAATGTAGTGCATTTATCAGATATTAACATATTTGATGATTGTAAATGTGATATAGCTATTCACACGAAAAGCGGAAATGCCTTTTATGTTGATGTGCGTATTTTAAATCAATCCGAGAAAAAAGACGATCTGATAGCTTCTTTTTTGAAAATAGAGAAACAATTAGATCATGCTTACGGAAGAACATTAATTAAACAAGGCAGGGTTTCTTGGGCATTGTTTGAAAGTGTATCATCAAAACGAAAAATCAATAATGCTGTTATTGAACATTGTCTTTATGAGCACTTTGGTTTCTGTGAAAGCATAACAGTTAAGCTCGCATAGCAAAAATTAGGGGACGGTTCTGTGTCTTGACATTTAGCGAATAGGGAGGAGCGAATGGTGGAGATGGGAAAAAAATTTTTAAAACGTATTATGTATTTATTCATCGCAGTTGTTTTTTGCATAGTAGGATTTATTGTTTCCCTTCACACAGTTTTCCTGTGGTTTGAATCGATTCAGTTGAAAAATTATTATTCTGAAAAGGAAGTATATGTTACCGTTTCAGGAGAAGTTGAGTGGTTGAATTTTGGTGAAGATGGCTTGTTTCTTACGTTTCAAGAAGAGTTGACCGAACCGTACGAACACTATACGTTTGGAATTAAAGGGAAAAGCTTTGATTTGTTATTAGAAAAAAACATAAAGAATCGGTTGCATAAAGGAGATAAGGTGGAATTTATGACTGCTCCCCGATATTTTGGAGATGGGTATATTATGCCGATTGTATCTTTAACGGTGAATGGAGAGGTTTTGTTGGAATTTGAGGATGGTTACGCCAATTTGTTGGAGGATTTATAATCAAGGGACAGCTCAATGATTGACCCAAGCTGAGCGGGCTATTTTGCCTCCACCGTCGGCGCCGCCAACCCCATCCGTTATCGTGGCTATTACTACGATGCGGAAACGGGATTCTATTACCTCCAAAGCCGGTATTATGACCCCGTAACTTGCAGGTTTATTAGTGCGGATTCGGCTTGGATTCTTACTGCCACCCCAATGGGGCTGACAGATAAAAATCTGTATGCTTATTGTTTGAACAACCCGGTGAATATTTGTGGGGCAGTGAAGATATGAAAAAGTCCGCAGACCAAATATGGAAGAATGCTGCAGAAAGTTTTACTGTTGCAATAGGAACGAGTTCGTTAACGGGTTTTGTGGATGTAGCGGAACGAACGGGAGTGTCCTCTCAAGCCTTTGGTCTAATGCCAGGCTTATCGGATACATTTGGAAAGATGATAACTTCGTTCTTTGGAGCGATTGATGATGCTATGACCTACATTGTGATTATGGGAGGTGTATAGGAATGAAGATATTGAGCAGAAGAGAAAAGCAGAAGCTCGTTTGGTTCAATATTATCCTCTTTATTATTGGCATTTTTGTATGCTTGCTTTTGCTTTTTTTAAGTGGTACCGGCGATTCTTTTTCCTCAGCTCTTGGTCTATTCGTAGGATTTCAGAGCACCTCTGTTATTGTCTCAGTATGTCTTTGCATCAAACTTGATAAAAGCTGGCATTTTGATGCGGAGGGGATTGTGGAACAGAATTGGCTTCGCAGGAGAAAACTCATTCAGTATTCCGATATTGAGGCTATTACCATTTGCTCGGCGGTAGACAGCCATTTTTCCCCCATTTGTGACGAACAGGGGGTTCAAGAAGCTGTGATTGCTATTTATGATAACCGGAGTGTGGCTCGCAGTCAGATGCGCCCTGATGCCATTTTCGTTTTACCTTCTACGTTTTTATCTGAATCGTTGAGCTGCAGCTTTTTTACAGCCGAGAAATTAAAGATTCTAATGGATCAGACTCATTCAACCGTATTGATCTCCCAAAAAGAATATGAGCGCAATAGGGAGCAACTGAATGACATTTTCAGTAAGCGAGAAAACGAAGTGCTTATCGCCGTTTCAAAAGATACTGCGCAGGGAGGATTCATTGCCTTTGATCCGAAAATCAAGGGACAGCTCACTGATTGAGTCAAGCTGAGCGGGCTATTTTGCCTCCACCGTCGGCACCGCCAACCCCATCCGCTACCGCAGTTACTACTACGACGTAGAAACGGGGCTGTACTACCTCCAGAGCCGCTACTACAATCCCGAATGGGGACGGTTTCTTAATGCGGAAAAATATGTGTACGATGTTGCAACACGCGCAGTAACCAATGGGGGTTCTGGTAGTCTAATGAAAAGCACCCTGTTTGATATCAACCTGAAAATTGACATAGGAAAGTGTTTCTATCGGGCCACATTTAGATTTTTGTATGCAAACATTTAGGGGAGGTGCAACATGGTAAAATCATATTGGGCAATATTCCATCTTTCTTTGGTTGGGTGTATCCTGCTTCTTGGTTTACTTCTTCTCATATTGATATTTATGAGAAGGCAGTTTCTTGCACAAAAATATGGTCTGATAAAATTAGTAGCTTTATCCGTAGTATTACTAATCTTTTTTGTGTTTTCCGGTGCGAATTTTATTCGATGTTGTGAGGACTATCACTATGTTGCTAACGGTTTGTTCGAAGAGGAAAAGGCCAAAGTATTGGGATTTACATATTCAAAAAAAGACTATGACGGAAACGGACAAATCATAAACGCCAAGCCTAAATTTTATCTCATTGACCGGAATGAAATTGTCGTTTTGTATGCCAAAGATGTCGAGGTAGGAAAAACTTATTTAATCCGGTATTATCCAAACACCAAAATTTGTGAAGTCCTGCAAGAAGTTCAATAAATTAGCGAAAATCAGGGGACAGCTCAATGATTGACCCAAGTTGAGGCGAGGGTTGGCGATCGCTTTGCTCCTGCTGGTGGCCTAACGGTGCAAGTGCGTATAGTTTCACGATAGGTACATCATATGGAGTATATGGTGGATATGATTATTATTGGTGTTTAGATTAGTTTTGGGAGGAAGGGTGCAGTGTATGAATTAATAAAAAGTAGTTTACAGGCCTATGCTTTTGCGGCAGTATTTTCAGGACTTTGGATTTTGTTAGCTGTCTATGGTATGTTCAAAAATACAAAAGATATCGAAAACAAAAAGATAAAAACAGTTTTACGATTCGGCATAAGTGGTGTACTTGTTTGTTTGTGGGCATGGCATTTTGTTTGTATGAATCTATACCCGATTTCTTTGGCCTATTATGAATATAGTCGTAATATTGTCGAGGAAAAAATCGGTGTTATCAATAGTATAGAGAGAGATGGCAAGGATCGTATAAATCTAATGATAGACAATACAGAATATACAATGGTTTATAGCAGTATAAATTCTGATGATATTATCAGTAGAGATATTGATGAAGGGGATACTGTGAGAATTGAATTTGGAGTAAAATCAAAGTATATTTTTGATATTTGCGAATTTAATATAAGCCCCTGATAAACTATACCAGCAAGCAACGCCTTTTGGGAACTGAAGGCAGTTTGTTGGGAGTATCCCAAGCCCTTAAAGGTGTCAGGAATATTTCTGACAAGTCTGTGTTTGGGTGACCAAACGCGATGTTTGCCGGTACATAACAGTTCCATTCTCTTTTTCGTCAAGTACAACCAATGGAGGATATTCAAAATGAAGTGGTGTATGAGAATGAATACCTTGTTGTTTTTGATCATTATAATTTCAACGTTATGCTCGTGTGAAAATCATTATGATGATATTAAGAAACGCTTTGAATCGTATTCAGTCGATGACAATGTGGTTGCTGTATTGGATGATTGTGTGTTTTACTTTACAGATCACACATTGGATTTAAGTGATCTTGTAAGCGATGATGAAGGTCTGAATAAAGGGTATCTGTTTTCGGATAAAACGTTATATTTTTCAACGACAAAGCAAACCGGTCCGTTTGAGTTTTCTGTATGCGTATATACTTGCGATTTATACGGAAATGAAAAATCTTTGGTTTTCGAGAAGAACGGTTATAAAACACATCCTTGGGCGGTTGGAAAACAAGGGGCTTTGTATTTTGAATATTACAACAACAATGCATTCGATGAAACTTCGCGAGTGATCGATTCTTATGATGTTCTTACAGGAGTATATAAATTCGAAGACGCAGGGAAGGATTCGAGCTTGCCTCGTGATCGAACGAATGAATTGTTGGCTGATTTTCAAGTCGATATAACGGGTGTTGTTGAGCGAACAACAGAAGAATTCCGCGAAGCATTGATTGGGTTAGATTATCATTGCAGTGCTTGGAAAGTTGAATCAGATCGATTGTTTTTGATATGTCGTATTGAAGAATCCGCAGGCGGACAATATCCGTATTTTATATGTGAATATGTGCCCGAAACAGAAGAAATCCATTTTAAATCTTTGGTCTTGATGCGCAATATTGAGCCTATAGATGTTGTTTGTATTTGAACACAAGGGGAAGGTTTGATTTGCTCGGGCTGCAAAACGTTTGAGACAAAGCCTATTGCAGTAGTTTTGGGCGTGAGGTATAATAAAATCAGGGGACGGTACTATGATTGAGCCAAACGCGTGGGATCCTCGGCTGGAAGTTAAAATCGCAACTTTTCTATTTGGTGCTTTGGGGATGTAGGAGGAGATCACGAAAAAAAGAGCGATTGTATTGCTTGTAATTGCGTTTGTTTTGAGCATTTTTTCCTCATGTGACAATTATAACTTCGGCTTCGATGGACGCGAGTTTCGTATTGATGGGTATGAGAAGTTCAATATATATGATTCGAATTATGAGCTTACCATAAATCTCTTTCCGTCTGAAAGCTTTGCAGAACAGTTTTCACACACCGGTATTGACTATCATCTTCGAGAAAAGACAATATGGAAACCATATGAATTCTATGAAACTGTTTTGGTTGATATTCACTATGAACAGACAGAGTACGAACAAGCGAAAGAATACTGTTTAAAGAATATGAGTTTGTCTGATTCAAGTATTTTAGAGTACAATGGTTATACGTTTATCCAAAATACAGCTGAAAATACGAATCACGGCTTTCCTTACTGGTTTCAGATGTTTGCATACAACGACAATACCGGAACCTTAGTTTTTTTGGGTATATATCTTGATGGATATTCTGCTGAAGATGCACAGGAGGTTCGAAACCATTGGGGTGCTTTCGTTGAAAAGTATTTCTCGGATGATTTTGATTGGAGTTAAGACGATCAAGTTGTGACGGCTTAAATCAAGGGACATTTCGCGTGAAAACCGACGAAAATGCAAAATCGGGGGACGAAAAATCATGGGACAGCCAATGATTGACCCGAGCTGAGCGGGCTATTTTGCTATCTATTTTTTGACGTCAATTAAAACAGAAAGGGGTATTGCTATAATATGGTTACCAAAAAAGACAAATTTTTATTGGTATTGTTAGCGTTGTGGCTTTTGATCGTTTCCGCTTTCGGTATCCTTGCATGGAATCATCTTCAATATAAATATAATACTCCGATTGAAATTTCCGGAAATGCAATTGATAATTATTATAATCTCTATGGCAGAAGGGATTTATTTCGAATCGGAGATGCTCTTTACTATGATTACTATTACGATGAAAGCTCGTGGCTTCACGGGACCATAAAAATTACCAATCAAGGTGCGGAGCGAATTCATTGGAAGGGGATTGAATTGAAAGGGTGGCGTGTAACCAATCCGATTCTATCTTATCAAAATCAGTTGATTATGTTTTTTGATAGGAGTGATGGCTTTGATTATCACCCGAAGGTCTATAACGAGGAAAGCCATTCATTCGAGGAAGTTTCTTCTTTTCCTGCACTGAATCCTTCGTTATGCCGTTCCTATTATCAACAATGTGAAGAAGGCTTTTATTTCCTTGATGGATCTACACTTGATAGGGACTGTTCCTTGATACTTTATCAAAATGGAGAGTATTTTACGATTCTGGAGGGGATTTCTTGGTTTTACGTGCAAGACAATACCATCTTTTATACAACAACCGATACAGACAGACACCCCGAAGATGACTCCCCGCTTCATTATACTCTTTATTGGAGATATGATATGTCTTCAAAAAAGTCCACCAAAATAATATCGCTCAACCGGTGGGCTGACTATGATACATTTTTTTATCAAAACTTACTCATCCTTCGGAATTCGTACGCTGTATATACAGTAGATCTTTCCAATGCGGAAAAGGAAAATATGAAAAGAATTATCGAATCCAATGACGCAGCAAATCTATTCAACGGGGTTTTTTATTATTCAAACGAAAATGGCGTTTATCGTTATTGTTTGGAGGACGGAACGACGCAGCTTCTTTGCGAAAGGGAAGTTATTTCAATCTATATTTTTGATGATTGTTGGGTTTATATGCAAGGTCGGGACGGTGCTTTGTGGAGGATTGAGCAAACGGGAGCAAATTTGCAACACGTATACGGCTAACGATTGCGAAAACAAGGGACATTTCGCGTGAAAGGTGCAAATTGACGAAAAATGAGTGCAAGATGAACCCTAAGCGAAAGCGGGCAAAAAACATCCGTCGCTTAACAAGGAGAGCGTTATGCCGTTCAAAAAATTCGAATCCATCATAGAACCGTCCTTTGATTTTTTCTGGGCTTAGAGTTAAGGAGAAGAAAATGGAGCTGTATTGCTTGGAACACATTGAAGATAAAGGGCTTTACCGCAATGTGGAGCTAAAGAGGATCGGATATTTTTCTTCATTGGAAAAAGCAGAGAGCACAATTCGGTATTTCAAAACGCTGAATGGTTTTTGCAATTCCCCCAATGGATTCATCATACGTCAAGTGCTTTTTCAAGACGTTACTGCTATGGAATACGTATATGAATTGGAGCAACAAATTCATGATACGGACTACTATTATTGGTATGAAAAGACTCTTGGTATCTATGCTTCTCTTTCGGAGTGCGAGGAAGCAGAAAAACGCTTCCTTTTGCTGAACGAAAACAGTTTTTCTCGTTTCGAATTAATCAGTGAGCTTTTTATAAATTGCTTAAAAGTTGATGAATACTCTTCATTTTGGGGAGAAGGCTTTGATACTTGCGTAGGAGGAAAATAATGTATATTTATCGTTTAAGGCATATTTATGATAATGCTGATTATGACCTTCCTGCCCCGCTTACACTTGGTTATTTTTCGGAGCCATCAAAAGCAAATGAAGCAATCGAGCATTATCGCACGTTGCCGGGCTTTCAAGATTATCCGAATGGTTTCATTATAGAAGAATGTGCGCTGGGAGCTGTTGATTCTATGCCGCAGGTTGTATATGAAGCATATTTTTCTTTTTCGGATGAAGAAAAAATCTATGATTATTCAGGCGAAATCGGCGTATATACTTCGGAACAAGATGCCAAAAAAGCTGTTTCGAATTTCAAAAGGATGAACAGAAACAATATCATGAAAAGCATTTTGAATCAAGAAATAGAGTGCTATTCGTATGAGATCAATAAACAAGAAGGAGAATGGTGCAAGACAGGGGACGGTTCTGTGATTGACCCGAGCTGAGCGGGCTATTTTGCCTCCACCTCCGCACAGTATAACCCCATTCGGTATTGTGGCTATTCTTTTGACTCCAATGAACCGATTAATTCTCGCCACTGTAAGTTTGAAAGAATTAAATTGTATTAGAATTCACGAAGGTTGGCAATATGAATGAACAGAAAATCGTATTTAAGCCTTATCGAGTAGAGGCAATGATTGCAAATTGGATGCTGGGAGCAATACTTGTCGCTTCTTTTGTCCTTGAATTTATATTAACAGTGCTTTCAACGAATGTAACAATGAAGAACGTGTTGGAGTTATTGTTATTGTTATTTGCAGAAACCATCCTATCCGTCATTGTGTTGTATTTTTGTAACAAGAATTCGAAAATAACCTTTATTTTTGAGGAGGATGGACTCATTATTAGCAATGGCAAAGGCGATAACGAGCACGTTTTTTCATGGAAAAGTTTTCGCTATGCATATTATACGAATTCCTATAAAGGACATTCTTATTTACTGTTATCTGCTAATCGGTTGGACTACGAAGAAACCAAGAAAATTGTAAATAAAAGTTCTCTATCGTACAAAGTGTTTGTTGAAGAGACAGTTGTACTTTCCTTGAATTTTTGTCGGGAGCTCCATAATATTGAGGAAATGATTCGTTGTAACATTCCAACGATAATTGATTACAGAAATTAGGGGACGGTTCTGTGATTGACCCAAGCTGAGGCGGCTCGTCCCCCAAAGACAGAGAGCTGTCCCCGCCTTTCTCGAAGTGTCCATGCTTTGATAGGGGGCACGATTCAATAGCATTCAATGTAACGGAGTTTTTGGGAAGGATTTTTGAAAAATGATTTACACAAAAACAATGCGGAGAATTTTGAGAAAACGTTTTTTCTCCACTTTGATCGATGCTTTTGTTTTTGCTTTTGCATTTGAATTTTGTCGATTTTTTATTCCTCCCTTTGCGTGGCTTTTCAAACAGGGAATATGGATGTATATGATTGCGATGATTCCGTATTTGTATAAGGATGCTTTGTTTCGGAATGCAAGTTTAGGGAAAAAAATAATGGGACTTGCCATCTATTGCAGCGATTGGTCATACCCATCTGTAACGGTTTTGATCAAACGTTTGTTATGGTTTTGTATGAGAGGAAATTGGATTGTGTCTAAGGCGCAGGTTTTGGATAAAAACCATTATGCACAGTTGTTTATCGAAGAAAAAGAACGTTTGGGTACAAGGGTTGTGGAAACCAAAGCTCTGAATCGATTCAAAAACGAAGCTATGACCGAAACGGGTGTTGATTTCAAGAAACTTTCCGTTCTTTATGATGAATTTCTTGAACGTTGAAAAACGTTTCTTTGGCAACGGTCTCCCTCGGTATGACGGCTTTGCCTTTCCTCCGGCAATTGGATTATTTCTCTCAGTATCCAATGGAAAAGGCTGGCTTTCTTGGCTTGGAGCGTAGTCTGTTGATTCACCATAGTTATATTTATCAAGATGGTTTTTGGGTGAAACCATAGGAGGAGATGGATGAATTTTATAAATATTGTTCGTGAGGCTTTTGCTGAAATTCAAAAAGAGTATGACCTTAATTTTTCCGCAAAAAAAGATGAGGTTACATATTTTAATCAAAATGTCTCCTTCTCTGTTTGTTATGAGAAAAAAATGGAATTATATATTTGTTTTGATGTAAAAGGCAGTTCCTATCGTCTATTTGATCTTGCTAAATATATTGGTTTTAATGACGAAGATATAAATAAGATTGCAAAAAATCAAGTAACGAATGAAGAGAGTTGCAAAAGAGTTTTGGATCATTTGAAAAAGATGGTATATAAGGTTTTTTCAGAGTTAGACGATTTGACTTTGTTAAAATATGCAGAGCAGCAACAGAAAGAATTAAAATCCAAGCAAGTTTTAGAACAATTGAATCGAGCTTGGGATGAAAAAAATTTTGAAGAGTACGTCGAGGTGTATAAAAACAACATGGAATGCATTCCCATTCTTGATTGCGAATCAAAACTAAAAAAGAGATTCGTTTATGCACAACGTCAATTGGGGAGTTCTGTTGCCTTTCTTTAGGGAAGTAGATGTGCATATGTTTAAAGATAGGTTTGTGAAAAACCAAGGTAATAAATTTGATATTTTCAAGGACACAGCGAATAACTCGATCTTATGGTTAGGAAACAAGAGTCAAAAAATATGGGTAGAAACGGGATATTTTCCGGAAGATTTGTTCGAAATATTTCCCGAAGGAAGGTGAACTTATGGATACGATTGATAATGATAAAAAGATGGACGAAATACCGGAAGTATACTCTAAAATATCTTTTTCATTTGATGAAAATGTTGATGTAGATATGATTTTAAACGATTTGAAAGGACTGGGAATTTATGATACAGAGGTTATAAGACCAAAGTGTTTCCCGCGTGTTTCTATTGGTTTTGCAGAAATTTACTACGAACGTTTTTGGTACATAAGTGAAGCTTTGACCAAAATGTTCTCGAAAGTGGAGGGGCGTTTGCCACAACTTAAGGCTTTATTGGCGAGGTATAACGGAAGTGCTTTCATTGATATAGCATTTTACCAATATGGAACATACCCTGCACTTGATTTCGACGGAGAAAATATGAAGAAAATTCGTTTTTTGGAGGCGGATATTGGTATTGACCCATACGATGGTTCGTCTTGACAAAAAATCAGGGGACGGTCCATTTGATATGATTCACTATCCAGATGTAGTAAAAGGGAATGAATTAGCGATTGGTCCATTTGTAATAAATAATGAGGGGGATTTTTTAGTGTCGTTTTCAGCAAGTGTTCATTTCGGAGCTGTTGGATTTGTATCTGCCGGATTCAATGTTACAGAATTCTTTGAAAGGTTATTCGAGTAATGGAGGTTTTACGAAAACGTTTGATAGCATTCTTTTTTGACGCCCTCATTTTGGGAGTGTTTTATAGCATTTTTAAAAGAATTTTCCTTTGGCTTAATATGGAACCGAATTCTATTTCCTACTTCTTGTTCATAAGCCCTTTCTTTTTTAAGGATATTGTGTTTAGAAACGCAAGCGTAGGAAAAAAGATTGTGGGTCTTGCTATTTATAACAAAGATGGGAGCATTCCGAATTTCAAGCTACTGATCAAACGTTCGTTTTTGATGACGACCATTGGCTATTTGTATTTTTGCAAAGGTTTTTTTGTGGATAAAAAGTATTATTCTGCTCTCATTGAGTGGGAAGAAAAGACCTTTGGAACAAAAGTAGTAAACACCTAACGGAACGGAGGACGCAAACTCAAAACGGCTTATACGGTTACAGCCAAAATCACAACAAAATCAAGGGACGGTTAGTGGAAAATCAGGGTATCGAAAATCAAGGAACATTTCGCGAGAAAGGCGAAAATTGACGAAAAATGAGCGAACGAAAGCAGGGGGCGGCCTTTTGATTTTTATGAGCCGTCTCTTGTTTTTTTCTGTGCACCCAAAATGGAAGGGTGCATTTTTTGTTTTCAATGATTTTTTTCAATGATTTTTCTTGACAAGGCAGCTCTAATGTGTTAGAGTATATGTGAAGTCTAATGCGTTAGAGAGGAGATCGTAATGAGTACGCCGAAAATTTTTGAAAGTGAATACCGTTTCTGCTTGATCCTGTGGGAGAAGGAGCCCTGTAAAAGCGGGGAACTTGTCGCCTTGTGCCGAGAACGGTTAAAATGGAAGCCCACCACCACCTACACGGTGATCAAGCGCCTTTCCGAGCGCGGCATCTTGAAAAACGAAAACTCGATCGTATCCTCTTTGGTATCCAAGGATGAAATTCAAAGAGCGGAATTGGACGAAATGGTGGAAAAAACCTTTGAGGGCTCGATTCCTGCGTTTTTTGCGGCGTTTACCAAGCAGCGCCGTTTGTCCGAAAAGGAGCTGGATGAGATTCAGGCGATGATCGATCGTTATCGGGGAGGTGAGGGTGAATGACACAAATCTTTTTGCATTGCTTCAATATGAGTATTGCCGCCTCGTATTTGATTGCGGCGGTTTTTCTGCTTCGTTTTTTGATGAAAAAGGCACCTCGATGGATCAGCGTTCTTTTGTGGGGGATCGTTGCGTTTCGTCTGTTTTGCCCCTATTTTGCGGAAAGTGAGTTCAGCTTAATTCCCAGTGCTCAAACCGTCAGTCCCGGCATTATGACCGATCAAGTGCCTGCCCTTCAAACGGGGATTGGGGAGCTGAACGATCGCTTGAATCCGATATTGAAGGAGAATTTTTCACCCTTGCCCGGTGAAAGCGCCAATCCTTTGCAAACGGTTTTGCCCATTGCGGCTTTGATCTGGCTGTTGGGAATGGTCTTGATTTTGATTTACGCCATAGGAAGCTACGTTCTGCTTCAGAAAAGGCTGTCCACAGCGATTTTTTGCCAAGATAACGTATACCGCAGCGAAAGGATTCGGGTTCCCTTTGTTCTCGGAATTGTTTCCCCCAGGATCTACCTGCCCTTTTCCTTGAACGAAAGTGAGACACGGCACGTTCTTTCTCACGAGAATGCGCATATCCGAAGAGGCGATCCGCTTTGGAAGGCACTGGGTTTTTTGGCGCTTTCTTTGCATTGGTTCAACCCGCTGGTTTGGGTTTCCTTCGTTTTGTTTTGCCGTGATATTGAGTTTTCCTGCGATGAAAGGGTGATTCAAGGCTTGAATCGGGAGGGAAGAGCAGAGTATTCTCGGGCGCTTTTGTTTTGCAGTACCGAAAGAAGCCGCCCCTTGACCTATCCGCTTTGCTTTGGTGAGGTGAGCGCGCGGGAGCGGATCCGCTCCGTTTTGCAATACCGAAAGCCGAAAAACGTTACCGTTTCGGTGGGATTGATATTCTGTGCTGCGCTCTGCTGTTTCTTCCTGACCAATCCGAAGGCGGCGTCGATTCCGGATTTGCCGTCCACGGGCGAACAGGAATCCTCGACTCTTGAGGAAACGCTTGGTGCGATCGATTCACCGAAGACCGAGGAATCCCCTTGGATCTTGGAGCCGACGGTTATATTTTTTGATGAAAGCTCTTTTGAAAAATGCAATCACGTCTTTTATACCTCCACCGTCGAAAGCTTTCCAAACGAGGATCCGGCCTCACCGTATCTCTATTGCCACCGTTTTTCCAAGCCCTGCGTTCTTTGCGGGGAAACGGTGAGATCGGTCGGTGTCTACGTTTGCAAATACAATAATGCCGATTGCCGCGGGGGCTGTGCCGGCGGGCGATTGAAAGAGGGATACCGTTATCAAACCGAATGGGAAGCGTATAAGGAAGCGGTACGAGAACGATATCCGGATCGATCCTTTTGGATGTTTTGAATTTTTGTCAAGCGGGAAAGGAGAATCCATGAAAAACCGAGTTCTGAGATTTCTGATGCTCATTGCTTTGCTGTTCTTTTCGTCCTGCAATTTTCGTCCCAAGGAGAGCTTTGAGATTCCCACTGTGGGAGAAACGATTCCTTTGTCTGCGGAGAAAAAGATGGATGAATCAGATCTTGTGCGAAAGGAGCAGGAGTATCATCGGAATTTGGGAATGATTGTGATTTCGGATACCGATTCCGAGGAATACCGTGCCGCTTACGATCAAAAGAGCTTTGAAGGGCAGTATCGGCTTTTGATCGATTGCTTGTATCGGGCAAAGCTGGATATTGGGATTCTTCGCGCCAAAGGGGTTGAAACGAAGGAATACGATTGCTATGAAGAGCGGATCGATTCCTTTTTGAAGGAAAACCCGCCCCAATGTCTCCTTCCGCAAAAGTGGGTGAAAGAGGAGAGATTGGAGCACTTTTGGAGAGAGGTTTTTTACCGAGCCGCAGAGTATGATGCGGAGAAGCTTTTTTCCAACGAAGATCTGATGAGACTGTTTGAATTTGACCTGCTCTGCCGTGCGGAAAACGGGACTGATGTGAAGACGGCGCTTTCTTCTTATCCCCGGCTTGTGGAAATGTTCTTCCCCCCAAAGGCACAGTTTCTTTCTCAAGGCTTTGATTCGGAAAGAAATCAAACGGTCCTTTCGCTTTGCTCCCACGATGCTAAGGAGATCTGGGTGAAGGAGGGGAAGAACACCATCTCTTATTCCTCTCAATTCGTCACAGTGTACCCTGCCAACACGCCCATTCTTCTTTCTCCTTCCTTTGAGGGGGAAATTTCCGTTGCTCTTATGGGAGAAAACGGGCTTTTGGGGGAAACGGTTTTCATTTCGGTTTCCGCTGCGGTAGAAAAAATTTCCGATACCGCCGTCACCTTCTGTTCCGCACGCTTGGAACAAGCGATCCGTGCCTACTTGAAGCGCGGAGCTTCGGAACCGATCACGCAAAAGGATTTGGCATCCGTTCACAGCGTTTATTGGAATGGAGACGTCATTTATATCAATCCATCCCCCACGGAGATCCCCTTGGAAATTCTCAATCAGAATATTCCCGCTCAAATTGATGATTTTTCTTGGGAGGATTTTGATTTCTTTCCTTGCCTTTCAAACCTTGAGGTGCGGTACAATGCCGCCGGAAATCCCCAAGGGCGTGCCGTTTCCTCTCTTTTTTCCCTGAAGCTGGTTTCCTGCGGAATCACGGATCTTTCTGGTCTGAAAAATTGCACTGTTGCACAGCTTGTTTTGGAGCAAAACGAAATTCAAAACGCCGAGATCCTTTCTGATGCCCGCTCTCTGGAGTTTTTATCGCTTTGTCAAAATCCTTTGAAGAAGTTCTTACTTCCGAAAAAGCCCTTGAGCACGGTGAATGTGAGAAACACGCTTCTTTCCGACCTTTCCTTCTTGGATTCCGTTTCCTTTTTAAAGGAAATGGATTTGACCGAAACGAAAATTTCTGACGTAAAAGCCCTTTCGTACGACCCGCCGAAGGAAATCCGCGCCATATATCTTCCGGAGGGCGTGGCTTGGGAAGAATTAAAGAAGATCAGCTCTTTGGAAAATCTTTACGTGGGAGACAAGGAGATTTCACTGAAATGAAACGCAATTTGTGCCTTGTTCTTGTGCTGTGCACGGCAAGTCTCTTTTCTTGTTCCTCCATAGGAGAGAAGGAAGGGGTGTTTGATTCCCTTTCGGGAGGGGAAGCCTTTTCCTGCGGGCATCATATCCTGCAGTATTCCCCCGCAGCCAATTACGATCTTTACGATGCGTATCCCCGCCACGAGTATCACCACGTGCAGTGCATCAGCGTTCCAAACGGAATTCCCTGTGAATTCGGGGAAAAATTCGAGCGTCACACCAGAACCTTTCTCGGCCTGGAAGAAAAGACGAAGCTTGCGTATAACGGAGCTTACTACCACGTTGCCAAATGGGTGTGCTGCGTTTGTGCCGCCTCTCCCGATCTTCCCACGTCAGCAGGAAGGGAATACGTTCTTTGCTCGTCTCAGGATCCCAATTGCGATGGAAGCTGCGAGGGAGCCGAAAAGTATTTGGAGAAAAACGAATGAAGGCGCTTAAAAATTTGATTCGTATGCCGAAAAGAAGCCTTCTTCTGGGCGTTTTGTTCCTTTTTCTTTCCGCCGCCTTACTTTTCATCTTTCTTCTGTACGACTTGGCACGGGAAAATGCGGTACGCCTTGTCGGACCGATGGCCTCCTCTGTGCAAGTGGAATTCCACGACGCCTCCCAAGGCTTTTCCTTGGCAAAGGCAGAATTGATATCCGACAGCTTTGATTGTATTTTATCCTATCACGCCGTCGCCGTCGGGCTATGTGATATTTCCGGAGCCAAAAGTATTTTTCTGAAGGAACAAAGCGGTGCGGACGAGAGCATTGCCCAATCGATGAAGCTGAAGCCTTTTTCACTCTCTGCCGTCACCTCCACCGACATGGTGAAGGATTTTTATTCCGGCGAAAAATGGATCTCGGAAGGAACGGGAATCCTTGAGGAATATCATGTGGAAAAACGACGGGCAGTGGTGATTTCCAAGGCCTTGGCGGAATGTAACGGATGGAAGCTTCACGACACGGTGGAGCTTATCCTCCTTGATCCCGATACAAATCGTGAGAGCGCCTGCTCTCTTGTGATTGCCGGCCTGTGGGAAAGCGCGGTGCCAACGGAATCCACTGCGCGCTTTCCTTACGAGATGGCGGAAAATCAAATCTACCTTCCGCTTTCCGTGTATGAACACGGGCTTCAATCCATTCAAAGTGAGAGTGTTTTGTTAGCAAAGCTTTATCTTGAGTTGAAAAATCCCTCCGATGCTTTGATTGAAAAGCTGGAAAGCAGATTGACGGAAATCGGGCATCTTTGCGGAGTGAACGTTTTTGGACTGAAGAGCTTTTCCCCCGAGGAGGAGGCCAAGTCTTTGGTAAAATTTTCTCAATCCATTGAAATTGCAATGCTTTCCGTGATCTTTTGCTTTGGTGCCGCTCTCTTTGGAATTTTATTCTGGGATCTGAATTCCCGATCTCGGGAAGTCGGGATCTATTGTGCCTTGGGAGCCAAGCGAAGAAGTGTTACCGCTCTGTTTTTTCGAGAAAATCTATTTCTTTTTTTGGTTTCCTTTGTTGTGGCGGTGGGAATCGTTCTACCGCTTTGGTATCAGATCGGTCCCGCTATCGACCGCGCGATCCGCTTGGATGCTCTTTCCTTTTCGGGAACCTCGGTAAAGAGTGTTTTTTTCAAGGATTCTGTTTATGCACAAACGGAGCAGTTGTTTTTCGGGCGGCTTTCTTACCTGATTTATTCGGCCCTGATGCAAACGCTTGCCCTATCTTTTTCTGTGATTTTCGGCGTTTCGCTGTTCTCCGGTTGGAAAATCCGAAAGGTCGAGGTAATGAAGGAGATGGGGGGTGCGGTTCATTGAAGGTGTTTTTTCATTTCGTTTTTCGAAACGTGATTCGGCGGCCTCTCCGGAGCTTTCTTTGCTTTTTCATCGCGCTGCTTACCGCTTTGGTGATGATCGTCTGTCAGACCATCAGTCAGAGAGTGGAATCTGCTCTGACGGATCTGGAGAAGAATTATCCTGCCGTGGCAACGATTACCCGCCGCGCGGTCATTAGCCCCGATGGCGTAAAGATTCCTTCCTCCCGCTATCTTACGGTGGACGAAGCGTATCCTCTTTCTCAGTCCGGCTCCGTCAAGGCGTGGAATATCACCTTGCCCGCTGGGAGCTTAGCCCAAGAGGAATTGATGGGAAAGCTTCCCGATGAAGAATTTTTGGCAGAGCCTCCCCGCGAGGTGATTTCGGTGGATGATCGTGTTTCGGTGCAGGCGGTGAACAATCTCGTTTTGACCGAAGCATTTTATAGCGGAGAGAGTAAAATCGTGGAGGGGCGGCTTTTCACCTCTGAGGAAATGCGTGGCGGCACCCGAGCCATCATTCTTTCACGGAATACGGCACGGCGCTACGGTCTTGCCCTCGGCGACAAGGTTACCTTTGATTTTGAAAACAGCGGGAGCTTCTCCCTTTACCGCGTGGTCGGTATCTATGAAAGCGGGAAGGGAACCGAGCTTTGCTATATTCCCTTAGAGGATTATTTTCGGGATCTGTGTATGCTTTGGCCTACCGGCGCCCATTTGGATTCCGTTGCCGCTCGACCCGATCGGGTCATCCGCTTGGATTTTCTTTTGACCTCGCCGGAATCGGGGGAGGTGTTCATTCGCGATGCGCAAAGCCTTGGTTTTGATCTCTCCGCATTTGATATCAACATCAATGACGGTGCATATTTTGCCGTGAAAGATGGCTTGGAGGGCATTTTGTTGCTGTCGCGGATCGTTTTCTTTTCTGTTTTGACCGTGGGCACTGTGATTTTGGCGCTGATCATTTGGTTCTTTTCTTCTTCCGGAAAAAACGAGCGCACGGTGCTTCGCGTTTTGGGAATGAAGAGTGCGAAAATTTCCGCAATGTTTGCTTCAGAGTACGTTCTTATTATGATCGCGGCACTTTCTGCCGCTCTTCTTTCGGGAGGTGCCGTTTCCGATTCGGCGCTTCACTTCGTGGAGAGGTGTGCCCTGGAGGAGGCTGTAGAAGAAGCAAACGCTCAGGAGGATCTTTCCGAAAGAACCAATCGGGAAATTATCCTGAAGCGCAAGATTCACCTTTCTTTAATTGACGGATACGAGGGCTTGGTCGGAGAAGTGCACGCCGTTTCCAATCATTTGGAGGAAGGGAAAATCGGCGTTCGCAGGGAGATTTTTTGGTCTCAAAGCGGCGCGATGACTCTTTTGGGAATGACCGATTTTGCGGTGGACGGCTTTGAAAATACCGCTTCCTTTGAACGGGATATTCTTTCCGAATCGGGAAAGCTTTCGGGCTATTATTTCCGATGCTACGTTCCCGAAAATTCTCCTTATCGAGTGGGGGAAATCATTCCCCTAATGCCTCAGAAAATGGGAGAAGCCCTCGTTTTCACGGGTGACTTGGCAAACGGTCTCTATCGGGGGGTCCTCATTTCGTCGGGACTTGTGGTCAGCGGGATCTATCCTCCGGAGGCCCACATTGGAGAGGAATTTGTTCTTCCGATGAAGGAATTGGAGCTGATGTGTGAATATCTCAGTATCTCTTCTGAGAAATATCGAAGCGTGCGTTACGATTGACAGGAGAAAAACGATGATTGAAGTTTCAAATGTAACTTACGATTATCCTACCAAAGCGGGGATCGTTCACGCCCTGCGCGGTGTGGATCTGAAGCTGGAGGGGGGGAAGCTCTATGCCATCACCGGTCGCTCCGGCTCGGGGAAAACAACTCTTCTTTCCTTGATGGCGGGCTTGGATACGCCAACGAGCGGGACGGTGTTCGTGAACGGTGTGGATCTGGCAAAGACAGATCAGGACAGATTCCGCAGAGAACAGGTGGGGATGATCTTTCAAGCCTATTATTTGTTGCCCCAATTGACCGCGGCGGAAAACATTCTTCTTTCCTATGAAATCGGAAAAAAGAAGGAAAAACCCGACGTGAACGCTCTTCTTCGGGCGGTGGGGCTCACTTCCTTTCACGGAAAAAAACGCTCCACCCAGCTTTCGGGCGGGGAACAGCAAAGAGTTGCCATCGCCCGCGCCATTGCCGCCGATGCCCCCATCCTTTTGGCAGATGAGCCCACGGGGAATTTGGACAATGAAAACAGCCGAAATATCATTGCCATCCTAAAGCGCTTGGCCCATGAAAAGGGAAAATGCGTGGTGGTGGTGACCCATTCCGAGGAGATTGCGGGAGAAGCCGACGTGCGATATCATATGTCCGACGGAAGAATCGAGGCGAGGGATTAAAGGCGAAAAGCCGATTTTGGGGTGCTGTGGACAAAAAATGAAAAAAGCAATTTTACTGTTTCCAAATCGAAAATGATATGGTATAATGAAAAAAATACAGTATCAATCGAACCGAAAGGAGACAATATGAAACGAATCCTTGCCTTGCTGATGGCTGTTTTTGCCGTTTTGACCACGGTTTCCTGTACCCCTGCCGACTCTTCGGCCACCCGGACCCAAACAGAGGAGACTTCGGAAGAGGTTTCAAGCGAAGAAGCACCCGTATCCACCTCGGACGATGAAAAATACGTCGGTTACGATCCCATTGTCGGAGCAAAGCTCCCCGAACTGCTGGCGGCCATTCCCATCGCCAATTCCTCCATGAGCGAGGAAGAGCTTCGCAACATCTGCGTGGATTTCTTCCGTTTGCAGCTGAGCTTCAAATGGCTGCCCGATCAGGATTACACTTACGTGACCAGCTCGAAAAACGAGCGTATTACCTATGAGGAGGGAAAGCTGCAGGGCGGCATCCCCTATATCAACACCGCCTCCGGCAACCTGTACCGAATTCTTCATTTTTATGATGCCGAGCACGGCGTTTTGCGCCTTAAGGAATTGACGCGCAACAATCTCTATTTCGGCAATGCCTGCTCGGGCAGTGCTCTTTGGGCTTGGAGCCGCGTGATCAACACCGTTCCCAAGGGAAACTGGACGCATAGCATGACCCACGTCAACGGTTTTCTCCGCTTGGGAAATTATACCTACAGCGATACCATCACCAACTTCGGACAAAACGGTGCCATTGACGTGGATGACATTATGCGAAATCATACCGCTCAGACCATGTATGAGTGCTATGCCCTCGTAAAGAAGGCGGACGGCATCGTCAGCACGGGGCACGTGCGGATGGCCGCCGAAAATGCCAACGTGGTTCGTCGGGAGGATGGCAGCATCGATCCCCAATTGAGCACGCTGACCTGCTTGGATCAGGTTCTGTATACCACCGCAGAGCACCACAAAAAGGATCAGGACGGCCTTCCCTATATCATTCAGGGCGGTGTGGACGTGGTTTATACCTTTGCAGAATTGCGTAACACCAATTACATTCCCTTCACCTTTGCCGAATTTCTCGGAACCGATCCGGTGGAGCCCGGCACCGCTACCATGCAGAATCCGCCCGCCGAATTCAATTACTTTCACGTTTCCACCCAGATCGTGGAGGCCAATTATCCCATTTCCGATATCTACTGCGTGGTGAAGGATGCCGAGGGTAACGTGAAATTGAACCATATGTGGATGGCGAGAAATCACTACGTTCGCTCTGTGGAAATGTCAAAATCGGGCGTGCTTCCCACATACGGTGTGTTGCGCCAGTACGAGGAGGCGGGAGGACATACCTTTGAAGTGTACTGTCAATTGGGGAACGGCGAGAGAATTTTGGTGTATACCGCTCCCATTGTCGGTCGCTGAGAGATCGAATTGAAAAGAAATCAAGCACGATGAAGGCTTCCGTACGGAATTTTTTTCACCGTGCTTGTTTTTGTGCAAGGTCAAAAGAAAAGTCTGACGGGGGACGATTTTTCTATGCTTTGGCAAGAAAAATGCAAATTTACTGTTTTCAAATCAAAAAAAGTGTGATATAATGGACAAAATTCAGTATTAACTGGAAATGAAAGGAGACAATATGAAACGAATCCTTGCCTTGCTGATGGCTGTTTTTGCCGTTTTGACGACGGTTTCATGCACCCCCGCCGAGCCTTCGGCTACCGGGACCCAAACCTCGGAAAATACGGGAGAATCTCAGACCGAAAACGCTCCCGAGTCCACTGAGGAAGAAGAAAAATACGTCGGTTACGATCCCATTACGGGAGCAAAGCTCCCCGAACTGCTGGCGGCCATTCCCATTGCCAATTCCTCGATGACCGAGGAACAGCTTCGAACCATCTGCACGGATTTCTTCCGTTTGCAGCTGAGCTTTAAATGGTTGCCCGATCAGGATTACAGCTACGTGACCAGCTCGAAAGACGTGACCATGACCTTTGAGGAAGGAAAACTGCAGGGAGGCATCCCTTATATCAACACCTCCTCCGGCAATATTTACAGATTGCTCCATTTCTACGATGCCGAATACGGCGTTCTGCATCTGAAGGATTTGGTGAAGGACAACCATTATTTCGGCAATGCCTGCTCGGGCAGTGCTCTTTGGGCTTGGAGCCGCGTGGTCAATTCCAATCCCGGTGGAAAATGGACCCAGAATTGTACGCAGGCCAACGGCTTTCTCCGCGTGGGTAATTATTATTACAGCGATACCATCACCGCCTTCGGGCAGAACGGTGACCCCGACACGGATGATATCATCAAAAATCATACGGCTCGCGCGATGTACGAGTGCTACGCCCTGATCAAAAAGGCGGATGGCATTGTTAACAAAGGACACGTGCGGATGGCCGCAGAGAATGCCAACGTGGTTCGTCGGGAGGACGGCAGCATCGATCCCAAATTGAGCACGCTGACCTGCTTGGAGCAGGTTATGTATACCGATGCCGAATACCATAAATGGGAGCAGGATGGCCTTCCCTATATCGTTCAGGGTGGGGTAGACGTGGTATATACCTTTGAAGAATTGCGTAATACCAATTACATCCCCTTTACCTTTGCCGAATTTCTTGGAACCGATCCGGTGGAGCCCGCTGTAGTCACCATGTCGAATCCGCCCGCAACCTACAATTATTTTCAGATCAGCTCGCAGGTCCTGACGGCCAATTATTCCATGTCGGACGTTTACACTGTGGTAAAGGATGCCGAGGGCAACGTAAAATTGAATCACATCTGGATGCAGGAATGGCACTATAAGCGCTCCGCGGCTATGTCGAAGGTGCTTCCCACTTACAGCTTGCTTCGTCAGTACGAGGAGCCCGGGTATACCCTCGAGATTTACTGTCAATTGGGCAACGGGGAAAAGGTCTTGGCATATTCGGTTCCCTTTGTCAGTAACTGAGAGAACGAATGAAAAAGAAATCAAGCACGATGAAGGCTTCCGTACGGAATTTTTTCACCGTGCTTGTTTTTTTGCGAAGATAAAACTTGAAATATTTATGTAATTCTATCAGAATTTAAAATATTATGTATATCAAAACGTAAAACTTTGTGGTACAATAGAGCTGTTTTCCGAGAGGGATCCGCTACGATTCGATTTTGCGGTAAAGAGCGGGGGAAACATGCTCCTTCCGCTTGAAGACCAGACCGAAATAATTGGGAGAGGAAAAGCCGCATTCCTTGGCAACAGCGGCAATGCTTTTTTTGCTGTTCAAAAGAAGCTCCTTGGCCTTGGCCAAGCGAACGTTGGTCAGATACTCCATGGGCGTGCACAGAAGATGGCGCTTGAAATTGTAATTCAGAGTGGATTTGGAAATGAAAAATTTTTGTGAAAGCTCATCCAGCGTCAAATTTTCCCGATAGTGGGTATTCAGATAGGAAAACACCTTCAGGATCGCCGCGGGAATGGCTTTGGTACGGGTTTCGGCACGGTCTTCGTATTTCAGATCCAATTTGCTGACCTGATACACGAAATAGGAAAAAAGAGCGTTGGTGATATCGGATTTGTCGGCTTCATTTTGAATTTTTCCGGCCTCCTCCAGAATCCGAATGAGCTCCTCGGTTTCCTTTTCACCGGGGCGGATCAGGTGCAATTTGTATTTTTCCAGGGTTTTTGCCTGAAATCCGTTGAGCTGAGAGGGATAGGCGATCAGCGTATAGCGGGTGAAGGGGCCTCCCTCCGTTTTGTGCATGGTGTGCGGAGGAATGAGAATAAGGGTAGGCGCGCTGATGTGATACATGGCGTTTTTGAAAAAATACTGTCGGGTTCCCTCGGTGAGAAAATAAAATTCGTAATAGGAATGGGAGTGGAGGTTGCTCATGGTGTATTCGTGAGAAAACACCCTCTTATCGATCTCAACGCTTGGCATATTCGGCTCCTTTGCAAAATATAAGGTTCTTCTTTAATATTATATGAAAATTACATCAATCTTGCAAGAAAAAACGAGAAAGAAACGGAGAAAAAAAGAAATGTTTATCACGGAAGATTTTTTGCTCAAGACAGAAAGTGCAAAAAAACTGTACCACGGCTACGCCGAGGGAATGCCCATTGCAGATTATCATTGCCATTTGAATCCTCGGGAGATCTATGAGAATAAGCGTTTTGAAAACGTCACCGAGATCTGGCTGGGGGGCGATCATTATAAGTGGCGCTTGATCCGCACCATGGGTACGGCAGAAGACAAGATTACGGGAGAAGCCGATCCTTACGAGAAATTCCTGGAATTTGCCAAGATGCTCCCCCGTGCCATCGGAAACCCCATGTACCATTGGACTCATTTGGAACTGAAGCGCTATTTCGGCTACGACGGGGTTCTGAACGAAGAGACCGCCGAGGAGGTCTATCGCATTTGCAACGAGCGTCTTCGCTCCGAGGAGATGAGTGCCCGCAGCATCATCAAGAATTCCGGGGTGAAAATGATTGGCACCACCGATGACCCCATCGATTCCTTGGAGTGGCATCGGCTTTTGCGGGAGGAAAAGGATTTTGACGTAGCGGTGAAGCCCTCCTTCCGTCCCGATAAGGCGGTGAATATCGAAAAGGCGGGCTTTGCGGAATATATCGGGAAATTGGCGGCGGCCGCCGAGATGAAGATCGAAAGCGCCGCTGACGTGAAAAAGGCCTTGGCGCGCCGTTTGGATCTGTTTTGCTCCTTGGGCTGTTGCGCCACGGATCACGGCTTGGACTACGTGGTATATGCCCCCGCTTCGGAGGAAAAGATCGAGGAGATCTTTCGCCGTGCCATGGCGGGAGAGACGCTTTCCCTGGAGGAGGCGGATGCCTATAAAACCTCCGTTTTGCTGTTCCTCGGAGAGGAATATGCCAAGAGAGGCCTTGTGATGCAGTTGCATTACGGGGTGCGCCGTAACGGAAACACGAAGAAATTTGAAGAATTGGGCCCCGATACGGGCTTCGATTGCATTTCCACCAAGGAATGCGCAGGAGCTCTGGTGAGCTTTTTGGACGCACTGGAGAAAAAGGATGCCCTTCCCAAAACCATTATCTATTCTTTGAATCCCCACGACAATGAATTGATCGATACGGTGATCGGTTCTTTTCAGGGAGGCGGGGTTCCGAGTAAGGTTCAGCACGGCTCTGCCTGGTGGTTCAACGATACCAAATCGGGGATGGAGGCTCAGCTGAGATCCTTGGCCAACCTTTCGGTTCTGGGAAATTTCGTGGGAATGCTCACCGATTCCAGAAGCTTTCTTTCCTATACCCGTCACGAATATTTCAGAAGAATCCTCTGCAACCTTTTGGGACAGTGGGTGGAGGACGGAGAATACCCCAATGACGAAAAGGCCTTGGGGCAGATCGTGCGGGATATTTGCTACGGTAACGCCGCGCGCTATTTCGGCTTGGAAGACGGCGGAGATATCAAATGAAGATCAAAGCGGTTTTGATGGATATGGACGGAACCCTTTTGGGAAACAGCCAGGTGGCGGTTTCCGTTCGCAATATGAGAGCCGTTCAACGGGCCATTGAAAAGGGGATCACGGTCATTCCCTGCACGGGGCGGGTCTACGATATGCTTCCGCCCCAGCTTTTGACCCAAACGGGTCTGCGCTATTTTGTCACCTGTCACGGAGCCCGCGCCATCGATTTGGAAAAAAAGGTCAGCTTATACGAGGATCTGATCCCCACAGAGGAATCGGCCCGATTAATGGAAATTCTGGAAGGGAAGGGGCTGTACAATGAAATTGCCGCCAACGGAACCATTTATCTGGAAAAGGCGGTAACGGATCACCTGAAGGAGACGCAGGTCCCCTTGCACCACGTGTGGTACGTTCGAGATGAGTGCTACACCTCCATGGAGTGCCCCTCGGAATATATCCGAAAGCACGGGGTGCAGGTGGAGAAAATGAATCTTTACGGCATCCCCGAGAATCTGCAGAAGCCCTTGTACGAGGCGGTCACCGCCACGGGCTTTGTCCGCCATACTCGCCCCGGCGCAGGAAAGGATATGGAGTTTTCCCACTGTACGCTGGATAAGCTTCGGGCCACCGATGCGGTTTTGAAGGCCGCGGGGATTTCGTACGAGGAAACCCTTGCCATTGGGGACAGCAGCAGCGATCTCGGCATTTTAAAGGCTTGCGGCATCGGCGTGGCCATGGGAAATGCCCCCGCTGAGATCCGTGAGCTTGCCGATGATGTTACCGCCTTTAACACCGAAGACGGCTTGGCAGATGCTTTTGAAAAATACGTGCTGTAGGGGGAAATATGAAAAAGGATTTTTTGATTTGTATCGATTCGGACGGCTGTGTTTTCGATACCATGGAGGTTAAGCACAAGGAATGCTTTTGTCCCTCTTTTATCCGACATTTCCGTTTGCAGGCCGTTTCCAAATACGCCAGAGACGCCTGGGATTTTACCAATCTTTATTCCGCAACCCGCGGCATTCATCGCCTGCGCGCCCTGCTTCGTGCACTGGAGGTACTGCGTCTCCGCAAGGAGGTACAGCTTCGGGGCTTTACGCCGCCTGCCCTGCCGCATCTTGAGCGCTACGTGTCCGAGGGCGGGGCCTTGAGTAACGCCGCCTTGGAGGAATACCGAAGGGTGCATCCCGAATGTGCAGAGGAATTCGAGGGGATCCTTGCGTGGTCTGCGGACGTCAATGCCCGCATAGCCGAATTGGTGTTCGGCGTCCCCCCCTTCCCTTACGTGAGAGAATGCCTGGAAGCGCTCAGCTCCGTGGCCGATATCGTCGTGGTATCCGCAACGCCCTACGAGGCGCTGGAGCGGGAATGGAAGGAGCACGGTCTTTTGCGCTTCACCGCCTCGGTGGAGGGGCAGGAAAGCGGAACCAAAAAGGAGATCATTGCTTCTCTGAAGGACCGCTATCCCCGGGGACACGTTTTGATGATCGGCGACGCGCCGGGGGATCGGGAGGCCGCTCATACAAACGGCGTGCTCTTTTATCCCATTTGTCCCGACGGAGAGGCAGACTCGTGGAGGCGCTTCGGTGAAGCTGCCGAGCTGTTTTTGCAGGGAAAATATGCAGGGGAAAGAGAAGCCGAGGAGATCGCTCGCTTTGAGACCCTGCTTCCCACCGACCCCCGGTGGGCGAAAGGAGAATGAATATGTACGGAAAAGACATCGGCAGAAAATTTTATGAGGACGGCTCCGTTCGACGCTATCCGGGAAATACCGTGGTGGCAGACGTTACCCCCGAATCCGCCGCCTACGAGGTGATGCTTCATTTAAGAAAGCGTGTGCTGGAGGAGGGGTTGGATTCCCATTTGATCCTGCTTCCCGAGGACAGCTATCATATGACCGTGATCCGCGGCCTGAACGATCAGGTCCGCAGCGATGAGTTCTGGCCCGCCCGTCTTCCCAAGGATCTTCCCATGGATGAGGTGGATGATTATATTTCCGCCGCCGTGGCCTCTGCCGCTATGCCCGGAAGGATCCGTATGCGCTTTGACTGTGTAAAATGCGGAAAGTCCTGTATGGTTGCCCGCCTTTTGCCTGCGGATGAAAAGCAGGAAAAAATCCTGCTGGATTTCCGCGATGCCGTGGCCGATGCCATCGGTTTGCGCCTCCCCGGACACGATTCCTATCATTTTCACATTTCCCTGGGCTATACCCGCATCGTCCCCGAGGGAGAGGACGAGGTCCGCTTGCAGAGGCTTTTGGAGGAATTCAACGCCTATCTGAAAACGCAGCCTCCCTTTGAGACCACGCCGCCCTATATGGCCTATTACAACGATATGATGGCCTTTTCTCCCGTTCGTTTGCCCCGATAAGCGATAAAAACAGCTCTCCTTCCAAAGGGAAGGGGAGCTGACTTTTTTTAAGATGCTTTTATTTATCCAGATAGTATTCCACGGTGTAGGGCTCGTCTGCTGCGGGCTGGAGTCGATAAAGGGCAATGCTTCCGGGAGACAGATGACCGCGGAGCTTCAATACGTCGTTGTATACGAGGGTCTCCTGACCGTCCTTCTCGGAGGTGCGGTAAACGTTGGAGGCCTCCTTGAGCTTTAAGCAGTAGTGGATCTCCTGACGGTAATCACGGTTGAGCACCGCAAGGTAACGGTGGCCGTATTCATCCTCCATTTCGGAAACGGAGAGACGGTGGGGCAATTCGCCCTCCAGATATTCGCTGTCTGCCATGGTGAGGACGGTTTTCTCCCACTCTTCCTTGTATTTGGAAAGGAGCACCACGCTCTTATCGTGAATCACGCGCTTGCAGTGCAGAGCCATCAGCGTGTTGCCCAGGTTGGCGGTCTCCTCGTTGAGAGTCTTTTGCTCCTCGAAGTGAACGCCGGGGCCGCCCGTGGCGGGATCCACGTAACCGTCGAATTCCACGTAGCTGGAGATCTGCTTGGCGCCGTACAAAATGGCGGCGTTGGCCATCATACGGGAGGCGGCGAAGGTATAGCGGTCAAAGCTGGGATGATAGAACAATTCGTGGCCCTGATAATAGAACCAGAAGGGGGCACTGATGCGCTCGGCGGCCTTGCGGGCGATCTCAAAGGTCAGCCACAGATTGCAGTGATCCAATTGATCCGCGGCCTCCAATTGCTGGCCGATGTTGCCGAAGGGATAGCTGTCAAAGGAAAGCTGAGCGGGGTTGACCTCATCAGCCAGGGGATCGATGTAATAATCCTTGGCGGCGGCAACCGTGTAGGGGAGAAGGTGAGGGCATTCCTTTTCCACGATTTCAATGAGCTCCTTTGTTACCTTGCGCTGATCCTCGTTGATGGGCTCGTCGTATACGTAGTAGCCGGCAATGCAATTCCACTGCTTGGTATCACGGATGGTGCCCGCAAGGTCGTTGTCCTCGTTGAGAAATTTTTTTGTGAAGCCCATACCACCGAAGCGGCGAAGGTTTTGATAAACCACCTTGGCACCCAATCTCTCGGCGGTGCGCAGGATCTCCAAGCCTTGCTCGGGACTGGCCCACAGCATTTCCAGCAGATTGAAGCCTGCCTTTACGGCGGTTTCCACACCTCTTCGGGTCTTTTCCAAACGGATGGGATCTCTTACCTCAAGACCGGTGGGGCCGGGGTTTGAAACACCCAAAAGAAAATGGTCCTGTCGCCAGGTCCGATCGGGATTTCCGATGGGGTGGCGAGCAAAAAGCTTTTTCTGCATATTGCTTTCCTCCAAAAATGCAATTTTTTTGATTATAAGTCAAAAAGCAAGAAAAGTAAAGAGCGTTTTGCTTTTTTTGATGCGTTTTTTTCGGGGACTTCAAAAAACGGATTTCTTTCCTTTTTTCGGCGTGATGAGATGATTTTTTTGCAAAAAAATTCATATTTTTTGAAAAAATGTTGCTTTTCGAAAAAAAGTGTGATAAAATTAAAAAACTTTTTTATTCAAAAAACGATTCTTGATGCAGAAAAGGAGACTGAATATGAACGGTGATTCCATTCAGATTTTGATCGCTATGGTGCTTTATATGGCGGCGGTCATTTTCATCGGCGTGTATTATGCCAAGCGCGCCAACAAAAATTCCGAGGAATATTTCTTGGGCGGTCGTTCGCTCGGCCCTTGGGTCACGGCAATGAGCGCCGAGGCCTCCGATATGAGCGGATGGCTTTTGATGGGCCTGCCCGGTGTTGCCTACTGGTGCGGCCTTGCCGATGCCGCCTGGACCGCCATCGGTCTTGCGGTGGGTACCTATTTTAACTGGCTGATCGTTTCCCGCCGTTTGCGCCGCTACAGCGTTCGTGCGGGCAACGCCATTACCCTTCCCGAATTCTTTTCCAACCGCTTCCGTGAAAGCAAAAAGTGGATTATGCTGATCTCCGCGGCTTTCATTCTGATCTTCTTTACGGTGTATGCCTCCAGCTGCTTTGTAACCTGCGGCAAGCTCTTTTCCGCCCTCTTCGGAATGCCCTATCAGGCTATGCTGATCCTGGGTGCCGTGTTCGTTTTGCTGTACACCCTTCTGGGCGGCTTTTTGGCCGAGAGCATTTCCGACTTTATGCAGGCCATCGTCATGCTGACGGCCTTGACGGTGATCGTGATCATCAGCGTGATTTCCGCAGGCGGCATTGGTGCCGTGGTGGAAAACGCCAAGCAGATCCCCGGATTTTTGGAATTTTTCGGCATTGCCACCCCCGTTTTGGAGGAGGGAACCCAGCTTGTGGAAAACGGCAAGCCCGTCTTCGGCGAGGCGGGAGGATATTCTCTTCTGACCGTTTGCTCCGCAATGGCTTGGGGTCTCGGATACTTCGGTATGCCTCAGGTTCTTCTTCGCTTTATGGCCATCCGCAAGGAGGATGAATTGAAGCGCTCCCGTCGCATTGCTATGATCTGGGTGGTCATCTCTCTCGGCGTTGCCGTCTTTATCGGTATCGTGGGCCGTCACCTCTACCCCGTGGCGCATCTGACCAAGTCCGGTGCCGAGAACATCTTTATTACCCTTTCCACCAGCTTTTTGCCTCCTATTATTGCAGGCTTTGTGATGGCCGGCATTCTGGCCGCCACCATCAGCTCCTCCGATTCGTATCTGCTCATTGCCGCCTCTGCCTTCGCCAAGAATATTTTCCAAGGCATTGTGAAAAGGAATGCCAAGGACAAAGAGGTTATGCTGATGAGCCGCATCACCCTGCTGGTTCTCACCTTGGTAGGTGTGGTGATCGCCTTGGATGAAGACAGCGTGATCTTCTCCATCGTTTCCTTTGCCTGGGCAGGCTTCGGTGCTACCTTCGGCCCCTTGATGCTCTTCTCCCTCTTTTGGAAGAGAACCACCCGTGCCGGTGCTGTGGCGGGTATGGTCAGCGGCGGTGCCATGGTCTTTATCTGGAAGCTTCTCATCAGTAAGCTCGGCGGTGTTTTCGCCATTTACGAATTGCTTCCCGCCTTCATCTTCTCTGCCATCTGCATCGTAGTGGTATCTCTTGTCACCAAGGCTCCCTCCAAGGAGATTGAGGAGGATTTTGAATTGGTGCGCAGCGGCAAGATCGAGGCATAAGGCAAATTCTTTCGGCCGAATACCGAGCAAAAAAAAGCCGTCTCTTCCCGAAGATCGGTGGGAGGGACGGCTTTTTGCCGCAAAGAGACTCTTCTCCTTGCGGTAACATGCAGGCAAAATACCGAAGATGGCGGTTTTCGGTGATGATTATCATGCCAAAACGGGAATTTTTCAACAGAAAGCAAAAAAGTTCTTGACTTTTTTCTTGTGACTGTGGTAAAATAAGGGTACGATAAGGTTGTATGGGAGTAGAGTGGATTTCCGCTCTACTCACTTTGCTGTGTTAGGACTTTTTTTATGAGGTGAAGCGTGGCTGAAAAAAAAGGGCGCGGTAAAATTGCCGCCAAGGTAGAGGATCTCATCCGCGGTCCGGTGGAGGAAGCCGGATATTTGCTTTGGGACGTGGATTATTTCAAGGAGGGTGCGGATTTCAATCTTTTGGTCACCATTGAGAATACGGATCGCACCAAGGCCATCGATTTGGATGATTGCGAAAAGATCTCCCGATTGCTCAGCCCCATTCTGGATCGGGAGGATCCCATTTCGGACAGCTATTATCTGGAGGTGTCCTCTGCGGGGTTGGAGCGGGAGCTCTCCCGTGCGGAGCATTTCCGCTTTTATCTCGGAAAAAAGGTTTGCGTGAAGCTGTATGCCCCTGCGGACGGTAAAAAAAGCTTGGTCGGAACCCTCATTTCCTATGGAGAAGAGGGGCTGGTTCTGGGCTTGGAAAACGGTGAAGAAAAGTCCTTCGGGCAGGATGCGGTGGCCAAGGTCACCACGGTATATGAAAATCTGTAAGTTTTGAATCGGGAAAGGATCAAAATTATGAACAATGAATTTTTTGATGCGCTGGAAGCACTGGAGAGAGAAAAGGGAATTCCCAAGGAATTTATGCTGGAAAAGGTAGAGGCCGCTCTTCTGACCGGCTATAAAAAAGAAAACAACAATGAATCCAACGTCCGTGTTGTGATCGATCCGGTGAAGCGCAACGTGAAGATGTACCGTTTGATGACGGTGGTGGAGGAGGTTCAGGATCCTTCCTGCGAGATCGATCTGGAATCTGCCCGCCAGAAGTCCAAAAGAGCCAAGGTCGGCGATATTCAGGAATATGAATTCAAGCCGAAGAATTTCGGTCGAATTCCCGCACAGAATGCCAAGCAGGTCATTGTGCAGGCCATCCGTGAGGCAGAGCGCGGCCGTTTGATCGAGGAATATGAAAAGAAGACGGAAGGGATCATCACCGGTACCGTCGTGATCATTGAACGGATGACGGGCAACGTGATCCTGGAATTCGAAAATACGCAGGCAACCCTCGTTCGTGCCGAGCAGCTCCCCGGCGATCGCTTCAAGGTGGGCGACCACGTGAAGGTTTACGTGTGCGAGGTCAGAAAGGATACCCGAAATCCCGTGATCGTGCTTTCCAGAACCCACCCCAATTTTATCAAGCGTCTTTTCGAATTGGAGATCCCCGAGATCCAGGACGGAACAGTCATCATTCAATCCGTTGCCAGAGAGGCCGGAAGCAGAACCAAGGTGGCTGTGTATTCCCGCGATGATAACGTGGATCCCGTGGGCAGCTGTGTCGGTGTGAAGGGAATGAGAACCGCAAGCATTCTCGGTGAGATCCGTGGGGAAAAGATCGATCTGATCAAATACAGTGAAGAGCCCGAACGCTTTATCGCCGCAAGCCTTGCGCCCGCCACCGTTTTGGACGTGGAGCTGGCAGAAGGAAGATCTGCGCTTGTTACCGTGGCTCCCGAGCAGCTCTCTCTTGCCATCGGTAAGGAAGGGCAGAACGTTCGCCTGGCGGCCAAATTGACCGGCTACAAGATCGATATCAAGGCATAAGCATGAAGGTGAAAAAAGTACCGCTTCGCCGCTGTGTGGGCTGTAACGAGCAAAAGCCGAAAAAGGAATTCGTCCGTGTGGTCCGAACCCCCGAGGGGCAGATCCTTTTGGACGAAACGGGAAAGGCCAATGGTCGCGGAGTTTATCTCTGCCCGAAGAAAAGCTGTCTTTCCAAGGCCAAAAAGGCAAAGCGGCTGGAAAAGAATTTAGAGGTTTCGATTCCCGAGGAGATCTATTTGGCTCTGGAGGAAAGCTTGCGGAATGAGTAAGGAAAGAATTGCCGGAGCCTTGGGCTTGGTTTGCCGTGCGGGTCGGATCACCACCGGAGTGTATCTGGTGAAGGAGGAGATCCGCAAGGGGAAGGCCGCCGTGGTTCTCCTGGCCTCGGATGCCGCGGAAAACGCGGAAAAGAAAATTGCTTCTCTTGCCGAGCATCGGGGGGTTCCCGTCAAACGGATCTCGCTGACCAAGGCGGAATTCGGGCAATGTCTGGGCAAGCAGGCAGAAACGGTTTGCGCTTCTGTCCCGCATGAGTTTTTGAATTTAGTTTTGGCTTCTTTGTGAAGCGTTTGGAGGGATTTTATGGCAGATACAGTGAAAATCAGTCAACTTGCGAAGGATCTTGAAATCAAATCGAAGGATTTGACCGCGGTATTTTCCGATTTGGGGATGACCAAGCAGACCGGCGGCGTTTTGGATGCCGACGAGGTCAGCTATGCTCTGCAGAAATTGATGGATCGTTACGTTGTGGAGAATATTAACGATTACATTGACGGAAAATACAAGGTGAAGGACACCGCAAAGGAGCAGGAGGAGAAGGCTGCTGCCGAAAAAGCCGCCGCGGAAAAAGCCGCTGCCGAAAAAGCCGCTGCCGAAAAAGCCGCTGCCGAAAAAGCCGCCGCCGAAAAAGCCGCCGCCGAGAAGGCCGCTGCCGAGAAGGCCGCTGCCGAGAAGGCCGCTGCCGAAAAAGCTGCTGCCGAAAAAGCTGCTGCGGAAAAAGCTGCTGCCGAAAAGGCTGCTAAGAACAGCGCCGAGAAGCAACATTCCGACAAGAAAAAGCAGGAGAAAAACGACCGTTTTGCCTCCGCCCGTCCCGGACAGGCAGATAAGAAGGATAAAAAACGTGAAGACAAGGGTGAAAAGCGCGCTCCCTCCGCAGGATTTACCCCCGTTTTCGACGGACCCAAAACGGAATTCGTTGCCAAAAAGAAGGAAACCCGTATCATCGATACCAAAATCGTGGATATCGATCTTTCCAAATATGATGAGAAGAACTATGAATTCGGAAGCGATTCCTCCCGCCGCCGTCCTCAGATCCGCCGTCCCCGCCGCGGCGAAAAGAAGAAGCACGCCCACGAGGTGGTGAGAGCCACCGTTCCCGCGCAGATCTTTTTGCCCGAGAGCGTTGTGGTTTCCGATCTGGCCAAGGAATTGCGTGTTACCACGGCCGACGTCATGAAAAAATTGATGATGATGGGCGCTATGGCAACGGCCAACCAGAGCATTGATTTCGATACGGCCGCCTTGGTTGCCGATGAATTCGGCAGTGAGGCACAGCCCCTGAAGGTGGTAACCATCGAAGAAAAGCTCATTGACGAAAGAGCCGACGGAGAAGAAGAATTGGAGACCAGAAGCCCCGTTGTGGTGGTAATGGGTCACGTTGACCACGGTAAGACCTCCATTCTGGATGCCATTCGCCACGCCAACGTTACCGCAGGCGAGGCAGGCGGTATCACCCAGCACATCGGTGCCTACCGCATCGAGGTGGAGGGCAAGCCCATCACCTTCCTGGATACTCCCGGCCACGCCGCCTTTACCGCTATGCGCGCCCGCGGCGCTCAATTGACCGATATTGCCATTCTGGTGGTGGCCGCCGATGACGGTATTATGCCCCAGACTGTAGAGGCCATTAACCACGCCAAAGCCGCAGGGGTCTCCATCATCGTTGCCATCAATAAAATGGATAAGCCCGGTGCCAATCCCGATACCATCAAGCAGGAATTGACCAAGTACGATCTGGTACCCGAGGAATGGGGAGGCGACGTGATCTGCGTTCCCGTTTCCGCTTTGACCAAAAAGGGAATTCCCGATCTTTTGGAGAATATCCTTCTGGTGGCCGAGATGGCCGATCTGAAGGCCAACCCCAACCGCGAGGCCAAGGGTGCCGTTATCGAAGCCAAATTGGATAAGGGAAGAGGCCCCGTTGCCACCGTTCTGGTTCAGAACGGTACCCTTCACGTGGGTGACGTGATCATTGCGGGCGGTGCCGTGGGCAGAGTCCGTGCCATGACCGACGATAAGGGAAGAAATATGAAGAGCGCCGGCCCCAGCGTTCCCGTGGAGATCCTCGGCTTGGATCAGGTTCCCGGTGCAGGCGATATCTTCAACGCCGTGAAGGATGAAAAAATGGCCAGAGAATTGGCCGATCAGAGAAAGAACCAGCAGAAGGAAGAGGAATTCAAGGCCAACGGTAAGGTGAGCCTGGAGGATTTCTTCAGCCAGATGAAGGAAGGCGTGAAGAATCTGAATATCATCGTCAAGGCTGACGTGCAGGGCAGTGCGGAGGCCGTCAAGGCTTCCCTGGAGAAGCTCTCCTGCGAAGAGGTGAAGGTGAAGGTCATCCACAATGCCGTGGGCGGCATCACCGAGAACGACGTGATGCTGGCCGCCGCCTCCGATGCCATTATCGTGGGCTTTAACGTCCGTCCCGATCGCGGTGCTACGGAAAGCGCCGCCCTTCAGGGAGTGGATATCCGCACCTACCGCATTATCTACGAGTGCCTGGAGGAGATCGAAAAGGCTATGAAGGGTATGCTTGCCCCCACCTTCAAGGAAAACGTTTTGGGTCAGGCAGAGGTTCGCCAAACCATTCGCGTGCCCGGTGTGGGTGTGATTGCCGGTTCTTACGTTTTGGACGGAAAGATCGCCCGCAACGCCATGATCCGCGTGCTTCGTGACAGCGTGGTCATTTTTGAGGACAAGATTTCTTCTCTGAAGCGATTCAAAGATGATGCCAAGGAAGTGGCTCAGGGCTACGAGTGCGGTATCGGCCTGGAAAAATTCAACGATATTCACGTGGGTGACGTTTTGGAAGCCTACGTGATGGAAGAAATCAAGAACTGAAATAAAGAGGTATTATGAATCATAGATTGGAGCGGATTTCCGATTCGGTGGCTCACGCTTTGGAAGAGATCATCCGTAACGTGAAGGATCCCCGCGTCAGCTCCGCTTTTGTCACGGTGAATGCCGCTCGGGTAACACCGGATCTGAAATACGCCAAGGTGTATTTCGGAACCATTACCGGTTCGCCCGCGGAGGTGCAGAAGGGTCTGGAAAGCGCGGCGGGATATATCCGCACCTGCCTTGCCGCCAAACTGAATCTTCGCCAAACCCCCGAATTGATCTTCATTCACGATCGTTCTGCCGAGCACGGAGCGCATATTGCCGAGGTGCTGAAGGAATTAAAGATTGATGAAAAATGAAATCGAACTGAAAAAAATAGCCAATCTGCTTCAAGACCCGGTTGTCGATCGGGTCCTTGTGGCGTGTCACCGCTCTCCCGACGGCGACGCTTGCGGCTCTGCCCACGCTCTTGGGCATGCGCTTCGGAAAATGGGAAAGCAGGTGGCGATCTTCTGTCCCGATCCCTTCGGGGAGCGTTTTTCCTATCTGGTGGAAAAGGAAGCCTTTGAGGCGGATTTTGAGCCTTCTTTTTTCATCACGGTGGATATTGCTTCTCCCGAAATGCTTTGCGGGGCTGATTTTGCCGATCGGATCGATCTGGCCTTGGATCACCATCGGATCAACACCGTTTCGGCAAAGCATCACTACGTGGATGCCGATTCTGCCAGCTGCGGGGAGATCATTCTGGATCTGATCGGCTATCTTCCCGTTTCTCCGGACGCTTATTTGGCCGAAGCGCTGTATACGGCTTTGGTTTCCGATACGGGGTGTTTCCGCTATTCCAATACCAATGAAAACTGCTATCGGGCGGCCGCCCTTTTGGCTTCTTTTGCCGAAGAAGGGGCGTTTTATCGGATCAATAAGCGCTTGTTTGAAACCAAGACCCCCAAGGAAATGATGATCGAGGGCTACGCGGCAAGAGAAGTGGGCCTTTTTGCCGACAATCGGGTGGCTTATCTTTCGGTTTCCTTGGCGGAGCAGAAAAGGCTGGGCGCCTCCTATGAGGAATTGGATCAGGTGATCAACGTGATCCGAAAGCTGGAGGGCGTTTTGGTTTCCGTCGTGCTCAAGGAACGGGAATCGGGGGTCTTCAAGATCTCCGTTCGCAGTGAGGAGGCCTTTGATGCCGCCGCTTTTTGCGCTCATTTCGGCGGCGGCGGACACCGAGCCGCGGCGGGCTGTACCGTGGAGGGAGACGAAAAAGAGGTTCTTTCCCGTGTACTGCAGGAGGCCGAGAGGAGGCTTTCTTGAAAAGCGGTATTTTGAATCTTTATAAGGAAAAGGGCTACACCTCACACGATGCGGTGGCCCGTATCCGAAGGCTTTTCGGCACCAAAAAGGTCGGACACACGGGAACGCTGGATCCCGAGGCTACGGGTGTGTTGCCCATTCTCGTGGGAAACGCCGTGAAGGCCAACGATCTGATCCCCTCCGAAATCAAGGTGTACCGTGCCACGCTCCGCTTCGGGATCCGAACCGATACCGAGGACGTTTGGGGGAGGACCTTGGAGGAAAACGCTCTTGTTCCGCCGAAGGAAACGGTGCAGGAGGGCACCAAGGGCTTTTTGGGGCTGTATCATCAGATCCCGCCTATGTATTCGGCGGTGAAGGTGAACGGCAAAAAGCTGTATGAATATGCCCGCGCGGGAATGGTTGTGGAGCGCAAGGCTCGTCCCGTTTTCGTTCATTTTTTTGATCTGCTTTCCTTCGGGGAAGGGGAGGCGGTCTTTCGGATCGGGGTTTCCAAGGGAACCTATATTCGAACCCTTCTGACCGATCTTTGCGATCGGATCGGTGTTTTGGGGGCGATGAGTGCCCTGGAACGGGAAAAAAGCGGAAGCTTTTCCTCCTCCGAAGCCGTTTTTTTGGAAGATCTGGAAAAAATGACCTTGGCCGAGCGGGAATCTCTTTTGATCCCCACCGAAACGCTGTTCTTTGCCCATCCCGTATTGGCTCTGCCTGATTTTTTTGCCCGCCTCATTGCAAACGGATGCGAGGTCTCTCTTTCCAAATTGCCCTCCATCGACGTCGAGGCAGGCTCTCGGGTGCGGCTGTACCGCAAAGGGGTGTTTTTCGCGTTGGGCGAAATTCTGGAGAAGGATGGATGCCTTTGGTGTAAAAAGCTCAAGGAGTTTCCTTCCGATCCGTTTTCATACTGAAAAAACGGCTGAACCGTTCTTTGCTTTGATATCATTTTCGGGATTTGTATCGGTTTTGCGGAATAAGCATCTTTCTCTGAGGAAAAAATAACAGTATCAGAAGCTCACAGGAGGATGCTATGAAAGCTGTTATTTTAGCCGGCGGTCGCGGTGAAAGACTGCGACCCATTACCGATACAAGACCCAAGCCCTTGGTTCCCGTTTTGGCGCGTCCCGTGATGGATTACTGTCTGTCTCTTTTGGCGCACCACGGCGTCACCGAGTGCTACGTGACCACCCATTATCTGGAGGAGCACATTCGTTCCCGCTACGGAAACGATGCCTTCGGAATGAGTTTATCCTATTCTCACGAAACAAAGCCCCTGGGAACAGCGGGCGGTGTGAAGGTGTTGCAGGAGCATTTGCTGGGGGAGGATGCCTTTTTGGTGATGAGCGGAGACGCTCTTTGCGATTTTGATCTGACCCGCGCCTTGAATTTCACAGAAACAAGAAGGCCGACGTGACCATCGTCCTCTCCAGCGTGAAAACACCGCTGGAATACGGCGTGGTTCTGGCCGATGCCTTTGAAAGAATTTTCGCCTTTTCCGAAAAGCCCGATTGGTCGGAGACCTTTTCCGATTTGGTGAATACGGGGGTCTATATTTTGTCCCCCAAGGTTCTGGATCGAATCCCCTCGGAGGGAGTATTCGATTTTTCTCATGATCTTTTTCCCCTTTTGTTGAAGGAGGGGTATTCCCTTTTCGGTTATAAGGCCGAGGGGTATTGGTGTGATATCGGGAGGATTCACACCCTTTACCGTTGCAATCTGGATGTGATGGAAGGAAAGGCTAAAATCTTTTTGCCGGAGAGCGGGAGGATGGTTCTCTCCTCCGACGGCAAGGGAAAGAGCTTCGTTTCCCACAGCGCCACGGTGGAAGAGGGCGCGCAGCTGCAATCGGGATCCGTGATCGGAGAGGGGGCGCATTTGGCCGCAGGGAGCCGCGTGCGCGGGGCTCTGATTATGGAAAAGGTGCACGTGGCAGAGGGGGCCTTGGTGCAGGATGCCGTTTTGTGCGAGGAATGCCGCGTTTCTCGGGAGGGCGCCGTGCTCCCCGGGGGCGTTTTGGGCGCCAAAAGTGCCGTTCAGCGCGGTGCCGTGACCCGACCGAACCAAAAATATCCTCCCTTTTCCGTGGTGGATCGCCGCCTTCCCTTTGAGGAGGAGGGTCTGGTCTTCACCGAGCGCGGCGCCGCCACTGCCACAGAGGCAGGCCTGGACGGGCGGGATTCCGAACGGCTTGGCTACGCCTTTGCCCGAGCCTACGGCTGTGATATTGCCGTTTTGTGGGAGGAGGATCGGGAGAGCAGCGCCTATTTTGCCACCTTGTTTGCCGGCGGAGTGATCAAGGGAGGGCAGAACGCGCTCCTTTTGGGCCGAGGAGATTGGGAATTGGCCTCCTTCGGAATGCAGACCCGCGCCTTGCCGGGCGTATTTGTATCGGCGGAAAACGAACGAGGACTGTTTTTTGCTCTGCGGGAGGATGGCTTCCCTCCTTCCCGTCGGGACACGCTTCGCCTGGCGCGCTTTTTTGCCGAGGAAGAGGACGGCGCCGCTCCGCTACGGGGAAAAATACGCTATGACGACGGCATTTCGGAGTTGTACCGCTATGCGCTCTCGGAAGCCATGGGAGACGGCGCTCTTCGAGAGATCGGCTTCGGAGGAAAGGGTGCACGGCTTGTTCGGGAAGCCGCCATAAAATCCCGCTGGCGTGCATACAATGAAACCAGAGGAAAGGGATTGAGCTTCGAAATTTTTGACCGCTCTTTGAAATGCTTTCTGGACGGAGAAAAAATCGCCGATACGGAAAAGGCAAGGCTCTACGTGATCGATCGGAAAATGGAAGAAGGGAAGAGAGCCTTCGTTTTGCCCGATACCGCCCCCGCCTTTTTCACCGAGCACATCGAAAGCCGAGGCGGCAAGGTCAGCCGCTTTTCCTTCAACAATACCGTCAATCAAGAGGAAAAAGAGCGTTCATTGGCCGTAAAGGAAAGAATGCTGTATGATAAAAGCTTTCTTGCGGCCGAATTGATGCATTATTTTCAAAACAAAGACAGCGAAACCATCAAAGCGGAATTTTCAGCGACCCCCGATCTTTATATCAGCCGTCTGCGCTATTGCCCCGAAGAGGCAACCAAGGCAAGGCTTCTTGCGGCGGCGGGAAAGGGCGGAATCCCGCGAGAGGGAAGCGTGCAGATTCGTCCGGGATTTTACGAAATCAGAATCATATCGGAAAGTGTCAGCTGTGAGGCGGCACTGGAAGGTGCATTCCAATACAGAGGAAAATTAAATGAAATCGAAAAAGCAATTCGGGGAAGGTAAGAGCCTTCCCGTACATAAGAAAAAGAAAACCGTCAAAAAAATCTTCCGTTCCCGCAACAAAGAGGAAAAAAAGGAGATGACGGTAGAACAGGAGATCCTTCGAATGAGAGAAGCGGAAAAATCGAAGAAGGACGGCAAAAAGGCCGTCTCCCGCAAAAAGGATCCTGCCCGAAGCGAAGCGAATAAGCCTCGCCAAGGCGGCAAAAGCAAAACGGAACCGAAAAAAAGAAAAGAAGAGGCCATGCCCTTGGAAATTGAAGTGGAAAAGGAAAAGAAGGCCGCCCGCCAAAAAAGTACGAAAAGAAAAGCCCGTCCCACGGCACAAAACGGAAAGGTCCGCGTGATTCCGCTGGGAGGACTCGGAGAAATCGGAAAGAATATGACCGTGGTGGAAAGCGATCGGGATATGATCGTGATCGATTGCGGAATGGGCTTCCCCGATGACGGGATGCCCGGAATCGACCTTGTGATCCCGGATGTGAAGTATCTGGAGGAAAACAAGGAAAAGCTCCGCGGAATCTTTCTGACCCACGGCCACGAGGATCACATCGGCGCCATTCCGTATGTGATGCAGCGGATCGCCGTGCCCATTTACGGAACCAAATTGACCCTCGGCATTGTGGAAAACAAGCTTTCGGAATTCGGCCTCTTGGGGCAGGTGGATCTGCGTGTGACCTCGGTGGGCGACGTGATTTCCGTCGGGGATTTCTCGGTGGAATTCATCGGTGTGAACCATTCCATTGCCGATTCCGTGGCCTTTGCGGTGGATTCCCCCGCAGGGGTTCTGGTATTCACGGGAGATTTTAAGATCGATCCCACCCCCATTTCCGGTGAAATGACCGATCTGACTCGCTTCGGTGAATTGGGGAGAGACGGGGTGACCGCTCTGTTTTCCGATTCCACCAACTGCGAGCGCACGGGCTTTACCCCCAGCGAAAGAACGGTGGGAACCAGCTTGGAGCAGATCTTCCACGATAACGACAAGCGGGTGATCGTTGCCACCTTCTCCTCCAACATTCATCGGGTTCAGCAGATCATCGATGCCAGCATCAAATACGGTCGAGCGGTGTGTATTCTCGGCAGAAGTATGACCACCATTGTGGAAACCGCCTCCAAATTGGGATATATGACCATTCCCGAGGGAACCTTGGTTCAGCCGGAGGAATTGAAGAAGATCCCACCGCGCCACGTGACGCTGATCACCACGGGCAGCCAAGGGGAGGCGATGAGCGCACTGTCCCGCATTGCCTTCGGCACCCACAGCCAGGTCAAGATCTGCCCCGAGGATATGGTGGTGATCTCCGCACATCCCATTCCCGGTAACGAAAAAACCGTGGGGAATATCATCAACGAGCTGATGAAGAAAAAGGTTGAGGTGGTGTACGATCGCATTGCCGAGGTACACGTTTCGGGCCACGCCTGCCAGGAGGAGATCAAATTGATCTTTGCTCTGACCAAGCCCCGCTTCTTTATGCCCGTTCACGGGGAATACAAGCACCTTGCCCGCAACGCCGCTTTGGCCCAGTACGTGGGTGTTCCCAAGGAGAATATTTTCATTTCCGAGATCGGAAAGGTTCTTGAGTTTTCCGAGGGCGGTGCGAAGGCCGAATTTGCGGGCTCTGTGGATTCGGGCAAGATTCTGGTGGACGGTCTCGGCGTCGGTGACGTGGGAAGTGTGGTTCTGCGGGATCGCAAGCTTCTTTCCGAGGACGGCATCATTACAGTGGTGGCCGCGGTGGATTCCTACGGAAAATTCTTGGTCGGGGATCTGCAGATCGTGACCCGAGGCTTTGTATACGTTCGGGAGAACGAGGATCTCATTGAAGAGATCCGCAGCTTTGCCTGCCGCGTTTTGGAGAATTCTCTCAGCAGCGGAATGGATTTTGCTTCCGTTCGCTCCCGAGTCAAGGAGGAGGTTTCCAAATTCCTCTACGGTCGTATCCGCCGCAGACCTATGATCGTTCCCGTCTTGATCGAAACCTGATGAATCGGCTTGATACAAATCTTTCCAAAACAATCCTTTGATGGAATTCAAGATCGCCATTTTCTGCTTTTTGCGGAAAATTCGATGCATTCGATCCATCAGACGGAAGTGTAATAAAGGAGAATCGCCATGAAACTGATCGCCCATGCCTGCGGCCCTACGCTGTATCCCTCCAACACCATTTTTTCTGCCAGAGAAGCCTTGAAAAACGGTGCGGATCTGGTGGAGCTTGATTTGCAGTATACATCGGATCAGCGCTTGGCGGTCTTTCACGATAAGGATCTGATGAAAAAATACGGTGATCCCCGCCGTTGCTGTGAGGTGACGGCAGAGGAATTTCTGTCCCTTCGCTTGAAGAAGGATCCCGCCTGTCCCTCTCACCTTTTGGATCATTTTTTCCGCTGTGAGATCGCGCCTATTTTGCTGCATCACAGCCACAGCGTGCTGGAGTCGGTGGTGGATCTGGTGGAGGAGTACGGCTATGAGGATCGGGTCACCTTCGGGATCACCGAGGTGAGAAGTTTGGTTCGGATCCGCGAGCGTCTGCCCGAGGCAAAGGTTTTGGGCTTTATTCACGGGCCTGAGAATATTGAAGAATTCGCACGCCACGGTGTCAATTACATTCGCTTGTGGGAGCGGTGGATGACCCCCGAAAACGTTGCCCGCGTAAAAAGTGCGGGCGTTGAGCTTTGGGTGATGACCGGCGGTCCCGAAACCGAATGCAAGGTGGGCTTCCCCAATGAGGAAAGCCTCAAAAGGGTTGTTGCCATGGAGCCCGATGGGCTTTTGGTCAACGATCTGCCCTTCGTCAAATCCGTTTTGGCCTCTCTGTAAAAAAATAGCGCAAGACCCTCGGGAAAGCTTTCCCGTTAAAATGAGGGTCTTGCGCTTTTTTACCATAACGAGCTTTTTATTTGTGGGAGCGGCTCTTTTTCCTGCGGACGTGCAGGGCGCGGGTGGAATTCAAAATCGCCAGCAGACAAACGCCAACGTCGGCAAACACGGCAAGAGCCAAGGGAACGCTCTCTTCTCCCAGAAAAATATTGGGGATCAAAACGAACAGCTTGATGCCCACCGAAAGAATAACGTTCTGCCAAACGATCCCCAAGGTCTTTTTGGCGATCTGCAAGGCAAGAGGGATCTTGGAGGGCTTGTCATCCATCAAAACCACGTCCGCCGCTTCAATGGCCGCATCGGCACCGATCCCGCCCATAGCAATGCCAAGATCCGCCTCCGCCAGAACGGGAGCGTCGTTGATGCCGTCTCCGGCAAAGGCCAAAACGCGGTTTGGATTTTTCTCGCGGATCTCGCAGATCATCCCGTGCTTTTCCTCGGGAAGGAGAGGGGCGTAAAATTCCTTGATATCAAGGGAAGCGGCAATGCTTTCCGTAATGTCCCGTTGATCTCCCGAAACCAAGAGCATACGGGAGATGCCGCTCTCGCGCAGAGAGTGAATGCATTCGAGAGAATCCTCTCGGAGGGTATCGGCTACCAGAATGTGGCCAAGGTAGCTTCCCTTTTCGGCAACGTGAACCACGGTTCCCTTGCAGTCATGGCATCGGCAGGGGGTGAGCGGTATGCCAAAATGAAGCATCAGAGCTTCGTTACCAACGTAATATTCCTTGCCGTCCACCTCGGCTTGAATCCCCTCGCCCGCGTACTCGGTGATCCTGCCGATCCTGCCCTTGTCGATCTCGCGTGAGAAGGCGGCCTTCAGAGAAAGAGAGATGGGGTGATTGGAATAATATTCGCAAGTGGCGGCCAATTCCAAAAGCTGATCCTCCGAGATGATCTCGGGGTGAATGGCGGTGACCCGAAAAGTGCCTCGGGTCAGCGTGCCGGTTTTATCGAATGCCAGAATATCCAGTCGGGAGAGCTTTTCCAAGCTGTCCGCCCCCTTGATCAGAATTCCGTTTTTGCCTGCTCCGCCGATGCCTCCGAAAAAGGTCAGCGGAACGGAGATCACCAAAGCGCAGGGGCAGGAGATCACAAGGCAAGTGATGGCCTTGTGGATCCAAAGGCCCGGATCTTGTCCGAACAGAGGGGGGATCACAGCGAGACAAAGGGCAAGGATCACCACAACGGGGGTGTAATAACGGGCAAAGCGGGTGATGAATCGCTCCGCTTCGGATTTGCCTTCGGCGGAATTCTCAATTAAGGCCAAGATTTTGGAAACGGAGCTTTCGGAAAACGTCTTTTGGGTACGGATCTTCAAAACACCGTTCATATTGATACAGCCTGCCGAAACGGGATCTCCCGCTTTGACGGAGCGGGGAATGCTTTCACCGGTCAGCGCTACCGTATCCAAAAGGCTTTCGCCCTCCAGAATCTCGCCGTCCAAGGGAATCTTTTCACCGGGATTGACAACGATCAGACTGCCGACGGCAACTTTGTCGGGAAAGACTCTTTGAAATTCGTTCTCCACAAGAAGATTGGCGCTGTCGGGACGAATGTCCATCAGCTCCGAAATACTGCGGCGGCTTTTGGCAACGGCAAGACCCTGAAAGAATTCGCCGATGCGGTAAAGGATCATCACCATCACGCCCTCGCCTGCTTCTCCGACGGCAAAGGCACCGAGGGTGGCAAGGGTCATTAAAAAGTTCTCATCAAAGATCCTTCCGTGAAAAATACCCGAAAAGGCCTTTCGGATCACAGCAAAGCCGCCGAGCAGATAGGCGGGAAGAAAGATCAGAAGGTGAAGAGGCGTTCCCTCGGCAAACCATTCCAATCCGCTCAGAATTTTGGCAACGGCAAAAAGAAATACCGTCAAAAGGATCTGAGCCACCTCCGTTTTCTGAGAGGCGCTCATCCGATAGCCTTCTTCCACAATGACCGCCTCGGGCTCCACCTCACGGCAGGCCTTTTTTACCTTTTGAAAAACCGTGGGGAAAATGTTGTCCTCTGCCTCCAGAGTCAATTTCATGGAAACGAAATTGATGCTGACGAATTGAACGCCTTCAATTTTTCTTGAGGCCGCTTCCATTTCCATTGCGCAGTGGGCGCAGTCCAGATTTTCGATTTTATACTGTCTTCTCATTCCGATACGTGCTCCAATCCGATTTTTAAAATATCTGCTACGTGCTGATCCGCCAAGGAATAAAACTGGGTTCTTCCGTGTCGGCGGCAATAAACCAAATTGATGCTTTTTAATTGCTTGAGCTGATGGGAGATCGCAGAATCGGTCATTCCCGTCAGAGCGGCCAGATCGCCCACGGAAAGCTTGCTTTCCAGCAGGTGAAACAGAATCCGAAGGCGGGTCACGTCTCCGAATATCTTAAAAAAAGTGGCCAGACTCGAAATTTTTTCTTCCGACGGGAGAAGGGCTTTTTTTCGCTCGGCCTCCTTCTCGGAAAAAAACTGATATAAGGGGGGAGTCTTATCTTTGATAGGATCCATTTTCTCCAATTCCTCCAATACTTGAACAATTGTTCAAGTGTAATTATATTTGGAAACATGAGATTTGTCAAGGGGAAAAAGAAAAATGCTTCCCCCGCGGGGAGAAGCATTGACTTGAAAAATTCTTTTTGATATAATTTTTTCAAACGAAATCAGGAATAAAAGGAGAATGGCTATGAACCGCATTCGCATTGGCTGGGCACAGAGGGACGTTTCCACCGAAAAGCCCGTGAATATGTCGGGGCAGTTTTATATGCGCCCCTCAAAGGGGATCCTGGATCCCTTAACGGTTACGGCATTGGTTTTGGAAAACGGAGAGGATCTGGCTGTGTTTGTATCGGGAGATATGATCGATTGCCGCAACCGCATTTTGGATGATCTCCGGGACGAGGCGTGCCGCCGCTGTCCGGGGATCGCGCCGGAAAAGATCATTCTTCACGCCACCCATACCCATACCGCCGCCACCCACGTGGGCGGGATCGGCTCCATTTCCTTTTCGGGAGAGGATACGCTTCCGCACGACGGAATTGAGATCGCTTCCTCCGATGAGTATCGGGATTTTTTGGTGTCCCAAATGGTCGAAGCGGTGGCGGAGGCCTATGAAAGCCGCTCGGAGGGAGGTATTTCCTACGGTTACGGCTTTGCCGTGGTTTCCTTTAACCGCCGCGTGGTGTATTTTGACGATCTGTCTCTGCGGGAGGGAACGGTTCGGGATTCCACCCACGGGGTAGACGGGCACGTTCGGATGTACGGAAAAACCAATGATCCCGGGTTCAGCCACTACGAAACGGGAGGAAATCCCTTTTGCAATCTGATGTTTACCTTTGACGGACAAAATCAATTAACGGGGGCGATCGTAAACGTTCCCTGCCCCAGCCAGAATTCCGAGCACGAAAAAATGATCTCGGCCGATTATTGGCACGACGTTCGCACCGCCATTCGGGAAAAATACGGCGATATTTTCATTTTGCCCCAGTGCGCCGCCGCGGGAGATCTTTCTCCCCGTCAGCTCCATTATTTGGCGGCAAGAGAGCGCCGTTACCGCTTAAAATACGGGGACGTGGAAACCCGTGCGGAGCGAAAGACCGAGATCTTCAATCGCAAGGAGATCGCGGAGCGGATCCTTGCCTGCTTTGACGACGTATATGCCTGGGCAAAAAAAGAGATCGAGACCCATCCCCGTCTGTCCCATCGGGTGCAGAGCGTTCAGCTTCCCAAGCGCCTTGTGACAAAGGAGGATTATGAATTTGCAAAAAAAGGGCTGGAAAAGGAATTGGAGAGCCGCTTTTCCTTTGACGGAACCCCCGAAGAAAATCTGAAATTCAATTCAACCGTTCTCTCCAAGAGAGGGCGCTATCGCCGCATCATCGCACGGTACGAATCTCAGGGAGAAAGCCGCTTTTTGCCCATGGAAATGCACGTGGTTCAGGTGGGGGATATTGCCTTTGCCACCAACCGCTTCGAGCTGTTTATGGATTACGAGCAGAGAATTCAAGCCAGAAGCCCCTTTGTTCAAACCTTCGTGGTGCAGCTGGCCGCTCAGCCGGGGATCGATAACGGCTCCTATCTTCCCACCGAAAGAGGGCTTTGGGGAAGGGGATTTGGTGCCAGCGTGTTTGACAATCAGGTGACCCCCGAGGCGGGACAGATCATTGTGGATGAAACAGTCAAGACGCTGACGGAACTCATGGCCGAAACGGAAAAATAAAGCCTCAGCTCTTGCCGCTTCCCGTAAAGAAATTGCGGCAAAGGAGGAAAAACAGATCCCAAAAATCCAGCGCCTCCACAGCCTCGGCGGCGGTCAGCGGAATCTCGTAGATCGAAGCGCCGCCCTTACAGTAAGAAATTTTTCCCACGATCTGTCCCTTTTCCACGGGGGCAAACAGCTCCTCGGCCGCCGTGATAACGGGCGTCAGCCCTGCCGCATCGGATTTTGTCAGCAAAACGGCGGGATCTTCACAGCAGAGGGTGATCTTCTCTGCCTTTCCGCCCCAAACGGGAATTTCGGGCAAGGAAAGGTCATCGGGGCAGTAATAGGCGAAATTGGAAAAGCCGTGATCCAGAAGGGTCTTGGCGGCACGGAAGCGCTCGGCGCTGCTCTCTCCCGCCAGCACCACGGCACAAAGCTTCAGCCCGTTTCGCTCGGCAGAGGCGGAAACGCAGAATTTCGCCTTGGCGGTATAGCCGGTTTTCAACCCCGTGGCACCGGGATAGAAACGGATGAGCTTGTTGGTATTGGAAAGACCGAAGGCGCCGTCTCGAACGGAATCGGTCCAAAGGGTGGTGTAATCGTAGGTTTTTTCATAGGACAGCAGTGCCGCCGACATCAGGGCCACGTCCCGTGCGGAGGCCACATTGGTTTTCTCATCGTCCAGCCCCGTGGGATTGTAAAACACGGTATCCTTCATTCCGAGCTCCCGCGCCTTTTGGTTCATGGCATCCACAAAGCCCTCCACGCTTCCCGAAACCGCCTCCGCCAGAGCCACCGCGCCGTCGTTGGCACTGGAAACGAAAACTGCCTTTAACAGATCGTGGAGCGAAATGACCTCCCCCGGCTCCAAGAAGATCTGACTTCCTCCCATGGAGGCGGCGTTTTCACTGACCGAAATGCTTTGATCCTCCGAGAGCACTCCTTTTTCGATGGCCTCCATGGTCAACAGCAGGGTCATAATTTTGGTAACGCTGGCAATGGGCAGGCTTTCATCGGCGTTTTTTTCATAAAGCACCGTGCCGGTGGTCTGTTCAATGAGAATGGCTCCTCGGCAGGGAAGGCTCAGCTCTGTAGTGGGCAGAGTGAGGCCTGCTTCCATAAGGCTCTCGGCGGCGTCTCCCCGAATGGGAATCAAAAGCCAGAGGGCCAAAAATAGGGCGATGGCGGATACGATGTTCTTTTTCATAATACTCACACTCCTGTCAAGAAGAGCATATGCTGCGGCGCGGGCCGATATTCCCGCGGCAGAAAATGAATATTATTCAATTTGGCGAAATAATATTCATCCGTAAAGAAAGAAAATAGAGGAAAAGCACCGATGCCTTTTCCGATTTTCAGGGGATTTTTCTCGGAAACGGGGGCGGACGTCTTGGGTTACTTCGGGAAAAATACCCGCAAGGAGAGCCGTTTTCGAAAAAGAAATGAAAAAAATGAAAAAATATTCAAAAATCTCTTGACGAAACTGAAAATGAAGTGTATGATATTCGCAGTAAGATCATATCAATTCAATTGAAGGAGAGAACAATTATGAAAAAGATCTGTGCATTGCTTTTGGCTTGTGCGATGCTTTTGGGCACCGCGTTTACCTTTGCATCCTGCTCGGACGGCAACACCATTCTGGTTCAGACCAATGCGTTTTTTGCCCCCTTTGAGTATTACGATGGGGACGACATCAAGGGCGTTGACGTCGAGATTATGGCAAAGGTCGGCGAGAAGCTGAACAAAAAGGTAAAATTCAAGAACGTTGAATTTTCCGCCATCATCGATAACGTTTCCGAGGGCAAGGTTTGCGATGCGGGCGCCGCCGGCATCACCATTACCGATGAGCGTAAGGAAAAGGTCGATTTTTCCGTTCCTTATTACACCTCCGTCCAGTACGTGATTTTTGCCAAGGATTCCGATATTGCCAAGAAGAGCGGTGCTGACGGCGAATACATCGTTTGGGAGGCTCTGAAGGGCAAGACCATCGGTACCCAGACCGATACCACCGGTTGGATCTATACCGACGGTGAGATCAATGCCACCGCTGACAACGAGGATTACGGCTACGACGGAGTCCTTTACAACACCGGAACCACGATGAAGAACTTTGACAATGCCCAGCTTGCGGCCGACGGCATCGGTGCCAATCTGGTAGACGTGGTCATCATCGATGAGCTTCCCGCTCAGTTTATCGTTTCCAAGAATTCCAATTTGAAGTGCCTGCCTCTCTACTATTCCGCTACCGAAGCCGGAGAAGAGGATGCACCCGTGGAAGAGCAGTACGCCATTTGCGTTACCAAGGGCAACACCGAGCTTTTGGATGCCATCAATGCGGTTTTGGAGGAGCTGATGAAGAAGGATTCCTCCGGTAAGACCGAAATTGAAAAAATGGTGATGCGTCACATGGGAATGGAATAAGATTGATTCCATATGGAAAAAGAACGATACGAAGGTGTCGTTCTTTTTCGGCGTTTATTAAGATTTGGATGGGAAATAGGATATGAATTTTTTTGAAGGCGTTTATACGCTCTTTACCAACCCCAATTATATGCAGAGCTTGTTCAAGGGTCTTCAGATCACCCTTGTGATCTCCGTGGCGGCGGCCGTTATGGGTCTTTTGCTGGGTACTGTGGTGGCACTGATCACCATTTGTCCCGATTCTCCCGCTATGAAGATCCCCAAGTGGATCTCCAAGATCTATATTACCGTGATCCGCGGAACCCCCATGGCCCTGCAGCTGTTTATTATGTTTTACGTGATCTTCACCATTCGGGATTTTCCCGAAATCGTGACAGCCACCATTGCCTTCGGGATCAATTCCGGTGCCTACGTGGCGGAAAACATCCGTGCGGGCATTCTTTCGGTGGACGTGGGTCAGACCGAAGCGGGAAGAGCCCTGGGGCTCACCTCGGGAATTACCATGCGCAAGGTCGTGATCCCTCAGGCCATCAAAAACGTGATCCCCACCATCGGAAACGAATTGATCGCTTTGATCAAGGAGACCTCCATTGTCAGTATGATCGGTATGTACGATCTGACCATGGCGGCCAAGATCATCGGAAGCGGTAACAATATGGCAAGCTATCTGATCCCCATGAGTGTGGTGGCGCTGTTTTATCTTGCCATCGTGTATATGCTGACCTTTGTCATCAAGAAAATCGAAAGGAGGCTGCGTGCCGGTGATAAGCGTTAAAAACGTCTATAAGGATTTTGGTGAAAACGGCGAGATCAAGGTTTTGCGCGGCGTCTCCTGCGAGATTGAAAAGGGGGAGCGCGTGGTGATCCTCGGCCCCTCGGGAAGCGGAAAGAGCACCCTTTTGCGCTGTATGAACCTGTTGGAGCAGCCCACGGGCGGCGAGGTTTGGGTGGCGGGCGATCTGATTACCGCCCCCGACCCCTATTTGTATCCCGAATGGCTGAAACAGTCTGCCACCTATGAAAAAATGCTCCGCCGTAACAAGAAGGAGGATGAGGCGTTGGAGGAAATTTGCCGAAACCGCCTTCTTTCCAAGCGAGAAGGAAGGGCCTTCGAAAATATGCGAAAGGCCATTGAAAAGGAAAAGCGTTTGGATATTAACCTGGCCCGTCGCAAGATGGGAATGGTGTTTCAGCATTTTAATTTGTTCAATAATTTGACCGTGCTTCAAAACCTCACCCTGGCTCCCGTGGAGTTGAAATTGAAAACGCAGGAGGAGGCCGAGGAAAAGGCGTTGGAGCTTTTGCGTCGAATCGATCTGGAGGACAAGAGGGATGAGTATCCCGCCAAGCTCTCCGGCGGTCAAAAGCAGCGTGTTGCCATTGTTCGCGCCTTGGCCATGGAGCCCGACGTGATGCTTTTCGACGAGCCCACCAGTGCACTGGATCCCGAAATGGTCGGCGAGGTGCTGGACGTAATGAAGAGCCTTGCCGCCTCGGGAATGACCATGGTGGTGGTGACCCATGAAATGGGCTTTGCCCGCGAGGTGGGAACCCGCATTATGTTTATGAATGAGGGCGTGATTGCGGAGGAAGCTACCCCGGAGGAATTTTTCAAAAATCCGAGGCATCCCCGCTTGAAGGAGTTTTTGTCCAAGGTTTTGTAAGAACAAGACGGAGCAGCGGCGGTTTTCGGAATCGAAGCTGCTCCTTTTCATTTTGAGAAAGGGTCAAAAAAGATGAAAGCATTTTTCTGTTTTCAAAAGCGTCAAAGAAGAATCTGCCTGCCCAAAGCCGCGCTTTGCTTTTTCTTGGCGGCGCTCTTCGTTTTGGGCGCGGTGCCTTGTGATCTGCATCTTTCGGTATCGGCGGTCTCCAATCCCGCCTCCGATACCGCTCGGCTGATCGTGGATAAGCATTTTCGCTATTTGCAGGAGATCTACGTGGAAAAATATCCCGAAACGGCTCTTGTGATGACCCACGGCACCGAAAAGGATCACAGAATTCTGAAAGCCCTGGCCGATACCATTACCGAGGGCTGTCAAAGCGATGAGGAAAAGGCGGTTGCCATTGTTGGCTGGATCTGCCGCAATTTGAAGTCTGAAAACACTTCTCATCAGTTTTACGCCATCGATACCTTCTATGCCCGCAGAGCAAACTGCGCAGGCTATGCCTACCTTTTGCGGGATCTGCTCCGATTGAGCGGAATCCCCGCCGTTTGGGGAGACGGTCTTCGAGGGGATATGACGGATGTTTCCCTCTATCAGGTCACAACTTCCCTCCCGGGGCACGCTTGGTGCTTTGCCTATCTTGACGGAGAGTGGAAGCTGTTTGATCCCCTTTGGGAGCAAACGACGGGTCTTACCGATCGGGATTATATTTCCAGGTATTATTATATGGAGACCGTGGAAATGGTGGTGCCCGCTTACGAAAAGATCCTATCCTATCCCTTCCGTTCCTCCACCACCATGCAGTATTATGAGGATACCGTCTGGAGCTATCAGAGCAAGACGGTGGATAGCACGGTGGGAAGTGTGGGCATTTGCGTCAACGGTGTTGCTTATTTTGATTTTCACGTCCGCATTCAAATCGGCTCCTCTCAGGACGGCGGACGATACGTGGAAAATCCCGAACGCCGCCAAAATATGAAGCCGGGCGAGGTCTACCGTGACGGATGGTATTTTTACGGTGGTTTGTATTACGCCTATCCCAACGGGGTGACCGCCAATGAAACGGTTAAGACCTTTGAAGGGAAGAAGTATTATCTGGACCGCTCGGGAGCTGTGGAATTGATCGTTTCGGAGGAGGATTGCTCCTTCCGTCTATCGCAGATCTATTTGGACCGCAATTATCGAGGGAGAGTGGTGCTCCCGTACGAATACGAGCTCCACGCGCAAAACAGCGCCAATACCGTGCTGTGGGAAAGCAGCGATCCGAGCATTGCCACGGTGGATCAGAACGGCTTTGTGACCGCCTGCGGCAAGGAAGGGAAGACCACGCTGTCCGTTTCCATTACCGATGGGGATCGGATGATCGTTTGCTCCATGGAGATCGATCTCTATTTTTGGGAGGACACCCGCGTTCCCGATTACAGCGACGTGAAGGACCACGTTTGCAATTTCAACATTCCTCACGAGGTGGAGGCCACTTGTCTTACCGACGGCTATATGGAATACTTTTGCGAGTGCGGATTGAAGGAGAAGGGCGCTGTGACCCAAGAAGCCTTGGGGCATCTTTGGGGAGAGTGGATTGTGATCAAGGAAGCGAGCGCCACCGAACCCGGCTTGAGACGAGCCACCTGCTCCCGCTGCGGCGTTCCTAAGGAGGAAATCATAGTCCATCAGTGCCGATTGGAGCTCAAGGAAGAAAAGAAGCCCGACTGCACCGAGGGTGGCTATCAGATTTATATTTGCTACGGCTGTATGAAAGAGTATCCGTCGGAGGAATCCGACCCCCTGGGACACGCTTACGGCTTTTGGGTAACGGTCAAGGAGCCCACGGAAACCGAAGAGGGGCTGCAGGAGAAAACCTGCTCCCGTTGCGGTGACCGCCTCACACAGAGCGTTCCGTGCTTGCCTCCCGGGCACCAATGCCGCTATCTTCCCACGAAAACGATTCCCCCCACTTGCCTTGAGGGCGGCTATACCGAATATACCTGCTCTTGTGGCGGAAGCTATGAGGCCGATGCCACCGCTCCCTTGGGACATTCCTTCGGGGCTTGGACGGTGATTCTGGAGCCTACGCCCAAATACGAGGGAACCGAGGAGCGGATTTGCTCTCGCTGTTCCCAAAGGGAATCCAGACCGATCCCGAAAACAGAGGAGCATCGCTGCGTTTTTGAGATCGTGAAGATCTATGAGCCTGATTGCATCAATTTCGGATACCACACCCTTGCTTGCCGCGAATGCGGTGCCAAGATGGATGAGATCGCGCAGGATGCTCCCCCCTTGGGGCACAGCTACGGTCCTTGGAAGGTTTTGGAATATCCCACTGCCACTTCCGCAGGGGCCAAGATCCATTCCTGCATCCGTTGCCCCGTTGAGGAGATCTTGCCGATTGCGGTGGGAGAAAGCACCGAGGGAATGGAGCCTTTTCTCCCCGATCTGCCTGTTCCCCCCGAAGAAAACCCCACCGATCCGAGCGTACCCTCACAGCCCTCGAATCCCACCGATCCGAGCGTGCCCTCACAGCCCTCGAATCCCCAAGGCCCCGCTCTTTCCGAGGGAAGCCTTTCCCACCAAGGATCGGGGATTACCCTTTGGTTCCCCTCGGAAGAGGCATCGCATTATCAAAATGCCCGCCTTGTAGTGGAATCTCCCTCTCCCGAGACCGAAAAAGCCATCGGCACCTTGCTGAAGGATCTGTTCGATGAGGAATTTCAGCTTGAGGTGTTAGATATTTCCCTTGTTTCGGGGCAAAATGCCATTCAGCCAAGCGGTATCATCGCTGTGACGGTTCCGCTTCCCGCAGGATGGGGGGAGGACGTGGCGCTGTTCTACGTGAACCCCGAGGAGGGCTATGCGGAGCCGTTGGATTGGGGAATCCACGAAGACGGAGGATTCCTTGTTTTTGAGACCGATCATTTCAGCTATTACGTTTTGGCGCGGGAACAAAAAGAGGGAAATTCTCCCGAGGAGCCGGAACCGCTCCCAGGTGAAGTCGAAAACGATCCTTTTGCCCCTCTCGCTTCCGAGTCTCCGTGGCTTCTTCCCGTTTTGTGCGGAGGCGGTGTTGCCCTGCTTGTTTTGGTGGCAGTCGTCTTTTTGCTCTTGGGTAAAAAATCAAAGGTATAATGTGCAAATTGGGACTGCCCTCGGGCAGTCCCAATTTTTATAAAAAAGGACGGCCAGCTTTCTGACCGTCCGAATTGAGAAAGGCGGGATTACAGCTCAATGACACCGCCGTACATATAAACGAATTTTCCGTCCAGATAGTGCTTCTTGATGGCACGCATCAGGCTGGTGTCATCGGGGAGCTCTTCAATGGGAAGCTTGGATTGGCCGGGGAAAATGAAGCTCAAGGCACTTTTGCCCGCATCCTTGATGGGGAAACGGGTGAAGCATCCCGCAAAGCTGAGAATTTTGGATTCGGGCTTGATCAGCTCGTTCAATTCGCCCGAGAGCAGCCAGGAGCCGCAGGTGAACATTTTGGGAGACCAATCGGGATAGCGAGTTTTTACGATCTCTTTTGCACTTGCCAAGGCGGCGCGGAAGGCTTCGGGGGTAATGTCGGCACCGCGGGGGATATGAACGCCGATGCTGTCATCTCCGGCCTTCATCAGAATCTCCCATTCCTCCTTGGGATACACGACCTTTTTATTCTGATAACGCAGATTTTCTGCGGGATAGGCGATGTAAGCATCGTCGGTTTCTTCAAATTCGCCTACGAAAGAGCCCTCTTCATCTTCCATACCGGCAGAGCCCAGAACGAGGCCGCTTCGATGAATGGGAAGATTTGCGCAAACGGGCTGAATCACGCCGCTCTTCTTATTCTTCAAAATGGTGGCGTGGCGATAGGGATGCAGGTCAAAATTGAAGCCGCCCGTGGCAAACAGCAGGGTCTTGATGTAATGGCAAAGCCAGGAGAAATAGCCTCTGGAAATGGCAGGATATCCGCAGCTCCGCTCTGTGGCCGCAATGTTGCCTTGGTAGCAATGGAAATAATTCCTTGCCTCCTCCTCGGGAAAGCCGCGCTTCACGTAGAGCTCATAAGCGGCTTCCACAGCGGGAAGATGAATGAAAAGGTGGAACATATTGGTCAAGGGCGTTCCGTCGGGATGAAGAGATTTGATGCGGGAAATTTCGGGATAGCTGCCGTATTTGGTGAACAATCCCGCCACGTCCAAATAAGTCTTCACGTTTTCATTGGCCTCGGTAGCAAGCCAGCACTCCCGAACCGTATCGTAGTATTTGCCAAACAAATCAAAATTCTTCTGGAGACGCTCGATCATTTCCATAGAACAAAGCTCTGATTTGTGTTCCTCGGGAATGGGATAGTAACGGAACATTCCCGAAGGGAGCGCATCGTATTTTTCAATGCCGATCTCTTTTGCCAATTCGTTCAGTGTCATTTGATTTCACCTTCCGTATTTTTGATATCTCATTGTAACACAGAAGATTTGCTATTTCAATAGAAGATTGAAATTCCCGTCAAACTTTTCGAAAGCACTTGCTTTTTTTATAAAAATCGGTATACTGAAGAAAAACGGAAGGAGAAAATGGAAATGAATCTTGCAACGTTGATTCGATTCGGTGCCGGCACCTTTGAAGGGATCTGGAACGGAAATCGCTATTTTGCCCACGGAAATTTGGTGGAGATCGCCCGTCGCTACGGGGTGGGGATGACGGTGATCGCCTCGGAATACGATCTGGAAAAGGCTTGCGAGCCCTTGGATGGTTTGATCGTTCCCGGAAGTCCCATCAATATCGACCCTACCTATTACGGAGGCGCGCCCTTTGATCCGCCGAACGTGGAGGATGAATACGCCCTGGATGCCAAGGTGATTGCCGCCTTTGATCGGATGCAGAAGCCCATCTTCGGAATTTGCGGCGGTTTGCAGGCCATCAATGTGTTTTACGGAGGGAGCCTTGGAAGGGTAAAAGAGCTTCGAGATCAAGCTGCGGAGGCACATTCAACAAAAAGTGAGCGGCAAGATCGCTTTGGAAATCCTGTCAGCTACAGCACCCATCCCATCAACGTGGAAGAGGATTCCTTTGTGTATGATGTGTTCGGCTCCCGTCGGGTGGAGAGCAATTCCTATCACGGCTGGGCCATTGACCGCCTTGCAGAGGGCTTTCGCACCGTTGCTACCACCGATGACGGGATCATCGAGGCCATCGAATGCAAGGAGAAAAAGATCTTCGCCACTCAGTGGCACCCGGAACTTGCCAATCGTATGGGGTACGAGGAGGAAATGAAATTCTTTGAAAATTTCTTTGCTCTTTGCGAGAAGAATTCCAAAAAATAAAAGTGCGTGAATCTCAAAAGCCGATCGGTTTCAAACCAATCGGCTTTTTGCGCAAAAAAGCATCGATCCCTCATTCCTCCAGCTGGCGGCCCAAGAAGATTCCCGCTGTTTGAATCAGCGCTTTTTCGGTGTCGCCCACCTCTCTTAAATCCTGCTTCAGACAGGCCACTCCGCCAATGACGTCTCCTTCGGAAATAATGGGCATCAGAGAGGATACAAACCACCCCTCGGGCCCCATAGGGATCTGCACCGCTCCCATGGTATAGGAGAAGAGCTGTCGGGAATTTAAAATTTTTTCGGTCTCCTGGGACAGCTTCTGATCGATCACCGATTTTTTGGGAACCCCCGCGCAGGCGATGACCGCATCCCGATCCACCACCGCCACCACGATCCCACAGCTTTTGTATAAAGTGTCGCAGTACCCCTGAGCCTCCGACAGCATTTCGCCCACCGGCGAATACTTTTTGAAAATTACCTCGCCGTCCCGATCGGTGTAAATCTCCAGCGGGTCTCCCTCACGAATCCGCATCGTCCTGCGAATTTCTTTGGGAATCACGACTCTCCCAAGATCGTCTATACGCCTAACTATACCTGTTGCTTTCATATATAAATTCTCCTTTTAATTCAAATCGTGATACTATTATTTGTAAAAGGCAGGAGAATATACCACATAAAACAAAAAGAAACCTACCTTTGATTCATCGAATCGGTAGGTTTTATCTTTTTTGAAATTCTTCACCGGTTATTAAATAATTGATTGAAACATTAAAGTATTTCGACATTTGAATTAAAAGTTCAAGAGAAGGTTCTCTTTTTCCGTTTTCATAGTAGGAAAGCGCTTCTCGAGATATATTCAAGTCCATAGCAACCTTTTGCTGATTTAAATTTCTTTTCTTTCGAATATTTTTTAGCCCAATCATCCAATCACCCCTTGACATTATTGTAACAAAATGTTACAATAAAAATGTAACATTATGTTACATAAGTGAGGAGATTATTATAATGAAAAGCTTAAAATCACTACTGGCTATTATTTTAACCCTGTCCATTGGCTTTAGTCTGCTTGCCTGCGAGAAAAAAGTCAATCTGCAAACAGAAGATGATGCAATCGAATATCTTGAAGACTATGTTGAGAGAAACGACAGATGGAGAAAGATTGCTAACGAACTGAAACTCTATTCCTCTGTGGTAGGCAGTTCAAAATTCAACTCTACGTCTTATGCCAAAATAGAAAAAGGCAGTTGGATGGTGGTTTTGCACGGATCTATAACAGGATATACGGATTATAATGAAACCAACAGGAAAACATTTGATTTCTCTTATGTGGCATGGGTAACTACCGATGGTAAAGTTTCAGAGATCTTTACTCAAGAAGGTTGTGTCACTGATATTTCTATAAACTAACTATAAATAACACAAAAGGAGTATTAAGATGTTTTGTACGAAATGCGGAAAAGAAATAGCGGATGAAGCTCTAATTTGCACTGGTTGTGGTTGTGCAACAGCAAATTATCAAGCACCCCAAAGAAGTGTGAATTCATATTCCAATGATTACATCGCAATCAAAGAGTTTGAAGACAAGGTAAAAAGTATTTACTCAGTTGGTATCATTTGCTTAATTTTATGTTTAGGAATCGGGCTCATTTTCTCGTTTGTTGCATGGGCAAAAGCAAAATCTATTGTCGTGCCTCAAATCTCAACACAAAATCCACACGATCGCGCTATTTTTGAATCTGCAAAAAGAAAGCTAAAAACTGCTCTCGGTTTTGCAAACGCACCTTTGTATGTATTAATATTCCTTTGCCCCATACTTATAGCAGGAGGAGAGTTTGCAGCTGGTGTTGTTTTGCTTTTGGTTCTACTTCTCATTATGTTGCTAATCGGGGTGCCTTGCACAAAGCACTTAAATAAGGATATTTACGGCACGAACAAATAAACAACAAGACAGCAAGAAAATAACAGCGCGGTAGAAATTCTACTGCGCTGTTATTCTTTGCGAAAGACTATGTATCGCAATACAAAACCGTTCTTCAAGTGTCAATGAATTATCCAACGGGTCGCCTTCTCTTATCCTCATCGTCCTGCGAATTTCTTTGGGAATCACGACTCTCCCAAGGTCGTCAATTCTACGAACTATTCCGGTTGCTTTCATATATACATTTCTCCTTAAATTACAAATTGTGTTGTTAGTATTTGTAATTTGAGGAGATTTATACTGTAATTTCTCAAAAAGAAAAACAATTGAAATTAGGGATTTTGATGTTCAAACAACCAATGGTTGTGTGCATCTCTTTACAAGTTATTGTTTTACTGCTTTCGTTTTGATATAATAAGCTCAAGAACAGAAGGCCTGCTGTCAAATTCAAGGAGGACTATCTAAAATGAAAGATATAAACATTGCTAAAAATATAATTGCCTTGCGAAAAAATAAGGGTATTACCCAAGAACAATTGGCAGAAGCACTAAATATATCTGCACAAGCGGTTTCTAAATGGGAAACCGGTGCTTGTCAGCCTGATACATTAACCCTGCCTTTAATAGCAGATTATTTTAATGTCAGTATTGATTATCTGTATTATGGCAAAGATATGACATACGATGATGTGTACGAAAAAGTATTTGAGAAAGTGCAAAATATTCCAAATCAAATGAGCAAAGAAGCGTACGAAGACGTGGTAAAAATCTTCGGACATGCGCATCATGGACTTTCATGGGGAAATCTAAAAAGCAGAGATACTGCAATCTATGATGCGCCTGCACATATTTCTAATGAAAATGGTGTATCGTTACTTTCCGGAAAAGGCTACGGCGCTATTTTAACTCGGGCATTTTTCGAAAGTATAACTCCTGATACCGCCGACCTCGGTGCAGATTTATTGGCGGCATTGGCAACAAAGGAGAACCTGCTCGTCTGTATGGCTATCATTTCAATGAGTGATATCAGCTTTGCAGAAATGCAAGAAAAACTTAAATTAAGTGAAGAAAACCTTCGCATTGCTCTTGATAACTTAATTGCAGCAAAGATCGTTATCGAAAAAGAGTCAAAACACAAATCTCTTGGTTATACCTACGAAATTAATAGTATGTATCATTCTTGCCTGTGCATTTTGATTGCAACGATCGAAATATTAAGATACGGGCTTTCCGATGGTATTTCCTGTTGTATGGGCTTTGGCGATTATCCTATCCGGTTTAATAAGTAATGCAAAAGCGGAGTGAATTTCCACTCCGCTTTTAATAATACATAACTAAATTTTATTCTATACCCTTATACCCATTCTTTTCGGCGTGACCTAGCAGATATAAAAAAGCGTATGCTGGTATTCTAATAAGTTTGGTTCCGTCCAGAGCATTGTGAATCCCATAATCATCCGGAGTTTTTGTAACAATAATTGCAGCAGAGGCTCCTCCGGCCAATTGACAAATTGCACTATCATTAGGAACAGGGGCGGCTTCCCTATACTTTACTTCTATCAATATATTTCTAATCTGCGGATACTCTACTACAATATCTATTTCTTTATCTTTGCGGCCGCCCCTATAATAGCCAACTGAAGTGGCTTTTTGATAATAGAAAGCTGCCACATGTTTATAAACCGCCGTTTCAACGATCTTACCCATTTCGGTGGGATCTGTTAAAACATCATGATTCATCAGCACTGCATTTCGTATTGCTGCATCCGCAATATAGATTTTGGGGCTTGCTTTTAACGGCTTTTTACCGTCCATATCAACAGGCCAGCTTTGATAAATTAAGTTTGCACTTTCAAGATATTTAATATAGTTTTCAACAGTAGGGCGTGATACTCCTTGAAGCTCTTTCGCTAAGGCTTCTATTGATACAATTTCCGAAGAAACATTACATAGATAAAGGAAAATTCTTTCAAGTTCGGTTGAATTACGAATGTTATATAAAGACGGCAAATCTCTCTTTAAAACCTTATCGACAACGTCCTCTCTCATGGTTTGCTGAGCCATAATATCATCATTAGCAAGAGCCAGTTCCGGGAAACCGCCTATTTGTAGATATCTCGCAAAATGTTTTTGTACTTCTGCAAGTTTCAGCATGATCTCGGTTTGTTCTATTCTGTCTAGATTTAAAAAAGAACTGATTTTTAGATTTTTTTCAAAGGTTGGTGTTGTCACGCCAACGAGTTCACAATACTCATAAAACGACATTGTAGGAACACTAATAACCGACCATCTGCCGGCACCGCTTTCCGAGCTTCCCTTAATAAGCGCAGGGCTTGCGGATCCCGTTGCTACAATATGAGTTTCCGGCTGCATATCATATATTGTTTTTAACCATCTGTCCCAATCTGAAGCATATTGAATTTCATCAAAGAAATAGTAAACATCTTGATTTGGATATATATTTTCATGATAACATTCCAATATCTCATTAAAAGCACTCAATTTCAACATGGGGTGATCCAATGAAATGAAAACAATCTGTTGTGGATTCACTCCTTTTTTCAACAGTGCCTCTATCATCTGATATTGAATTGTAGTTTTACCAACTCGCCTAGTTCCGGTTAAAACAACCGTCCTCTTAATATCGGTTTGTTCTAATCTTTTCATGGCTTCATAAAAAGCAAATCTTTTATATGTTTTTGTAAGAACTGGATTTATCATTCCTGTTTTCCACCAAGGATTATATGCACTTAGCACTTTTAGTATCTGTTCTTTACTAATAATAGCCATTTAACCACTCCTTTCACAATTATTATAGCCCTAATATTCAAATTTGTCAACATTTATTATAAGTATACTTCGAATTATTTGTTAAAATCATTGCAAGTATACTTTAAAGACGATCTTTTTATTCACTGAAACAAAACCGGATGAACATCATCGCTCATCCGGCATCATAATATGTAGGTTACACCTCGCTTTTTGATCGAAAAACCAATTTAAACAGGATTTTGTGCAAATTGAGCCTAACAAAAATCAGCGAAAACCCCGGTGTTTATGTGGGTTTCAAGCGGTTTGCCCTATTATTACGACCGCAGGGAGTAACAAGGTTCTCTCCGCCGTCAAATTTTCCAAATTTGGAAACGCCGTGTGGTTCTTATTACGAGCAAAGCGAGTAACAAGGTTCTCTCAGCCGCCGAAAACTTGTTTTCGTGAGTGGTGTGAGGTTCTTATTATCTGTAATTTGAGGAGATTTATACTGCGTGAATTTACTTTTTAAGGCTATTATGTTATAATAAATAAAAGGCGGTGAAAACATGGATTTATCAAAAGAAAACGAAAAGTATATTTATGATTTTATAGATAAAGAATTGCGATTTATGCCGAGCGTTAACAGAGGTTTCTTTTTGCCATTTTCCATCAATCGACCTTTTGCAGTGTATGATATTTCTCAAATGACCGATTCTCAAATTGATTTGTTGCATGAATTGGCACCGAGCGCCCT
>JAFWBD010000029.1 GCA_017507325.1 Clostridia bacterium | reverse complement strand
CCCTCTCGGAGGGAAGCTTTTCGTTAGCATCATTATAACACAAATCGGCAGAGAAAAAAAGTTCTCTGCCGAATTTTATGTGTCACGGACAGTCGAGGACGCCTGTCCCTACAAATTGTAATCTTCCTTACGAGAAGGAGCGTAATGCGAGCACCGTTTTGCTTTTTCGTTTTTCAGCAGAGCATAATGGGACCCACGGGGCGAATGGAAAGCACCTGGCAGGAGCCTTCGCCGAACACCGATTCCATGGCGGCCTTGAAAGCGGGAACCTGCTCTTCGGGAACGAAATTCTGCGTGGTTCCCCCGAAACCGCCGCCGTGAATGCGCCAAGCACCGTCCTCTCTCAACAGATGAGCGGCCAGATTCAATGCAACGGCGGCTCCCTGAGAAGCGTTTTCTCCGGGCACCAACACGTTCTGGAGCGCCTCAAAGGAGGAGTGGCCGCTTTCGCGGACCAATTTCAGAAAACGGGGCATATTCTGTCGGGCGAGAGCATCCTTCTGTTCAAGAACGCGCTCGGTCTCCATCACAAAATGCAGAGCGGCCAAAGCGGCATCGTCTCCCGCCTCTCGGCGGACCCGAGCCAGATCCCCCAAAAAACGGTCGAGGGGGATGCGATGCAAGGTTTCCTCTCCAAACAGGGCGGCAACCGCCTTCATTCGGGCGGGGATGGCGGCGTAGCAATGGGTCAGATCGGCGTGATCACCGCCAACCGTTACCAGACACAGCTTGTAGCCGGCATCCATGGGAGAAAAGGCGATCTTTTCCACGTAAGGAGCGGCATCGTCGGCAAAATCGATCATGGCGACCCCGCCCAAGGCGCTGGCGGCCTGATCCATCAATCCGCAGGGCTTGCCGAAATATTCCCGCTCGGCAAACTGAGAGATCTTAGCGATCTCAATGGCGGCAAGATCCCCTTGGTTGTAAAAATGATCCATCATAGTGGAAAGGAGCACCTCAAAGGCGGCGGAGGAGGAAACACCGCTTCCCTTGGGAACGTTGGAGCAGGTGTAGGCGCGAAAGGCTCCGATCTTCATTCCGCGGTTCAAAAAGCCCTTGGCAACGCCGCGCAGAAGAGCGGGGCTTTTGCCGAATTCCTTGGGATTGGGGGCAAGATCATTTAGATCCACAACGTCCTCGGGAAAGCCTTCGGAATGAACCACGGAAATGCTTCCGTCGATCTTGGCGGCAACGGCGATCACGTCCAGATCCACGCTCCCCGCCAGCACGCGCCCCCGATTGTGGTCGGTGTGGTTTCCGCCGATCTCGGTTCGGCCGGGGGAGGAGAAAACGGAGATCTCATCCCCGTCTCCGAACAGGGCAACGTAGGAATCGATGGCGGCAAGATAACGCTCCTTCTCGTTTTCGGCGTTTTCGCGGTAAAGGAGCTTAAAACTTTCGTCTAATTTTCCTTGAGAAATGAGTGCTTTGACTTCATAGGGCTTTGACATGGTAAATCCTCCGAATTTGTTCGTTGCTCCTATTATAAAGAAAGAAAAAAGCCGTGTCAAGAATTTGCGGCATTTTCGGCACAAAAAAAGGAGATTCCCGCGGGGGAATCTCCTTGAAGCTCTTACAGCTTTTTCAGGCTTCTGGGGAATACGCGCTTGAAGATCTGTGCATCGAATACGCTGTGAACGTGCGGCTCGATTTCGTATGCCACCTCCATTGCCTTGTCTCTTGCGGCATTGCGGGTGTCCTCATCCTCCGTCTCCAGGTAAACGACGTAAGCGTCGGCAAAGGCGAGGCAAAGAGTTGCGTGATATTTCAGGTGCTTCCAAGGGGTGGAGCTGTCGGCTTTTTTGAGAATGTACGCCTCACGGAAGGCCTCAATGACCTTCTTGGCCTCACGGCACTTTTCGATCTGAGCAGGGTGATTCTTTTCACGGTCACCGCGCATGTATACGGGATCAAACAGTTGGGAAAGGGTGGCAAGGTAATTCTCCACAGCCTCGGCGTCCTCGCCGAAGGCTGCGGTAAAGTATTCCTTGCAAACGTCCTCAAAACGGCTGTTTTTGTTCCAAAGCGCCTTTGCCATGGAATAGATGGGCAGACCCGTGGGGAAGGAGCAACGCTGGATCTGACAGCTGACCATACCGTCCAGCCCGATCTTTTCAAGACCCGCCATATCCTTGTGGAGAATGCGGGCGCATTCGTAATAGCCGGGGTCGTTGAAGTGATCCCACATCAGGTGATAGTCGAAATCGAAGCTGTCTCCGCTGAGCTGATCCTTCTTCCAGCGCTTCAGCCTGGCAACGTTTTCTTCAACGGAGCGGGGCATGGTTAAATGGTTGCGCACGTAGGGAGGCAAGGCAAGGCTCTCCACGGCGGCATCGTCGAAATCCGTAAAGGAGCGGGAATAGGTTCTGGTAATGGGAGCAAACATCAGAACGAAACGGTCGGGATTTTGGATCTTGTTTTTCTCGGGCTCCCAGAGAAGATCCACGTAGATCAGACAAACGATCTTGGTATCGAGTCCGGCGGCGGTCAATTTTTCATCCAGCTCGTTGAGGATCTGCACGTAGTAATCGGAGGGACGCATCTTGGCGCATTCCTCACATTCACAGTGGTTGTTGGTGCCGTCGGCCAGCCAAAAATGAAGAAAATTCACTGCGGGATGACTCTTGCAGTATTCCACAATGGCATTGTTCATCTTGTCGCGAACGTCCCTGCGGGAATAACAAAGGTTGGTGTTCAGGGCAACGCCCTTCCAGAAATTCCGAACACCGCCGATCTCTGCCAAATAAGGCTGTACCTCTTCGGGAGCGGACTCCTCGGTCTTGGTCCAGCCGCCTCCGCGAATGCCGAAAGGCTCACAGGTCCATCCGTGACCGGTGGCGTGATAATCCAGTCCGCGCTTGATGATCTCTTCTTCCAATTCGTTCCAGATGTGTGCTACGTCTTCGCTTGAGATGGGATCAAAATGGAAGTTCGGATTGGTGTTTTTGGAGTAAAAGCGGTGGAAAAATTCGCTGGGGGTATGGAACTGAACGAAATATCCGTTCATTCCTACCTTGGGGAGCCAATCGATCATATTGTATACGTGCTCGTGGCCCACCGCTCCTTCGATGCACACGCTTCTGTGACGGTAGGAGGCGGTTTCGTCAAGCTCAACGTTCAAATCCTCCTTTTCCAGATCCTTGGAGGGGATAACCTCACCCTCGGCACCGGGATGGAGAAAACGGCAGCCCAATTCCGTCAGAAAACGGTAGACCGCCAAAAGAACGGCACGCTCGCCGCTTCCGGTAATGATACCTGCGCCGTCCTTTACCTTGAGGACCACGCGGTCCCGATCGCTGCGCTCCACACTACCGTCAAGGCCTACCCAGATCACGCCGGACAGAGCGGGATCGAGCCGATCGTAACGGCGGCAGTCCAAAAACAGCTCGGGATCCATCTTCTTTAAATATTTTTTCAGCTCGTCAAACGCAAAGGTGACGGTTTGCTGTTTGCCGATTTTGGCAAGAATCAATTTCATCGAACGTACTCCTTTTTCGTTTTTGTTGATTGGTATCATTGTAGCAAAGCGAAGGGAAAAAGTCAATTCCAAACGAAAAAAAGGTGCCGAATTTTCATCGGCACCCACCAAAAAAACAGACTATTTTTCCTTATAATAAAGGAGGCAGTGACAATAGCCCTCGAAATCGGGGTCTTGGGTCTGCTCGCGGAATTCCTTGCAGATGCATTTGGTATCTTCCGAGCGGGTTCTGCGGCAGGGACAGTAGCCGCCGTTTTCCTTCAGGCCCTTTCGAATGGCTGCAACCAATTCCTTGTCATCGTTCAAACGGATCTTCATCAGGAGAGCTCCTTGATGATGAGTTGAAGAGCGTCCTTGGGATAAAGTCCTGTTTTCTTCTTGACAAGCTCGCCGTTTTTGAAAAACAGCAAGGTGGGAATGGCCTCGATTCCGAAGCGGTCGGCCAATTCGGGGTTTTCATCTACGTTGACCTTGCAAACGAGAATTGAGTCGTCCTCACGGTCCAATTCCTCCAAAACGGGGGCGATCATACGGCAAGGGCCGCACCAGGATGCCCAAAAATCCACAATGGTCAGCTTCTGCGCTTGGCGGATAAACGAATCAAATTGATCAGCGTTTAATTCTTTCATAAATAACCTCCGTAAGTCTTGACTTTCTGATATGATTATAGCATAATATTTTCAAAAAGTACAGTTTTTTTCAAAAAACGAAAAAGAAAATAACGGTATGGATGTTGACAAAAAGGGAAGGATAAGAAAAAATGAAAAAGAAAAAGAAGGTAATGATGCTGTTTTTGATTTTGATTGCCTTGGCCTTGATTTATTATATATCCGTCAACGTTGGGGCCGAGGTGCTGGCGAAAAGCGCCGTGTATTCCTCCGAGGATGGAGAATGCTATGATGCCATTCTGGTTTTGGGAGCGGGAATCCGCGGAGACGGGTCTCCGTCCAATATGCTGGAGGACCGACTTCTTGCCGCACTGGAGCTGTTTCGGGAAAATGCGGCACCTGCCGTCATCGTCAGCGGCGATCACGGCAGGGTGGAATACGACGAGGTCAACGTAATGAAGGACTATCTGGTGAAGCACGGCGTCCCATCCGATTGTGTTTATATGGATCACGCAGGCTTTTCCACCTATGATTCTCTCTATCGGGCAAAGGCTGTGTTCGGTGCGGAAAGCCTTGTGATCGTTACGCAGGCCTATCATACGGGACGGGCTCTGATGATCGGAGTGCATTTGGATCTGGATTGCAAGGCGGCGCCTGCACCGATCCTGTCAGCCTCGGTGGAATCATATCCCATGCAGCCGTGGTATTCCTTTCGGGAAACCTTGGCTCGTTGCAAGGATTACGTGTTCTGCCTTTTCAAACCAAATCCCACCTATTTGGGCGATCCCATCTCTCTTTTGGAGGGAGGAGACGTGACCAACGACAAATAATACCGTCGCAAATTGTAGATTTTTCACAGTATGAACGGAGAATTTTGCATGTTCTGTTGTTAAAAATCAAAAAATGAATCTTTTTTCGAAAAAGGTATTGACAAAAGGTGGGAGATTTGGTAGAATAAAAATCCACCGCCGCGAGCGGGGGATCCCAAGCGGGACGATGAGTCGAAAAAACTTTTTTGAAAAAATTCAAAAAAGGTATTGACAAAACGAAACGGATGGGATATAATAAACAACGCTGCGTTGAGCGGCGGCGAACCTTGAAAATTGAACAACAAAGACAGAAAATGTACAAAGACAAAGCACAAGATAGGTAAGAGATTACTTTGATTGTGTGGAAGCTTTAGTCAT
>JAFWBD010000028.1 GCA_017507325.1 Clostridia bacterium | reverse complement strand
CTGCGGTAATAATCCGGTGATGGGAATAGATCCCACAGGAAAATGGACTTTTACAATGAACATAGGATTCTTTGTTGGAATAGGCGGTGGTGGCAGCATCCTTCTCGCAGTAGATGGTGATTTCCTTACCGTCTACGATGATGGAATTCTCGGTAGCCTTTACGCTCTTGTTGTAGCGGCCCTGAGCAGAGTCGTACTTCAGAAGGTGAGCGAGCATTTTGGGGTCGGTCAGGTCATTGATGGCAACAACTTCGTAGCCCTCGGCCTGGAACATCTGGCGGAAAGCGAGACGGCCGATACGACCGAAACCGTTAATGGCAACTTTTACAGACATTTTGGTATCTCCTTTATATTGAATAATTTTTTTTACCATCCCATAGTATAGTATATTTTTTCAAGGATTACAAGGGGGTAAAAGAAATTTTTTCATTTTTTTTACATTTCTTTTTCTTTTCCCCCGTCAAGGCTCCAAGCGGAAGAAGCGGCGGGCGTTTTCCCTTGTGACGGCCACCATTTCCTCGGGGCTTACCCCGTGGAGCTCGGCCAATTTTGCCGCGGTGGCATAGGCGTAATCGGAGCGGTTGCGCTTGCCTCTGTAGGGCACGGGCGCAAGATACGGGGCATCGGTCTCCAAAAGAAGGCGATCCTTCGGCACCACCTTTGCGGCCTCGGGGACAACGGCGGCGTTTTTGAAGGTCACCGTTCCCGAAAAGGACAGATAAAAGCCCATTTTCACGTATTGCTTTGCCATTTCGGGAGAGCCCGAAAAGGAATGGAGCACGGTCACAACGTCGGAAAATTCCCGCAGAATGTCAAAAACGTCCCCGTGGGCGTCCCGATCGTGAATGCAAACGGGGGTTCCCGTTTCCCTTGCCAGGGCCAGCTGCGCCCGAAATACCTCTTTCTGAAGGTCACGGGAGCAGTTTTCGTATTTGTAATCCAGCCCGATCTCCCCAATGGCCAGCGCCTTGGGGTGAGCGAGCATTTCTTTTAAGGCGGGAATGGTTTCCCCGTCGAATTTGCCCGCATCCTGAGGGTGCAGGCCCACCGCCGCGTAAAACAGCCCGTAGCGATCCGCCAGATCCAGACAGAGCCGGGAGGAGGGCAGATCACAGCCGATGTTCACCACCGTTTCCACACCGCAGGGGCATTTTTCGCTCGGCGTGGTGAGAATGGGAACCAGCTGCTCCAGATCCCCTTCAAAGCGGGGGTCGTCGTAGTGGGCGTGGGAATCAAAAAGCCCCATCAGCCGATCACCGCGCCCGCGGGGGTTTCGGGATCGAGCAGTATCACCCGCAGAACGCCCTCGGCCTCGCTGGAAAGGAGCATACCGTGGGATTCCAGACCCATCAATTTGCGGGGCAGAAGGTTCTTCACCAAAACCAATTTCTTGCCCACCAGCTCCTCGGGGGCATAGAATTTGGCAATGCCCGAAAGCACCTGCCTTTCCTCCGAGCCGATATTCAAGCGGAATTTCAAGAGCTTTTCGCTCTTTTCCACCCGCTCGCAAGCCAAAACCTCGGCACAGACCAGATCCACCTTCACAAAATCGTCAAAGGCAATGGGCTCCTTGGGAGCGGCCTCCTTTTTGGCCTCGGCCTTTTTTGCGGCCTTTTCGGCTTCCTTCTTGGCCTTGGCGGCGGCCTTATCCTTCTCGGCCAATTCCTTTAAGAGGGCCGCGCCGTCAATGCGGGCAAAGAGCGGCTCGCAGGGGCGCACCTCGAAGCGATCGGGGGTGCCGAAGGGAGAAGTCAGCGCGGAAAATTCCGTTTCGGCCTCAAGGTTCAAGGCGGCGGCAATTTTTTCGGCGGTTTCGGGCATAAAGGGAGAAAGGGCGATGCCGATGCGGCGAATGCTCTCCAAAAGGTTGTAGAGAACGGCCTCCAGACGGTCGGCCTTTTCGCTGTCCTTGGCCAAGGACCAAGGGGTGGTTTCATCGATGTATTTGTTGCATCTCTTGGCAAAATTCATCACGGCGCCGATACTGTCGCCGATGTGAAGGGTATCAAAGCCTTGAACCATTTCCTCCACGGCCTTTTTCTCGCAGGCCAGAAGGCTCTCGTCCACGGGATCGGAAAAGTCGGCGGGGCGGGAAAGCTTGCCGTCGAAATACTTCACGGCCATGGCCACGCTGCGGCTCACCAGATTGCCGAGGGTATTGGCCAGATCCGCATTGAATTTTTCGATCATGGCCTCATAGGTAATGGAGCCGTCCTGCGCGAAGGGAATCTCGGAGAGCAGGTAGTAGCGCACCGCATCCACTCCGAAGATTTCGGCCAGCTCGTCGGCATAGAGCACGTTTCCGCGGGATTTGCTCATTTTATCCTCGCCCACCAAAACCCAGGGATGACCCAGCACCCGCTTGGGCAGGGGAAGACCCAGCGCCATTAAGAGAACGGGCCAATAGATGGTGTGGAAGCGGACGATGTCCTTTCCGATTACGTGAAGGTCGGCAGGCCACAGCTTCTCAAAGGAGGGCTTGGAGCCGTCGGGATGGTAGCCGATGCCCGTAATGTAGTTAGAGAGGGCGTCGATCCAAACGTAGATCACGTGGCGGGGGTCCTCCTTTACCTGAATGCCCCAGGAGAAGGTGGAACGGGAAACGCACAGATCCGCAAGACCGGGCTTAATGAAATTGTTGATCATTTCCGCCTTGCGGGAAAGGGGTGCGAAAAATTCGGGGTTGGCTTCGTAATACTCCACCAGGCGGTCGGCGTATTTGGAGAGGCGGAGAAAGTAGGCCTCCTCCTTGGCGTCCACGCAGGGTCTGCCGCAATCGGGACAGAGACCCCCCTCCTTCAATTGGGAGGCGGTGAAGAAGGATTCGCAGGGAACGCAATATTTGCCCTCGTATTCACCCTTGTAAATATCGCCCTGTTCCACCAGCTTGCGGAAAATGGCCTCCACGGAGCGAACGTGATCCTCGTCGGTGGTGCGGATGAAGCGGTCGTAGGAAATGTTCATACAGTCCCAAACGGCACGGATCTGAGCGGCCACGCCGTCTACGTATTCCTTGGGGGAAACGCCTGCGGCCTTGGCCAATTCCTCAATTTTCTGGCCGTGCTCGTCGGAGCCGGTGAGATAGAACACGTCGTAGCCCTGCATTCTCTTATAGCGCGCCACGGCGTCCGCTAAAACGGGGTCGTACACGTTGCCGATGTGGGGCTTGCGGGAGGTGTAGGCAATGGCGGTGGTGATATAATACTTTGGTTTTTCCATAAATCGGATCCTCATCTTTCCAAAAGGGCAAATGAGCCCTTTTTTGATCTTCCAAACGGCACGGCGGCGAGCCGCAGAGGCAAATTCCTGCCCGCGCCGCACCCCGATTCGGCTCGAATCCTCGTCGGGCCGCATCGCTTTTTTATCGGGTTCTTTCTATTATATACCACATTCGGCCGCTTTTCAAGTTCTTTGCTGTGTTTTTTGGAAGCTTTTTTCTCTTGGAACCTTTTTTGAAAAAAAGGTTCCAAACCTCCCAAAAACTTTCAGAATAAAAAATATAAAAGAATGTTGCTGTCCCTTGCTACGGCAGAAACCACTTTTTGCAGGGGTCTTTTTGCAGGGGGCTTTTTCTTGGAACCCTTTTTGAAAAAAGGGTTCCAAACCTCCAAAAAACTTTCGGAATAAAAAATATAAAAGGATATTGCTGTCCCTTGCTATCGTAAAAGCCGCAATCTTTGTTTGCAGGGCCCCGCCCCGCACCCCGGGAGGGACTTTTGAAAAAAGTCCCTCCACCCCAAAACTTTTCAGAATAAAAAAGAAAAAGGAATGTTGCCATTTTTATCACAGAAAAAATTTCAAACAAACCTTGTCTCTGTCCACCAAAGCGGTGGCCCCGTAAAGCCTCCATCCGAGAGGCGGAAAGCGTTTTCTACCAAATTCTGTCTTCCATATCACCTGAATCGGAATCTCAACCAACAACCCATTTCCGTTGCCAAAAGCGGCGGCACAATGAGGCCTCCATCCGAGAGGGAGGGGGACCGCTTGCGGTGGAAGGAGCCTGCGCAACTTAAAAGTTATTGATAAGGTGAAGATATCGTGCACCAACTTTGTGGATAAATTTGGACTACAACCATACTCTATTTCTGTTTCACCAAAGTGGTGTCAAAACCGCCATGCGCAGGTTAACCGCGCGCCAGACCTCGTCCGGATAGCGGTAATGCTCGTAGTAGCTCGTAAAGGTGTTGATGCCGCTCCAGACCATCCTGTTGAGCGCCCCATGGATCTCGTCCTCGCTGACTTCGCGCGGCTTCGGACTGTGCAGCTCGACATGACTCGAGATCTCCACCATCGCCCGCTTCGCCCCTACGAGTTCGCGTGCGCTGCCGGCGTACAGCGCCGCAGTAAGCGGCATCCG
>JAFWBD010000027.1 GCA_017507325.1 Clostridia bacterium | reverse complement strand
TCCTTTCACATTTTATACGATCCATATTATACCACAATTTTATAAACATTCCAACCGTTTCGCGTAAATAGCACCCGCTCCCGAAGAAGAGCTCCCGCAATTATTCATTATTCATCAGCGAAGCGACTTCATCATTCATTCTTCATTTAAAAATCCGCGTGTGAGATGAATGAATAATGAATGATGAATAATGAAAAATGAATAATACAAACAAAAATCCGCATTCTTGCGAACGCGGATTTTTGTTTGGCTGCCGAAGAAGGATTTGAACCCTCACAAACAGAGTCAGAGTCTGTCGTGCTAACCGTTACACTATTCGGCAATGAATATTTTCAACGCCGACTATCGTAACACATCTCTTGCTTTTTGTCAAGAGGCTCTTTGGATTTTTTTGAAAAAAAACAGTTTTTTTTTCAAAAATTCGGAAAAATGTTGAAAAATCGGATTCGCTGTGGTATGATGAAAAAAACACTTTTGAAAGGAATGGAAATCTTATTATGAAAAAGTTTTTGCTGGAATTCAAAAAGTTTGCTCTTCGCGGTAACGTGCTGGATATGGCCATCGGTATCATCATCGGCTCCGCCTTCACCGCCATCGTCAAGTCTCTCACCGATAATTTCATTCAGCCCATTTTGAATTGGCTCCTCAAGGGCGTTCCTATGACCTGGGAATTGGTCGGTGCCTGTGCCGCCGCCTTCCTCAGCGCCGTGGTCAATTTCGTGCTCACCGCATTCATCCTCTTTTTGATCTTAAAGAGCATCAATTCTCTGATGGCTCTGGGAAAGAAGCAGGAAGCTCCCGCCGCTCCCAAGACCAAGACTTGCCCCTATTGCAAGAGTGCCATTGCCCTGGATGCTACCCGTTGCCCCCATTGCACCTCTCAGCTGGATGAGTAATTTTTTCCGCCTTACGGAATGGTATCCGGTATGATGCGCACACAGCTCCTTTGGAGTGCCGATGAGCGGTATTCCAACCACCGCATCCCGGGGATGATCGTCACAAAACAAGGCACCCTTTTGGTGTATTGCGAGGCGAGGGTCACTTCTGAGGATTGGGCGTTGATGGATATTTTTCTGCAGCGCTCCGAGGATCAAGGGATGAGTTTCGGTGAAAAAATTTACCTTGCCCGCGGAACCGAAAAGCATAAAACCGTCAATAACCCCGTGATGGTGGAGGACCGAAACGGAAGAATTCATTTTCTTTACTGTGAGGATTATTCCATCGAGGAGGGGAGGGTGCTTCATCGCTACAGCGATGATGACGGCCTTTCCTGGAGCGAGGCGGAGGATATCACCTCGGCTACCCGTCCGCAGGAGCGCGGCGCCTTTGCGTTGGGACCCGGTCACGGCATTTTGACCCCGGCGGGAGCACTTGTGATCCCGATCTGGATGGTTCCGCGCCGCTTTGAGGCAAAACTGCATTCCCATAAGCCCTCGGTGGTCAGCGCGCTTTACAGCACCGACGACGGCTTGACCTGGCAGCTGGGGGACGTTTTGGGATGCACGGATTGTATCATCTCCCCCAATGAGACCGAGGCGGTGGTAACCTCTCGCGGAGACGTTTATTTTTCCATCCGCCATATGAGTATGCAGCGGGTCCGCGCCTATACACCGAACGGCTATTCTCAATTTTGGGATTATGCCCCCGAGTATTCCTTGCCCGATCCTTGTTGCTTTGGTTCTGTGGCAGCCTTTTCCGATGGGAAGAATCCCTATACGCTTCTGTTTGCCAATTGTGCCACCAAGGAGTCCCGCTCCCGCGTGGCCATCCGTGCCAGCTTTGATGACGGGAAGACCTGGTCCTCCGAAATGGTATTGGATGAGCAGCGCGGCGGCTACGTGGAGCTGGCAGTGGATTCTCGCCAAGGCTTGATCTACGTTCTGTATGAAAATGCCAAGGGCGAATCCAATCACCTCGTCACCATGGATTATCAAGCGCTTCTGAAAGGAATCCGTTGATTTCGGAATGCAAAAAGCACCAATGACGTTCATGTCATTGGTGCTTTTTTTCAGAATTGATTTTCAAAATAGCTGCGGGCATAATCGGCCAAAAGGGGAACCAGTCTTTTGATGTCCCATCCGCTTGTGTTGACGGTCAGATGATAGTGGCTTCTTTCGCCCCAAGGAATGTCGGTGATGAGATTGCGGGATTCAGCGCGGCTCTTGTCGATGGCGTGCATCATCTTTTGCAAATGCTTCGGAGAAACGTCCTCTCCTTCTTCGGCGCGATGGGCACAGCGGGCAATTTTCGATTCCGTGTCTGCACAGATAAAAAGATTCAAGGGATGATGATCCTTGAAAATGACGTCGGCATTCCGCCCCACCACAACGCAATCTCTTCCGCGTTTTCCGATGGCCTCCAGCACCTTGGTCTGCTTGACCATCAAATCGATTTTTTCCAATCCATGCGAAAAGGAGGTGAAGGTGGCAATGGTGGAATGAAAGTGCAGAGGAAGTGCCAAAAACGTAGGATCGTTCAAGGTCTTTTCCACGTAATCCTCATTCAGCCCCGTTTCACGGGCGATGGCAGTGAGGATCTCCTTGTCGTAATAATCAAAGCCCAAGGCATCCGCAAGGCGTTTCCCCACCTCGCGTCCGCCGCTTCCGAATTCTCTGCTGATGGTGATGATCTTCATAGACGAATCCTTTCCGAAAAAATTTACCGAATGCTTTCGGCGGCCCGAAGCAAGCGAAAGGCTTGCTCCGCGGTATTCCTCAGATTCTCACGGGCATTTTTCTCGTTCATCGCCTCCTCCAAGGAGCAGGCCTTCGGAACGATGGGGAAAAAGGCGTCGATGCCGCATTCGTTTAAGAGGCGGGCATCCGGGGTCACACAGCCGGCAAAGGCGATCACGGTTTTGTTGTGCTTTTTGGCAATTTTGGCAATGCCCGAAGGAGCCTTCCCCATAGCGGTTTGGGCATCCAGCCGCCCTTCGCCCGTAACCACGAGATCCGATTTTTCAACGGACTCTTCCAGGCCTACGGTGCGCAAGATCAGATCAATGCCGCAGATCAATTCCGCCCCGAGAAAGGTCTGAAATGCAAATCCGATCCCGCCGGCGGCACCCGCTCCGGGAAAATTCGGATCCGCCTTGGGAAAGGTCTTCTTGACGACGTCGGCATAGTGAGAAAGAGCGGCATCCATTTCTTTTACCGTTTGGGGATCAGCCCCCTTCTGAGGACCGTAGATCGCACTGCAGCCCGTTTTTCCGCATAAGGGGTTGTTCACGTCGCAAGCGATCTCAAATCGGCATTCCTTCAAAATAGGGGAGACGCCATCCGTTGTAATGCGGCAAAGCTCGGCGGCTCCGCGGGCCCCCGAGGATACGGGAGAGCCCTTGTCGTTCAGCATACCGAAGCCCAAGGCCTGCAGCATTCCGATTCCGCCGTCGTTGGTGGCGCTTCCGCCGATGCCGATGACAAAATGACGGCATCCCTTTTCCATAGCATCCCGTATGACCTGACCGACTCCGTAGGTGGTGGTGACAAGAGGATTCTTTTCCTCCTCCGAGATCAGGGTGATCCCTGCGGCGCAGGACATTTCCAAAAGAGCACAGCGATCGCCGATCACGCCGTATTGACACAAAATTTCCCGACCCAAGGGATCGGTTGCCCGTACACTGCGCTTGTTTCCGTTTAAGCCGAAAACCAAGGCGTCTACGGTTCCTTCTCCGCCGTCTGCCACGGGGAAAACCGAAACCTCTGCCTCGGGATAAGCACGCAAAATCCCCTCCTTGGCGGCTTGGCCGGCCGCAAGAGAGGAGAGGCTTCCCTTCATGGAATCAATGGCAACCACTGCTTTCATACAATACCTCAAGTTTATCCAAACGTTTTTTCTGCCTTCAGTGTATCACAAGGTGCGGGCTTTGACAAGTTTTTTTTGAAAATTACCGCTCCTGCAAAGCAAGGGTGAGAATGTCTTCGGGGGCTTCGGCAAAAAGCCGTGCTCCTGCCTTCACCAGCGTTTCGCGGCTTCTGTAGCCCCAAAGAGCGGCAACGGTATCCAGATCGGCGTTTCGCCCCGTTTCGATGTCCACCTCGGTGTCGCCAACGTAAAGGGCATCCGCGGCATCGACCTGCAGATCGGAAAGGATCTTGAAAACACCGGCGGGATCGGGCTTTGCGGGCCGCAGCCCTTGATCCCCCAGAATCATATCGAACAGCTCGGCACCGAAAATGCGCTCCACGATCTCCACGCAGGTTTCGTGATCCTTGTTGGAAAGCACCGCCAGGCGAATCCCCGCCTCCTTCAGGGCGCCGATCAAGGAGAATACACCGGGGTAGGGAACGTTGCTCTCCTCCTCCAGCGTTTCCTGCTTTTTCAGATACAGCGACCAAAAGGCGTCGTAATGGCGAAAATCACGGTCGCCCGCGGCGGAAAGAATGGCTTTTACGTAGCCTTCGATCCCGCCGCCCGAAAACAGCGCGTATTGCGCTCTTGGGAAGGTTGGGAGACCGAGACGGGAAAGGGCATCGTTCCCGCAAGCCTCCATGGCGGCCGTGGTGTCGAAAAGGGTTCCGTCCAAATCAAACAGTATCAGCTTTTTCATCGTTTTCCTCGCTATTTTTCGGATGATAAAAAAAGCACTTGCAGATGCAAGTGCTTTTGGTGACCCGTACGGGAATTGAACCCATGTTACCGCCGTGAAAGGGCGGTGTCTTAACCTCTTGACCAACGGGCCGAATGCTATACTATTATAGCCACCGAAGGTGAATTTGTCAAGACCTTTTTTTAATTTTTCGAAAATTCCTTCAACGCCTCTCCTTGCCGTAGTCCACTTTCCCGAATTCGCTTGGAAATGGCGTTGAGAACGCGTTTTTTATCCCCGCTCCAGAGGGGTGCGATCAGCTCTTTTTTGTCGCCGTCCCCCGTCAATCGGTGGATGATGATGCTTTCGGGCACGTATCGGATCAGATCGGTCACGCGGAATACGTATTCCTCCATCTCCAAGGCCCTGTAGTCGGTCTTTGCAAGGTCGGTACCCCGCAAAACGTGGAGCAGATGAAATTTGATCCCCTGAACGTCGTGAGAGACCGTAAAGCGAAGGGAGGCGATCTCATCCTCGTGGCTTTCCTCGGGAAGTCCCAGAATCAAATGCACGATCACCGAAAGGCCGATCCTTCGAAGGCGCTCCACGGCTTTTGTAAAAACGCTGTTTTCGTATCCGCGGCGAATGTAGCGAGCCGTTTTTTCGTTGGCGGTCTGCAGACCCAATTCCACCCAAACGGGCTTTTTTTGATTCAATTCTCCAAGAAGCGAGAGAACCTCCTCGGAAAGGCAGTCGGGGCGGGTGGCCACGGAGAGGATCACCACCTCGGGGTCCTCGATGGCGGCAGAAAACAGTTTTCTTTGAATGTCAATGCTTCCCCAAGTGGAGGAAAAGGATTGAAAATAGGCGATAAAGCGTGGATTTTCCCCCGCTTTTTTTCGAACCCTCTCCTTGCCCCATCGGATCTGCTCCTCAATGGGGAGAGCGGGGTCCGAAGCAAAATTACCGCTTCCCGATGCCGAGCAAAACAAGCACCCGCCCACCCCCACGGTTCCGTCGCGGTTGGGGCAGGAAAAGGGGGTGGAAAGGGCGATTTTATAAACCTTGGTACCGTATTGACTTTTCAGAAAAGAATTCAGATCCCGATAAGACATGGCGTCTCCCTTCGGTAAAAAAAGATTTGCATTTGGGAAAAACTGTGGTATACTGTAGAAAACAGTTTGATCAGAAAGGAAATCGTATGATGCTTGACAATGAAATTTTAAAATACATTGAGGACCACCGTGAGGAAGCCATTGCGCTTCTGGTGGAATTGGCGCAGATCCCCGCTCCCTCCAACGCCGAGGAAAAGAGAGCCGCCTTTTGTAAGGAGTGGCTGGAAAAATGCGGTGCCGAAGGAGTTTACGTGGATGAGGCCTTAAACGTGATCTACCCCGTTGGCTGTGAGAAGGAAAAGCCCCTTGCCGTTTTCATGGCCCATTCCGACGTGGTGTTTCCCGATACCGATCCTCTCCCCTTGAAGGTGGAGGACGGATGGATCCATTGTCCCGGTGTGGGAGACGATACCGGAAACGTCGTTGCCTTGATGATGGCGGCCAAATACGTGGCGGAAAACCGCCTGCAAAGTCGGGATTGGGGCATTCTTCTGGTCATCAATTCCGGCGAAGAGGGCTTGGGAAATCTGAAGGGAAGCCGAAGAATCTTTTCCGAATTCGGTTCCCGTGTGAAGGAGTTTGTTACCTTCGATCTGAGCTACCGCCGTCTTTACGACCGCTCTGTGGGCTCCAGACGGTTTTTGGTGGAGCTTTCCACCCAAGGCGGACATTCTTGGAATGATTTCGGCAGAAAAAATGCCATTGCCTGCCTTGCCGACGTGATACACGATCTGTATCGCATCCCCGTTCCGCAGGGGAAGGGAAAAACCACCTTCAACGTGGGAACGGTCTCGGGCGGTACCTCGGTGAATACCATCGCCCAGCAGGTGCAGATGCTGTATGAATTCCGTTCGGAGGATCGCGCCTGCCTGGATACGATGCAGGAAAAATTCGATGCGATCTTGAATGCCCACCGTAAGGATGGGGTGGAGATCCTTTGCACCAAGGTGGGAGACCGCCCCTGCAGCGGTGAGGTGGATCCTGTCGCACAAGCGGCTTTGGCGGATCGTGCGGAGGCGGCGGCTGTAAAATACGTGGGCCTCACTCCCGTTCGCGGTGCTGCCTCCACCGATTGCAACGTCCCTCTCTCTTTGGGGATTCCCTCCGTTTGCATCGGCTGTCTGGATGGGGTAGGAGAGCATACCCGCGAGGAAAAGGTCAAGATCGATTCCGTTGTGCCCGGATTGAAGATCTGCTTTGATTTGGTGCTGCATCATTTTGACGGAAAGAGTGTACACTGAAAAGTCTTACGCATCCATTATATTATAAAACCTTTCGTTTTTCAAGAATCTCCCGCAAGGAACACATCACTCAAAAAAGGTCACCTTTGTCAGCTGACAAAGGTGACCTTTTCGGTTGCAAAAGAGCGACTAAAAGTAGTGTGCATTATCTATTCGACAAATTGGAATTTGTCTAACAGTTCATTTCCTGTTATTTATGCGTTTCCGCCTTTTCTTTTCTTCGGCTCGAATACAAGAAATTGCATAGACTGAATTAGATATTAGAAGAATTAAAATACAAACCACCAACAGTATGCTAAACCAAAGACGCTCTGTTGTATGCGACTTTCGCATTTCATCAGCATTTAGATATTCGCCCTCTGAATCAGATAGTCCCTTAATGCTATCGTGAAAGAAATCATCGGAATACACCGCATTATACTGCTGGCCTGCTTTCAGTTGATACCGTATTGTTTCCTCGTTTTGATTAAGCACATAACATCTGCCGTCTGTTGTATACAAATCCAGCACGCCTCCGCCGCGTGAATATCGATATTCATAACGATATAATGTAAATGTGGTAGTATGCCATTCATTTACAGGTTCGTAAACTAACAGCACAAATGCAAACAACCCCGCCAATGCTAACAACAAAAATGTTGCCAGTCCCAAAGGAGCAGAAATATTCTTATAGCCTTTGCGAACAATTTTAAGATAATATTGCATTGTGTTACGGTTCATCTATGTCACCACCACTGTCTAATATTATTGCATCAGCATTTTGTCAAATTCAAGTTTGTCTAATAGATTTATATCATAATTTTGTAAAGCAATCAAGGCGAAGCCTTGTATATCATCCGCAACTTGTTGCGGTATATCATCAACACGAAGTGTTGTATCTCATCAAGCCGCAGGTAAGATGCACGCTGGCGCGTGATGAGATACAGCCCCAAAGGGGCTGATGATATGCACCGCGCGTTGTGCGGCGATGATATGCCAAGCCTGCGGCTTGGATAAACAAAAACAGAACATTTGTCGGTAGACAAATGTTCTGTTTTTGTTGGTAGCGGAAGTCGGATTTGAACCAACGACCTGCCGGGTATGAACCGGATGCTCTAGCCAACTGAGCTATTCCG
>JAFWBD010000026.1 GCA_017507325.1 Clostridia bacterium | reverse complement strand
GGAAAAATCGGGTACCTGCCGTCGAAAATCTGCGAAAAAGGCACCCGTGCCTTTTTCTTGCTTTCCGCCTCTCGGATGGAGGCCTCGCGGGGCCACGGCTTTGGTGAACAGAGACAAGGTTTGAATGTAGTTAGAATTGATCCAAAGTTGGTGCGCGATATCCGTACTTTATCAATAACTCCTCGCTTGCGCAGGCTCCTTCCACCGCAAGCGGTCCCCCTCCCTCTCGGATGGAGGCCTCATTGTGCCACCGCTTTGGGGAACAGAAATGGGTTGCGGGTTGAGATTCCGATTCAGGTGATATGAAAGACAGAATTTGGTAGAAAACGCTTTCCGCCTCTCGGATGGAGGCCTCGCGGGGCCACGGCTTTGGAGAATGAAATGGGCTGTGGATGAAATTTTCGCCGAGATGAAAATTTCGCCCGCAATCTTCACTTTGAAAAAAGTGCAAGCATCACATTTGACCGGTCAAACACAAATATGGGGGAAGCCAAAACCCTTATTACAAACAGAAAGAGCAAACACGCAAGAAGAGATTCTTGTATGTCTGCTCTTTTTTCTACTTTGTGAAGTTTTTGCTGACGCAAAAGTGATGTTATGCTACGCATCATGATGCAGCTCGCCAAGGCTCGCAATGATGTGATGTTTGCCCACTACGCCGTCAGGCGTAACATCATTCACACAGTGAACATCACTGACGAAGATAGCTTCACTTGCCCGCAAGGGCAAACATCGTTTCGCGTGATTTGTCCGTTAAGGACATCACGCCAAAGCTCTGTGCTTTTGACTCTTTTTTGGGGGCTTACAGATCGGGCTGAACCTCATCGGGCAGGGGGCAAACGTAGACACCGCCCGTTTTGGCCAGATGCTCCTTTTTGGCCTCCTCCACCAGGGAAGGGTTCTCCAAAAGGCGCATGGCGGTGGCGGCTACGGCCTTGCTCGCATAGAGCATACTGTTTTGGGTATAGGCGATCTTCCCTTGAGAGGTAGACTGCCAGGAGTGGCCGGGGGTGCCGGTGACCCAAGTGCCGATGTGCATTTGCACGGTGGGGCAGTTCCAGCTGACGTCAGCCGTGTCGGTGGAGCCGCCGTGGGCAACGGGAGGTGCCATTTCGCGCACGTGATCGGCATAGAGAGGCTGAGCCTTTTGCTCGGCGGTCAATTTCATGGTGGACTGCAGAGCCTTGGCAAAAGCCAGATCCTCCTCGGAGGGGACGGGCAGGGGAACGTCGTTCATAGCGGCGTCGGCGGTCTTTTGCAGGGTGGGAATGGTGATCAGATCGGAATAAGCGGAGACCACTTGGGTGGTGAAGGTGGTATCGGTCATCAGAGCGGCGCCCTGAGCGATGCGGTCCACTCTCTCCCGCAGATCCAGCACCTCAGCCTTGGTGGAGGCGCGGAGCAAATACTGAACCACGGCGCGGGACTGCACCATATTGGGGGCGATTCCGCCCGCATCCAGAATGGCGTAGTGCATACGGCAGGAGGTGGGAACGTGCTCCCGCAGGAAGTTAACGGCAACGTTCATCAATTCCACGGCATCCAGGGCGCTTCTGCCCTTTTCGGGAGCGGCGCCTGCGTGGGCGGTGATGCCCTTGAAGCTGTAATTGACGCAAACGTTGGCCAAGGCGGGGCGGGTGCGAACCATATACATTTGCTCGGGATGCCAGCTGACGATGGCATCGGCTGCCTTGAAGACCCCTGCGCGGGACATAAAGACCTTTCCGCCCTTGCCCTCTTCACCGGGGCAACCGAAGAGAATAACGCTTCCCTTGCCGGTCTTTTCCACGTAGGAGCGCACGGCCAAGGCGGCACCGTAAGAGCCGGCGGCAAAGAGGTTATGGCCGCAACCGTGGAAGGAATCCTTGCCTTCTATAGGGCTTTCCTCAGCGACGCAGGCCTTTTGGCTGATGCCGGAGAGGGCGTCGTATTCCGCCAAAATGCCGATGACGGGCTTTCCGGATCCGTAGCGTGCCACAAAGGAGGTGGGGATTCCCGCTACGCCCTCCTCCACGGTAAAGCCGTGGCGGCGGAGAGAGGAAACGAGAAGGGCGGCGGATTTGAATTCCCGAAAGGGGAGCTCTGCCATATCCCAAAGGGTGTCGGAAAGATTGCAGATCTCATCGCGAAGGGTATCAACGGTGTTCAGATATTCTTGAAACAGCATAATGAATTTTCTCCTTTCAACGAAGTGTAATTTGATAAAGGAAGGACAGCTTTTTCAGAATCTTTTGGACGTATTTTTCAATTTCATCATCCCCGAATTCGTGGTCGGTGGGGGTGAAGACCAGATTGAAGGCCATACTCTTTTTTCCTTGGCCGATGTTTTCGGAGCGGTAAACGTCAAAGAGGGAGACCTCGGTCAAATATTTGCAGGAGGAACGGATGGCTTCGCTGATCTCCCCGCAGGTCAAGGCCTCATCGGCCACCAGAGCCAGGTCGCGCTTGACGGTGGCGAAGCGGGAGATGGGCGCATAGCGGAGCTTACGGTCCAATTTGGGGCTGAGGGCGGCAAAATCCATTTCCAAAAGGAAGACGGGCTTTTCCACCGAAAGCTCCTCGCAGATCTCATAGGAGAGACGGCCCATAACGCCGATGACCTCACCGTCGCAGAGGATCTCTGCGGTCATTCCGCCGTGGAGGTGGGGGCGGGTGGCCTTGCGGTAGGTGAATCGGATGCCGAAGGCATCGGCAATGGCCTCGGGGGCGCTCTTTAAGGTGAAGAAGCTTTCACTGTCACCGAAGGCACCGATGCAAAGGGTCTGCCGCTCCTCGGGATACTCGGTCAAGGGGAGGGATTTGGCGCGGAAGATACGGGCCAATTCGAAGAATCTTCCCTCGGTGTTACCACGGCGCAGATTTCGAACGGCGGCATTGATCATAGAGGGGGTGAGGGTGGTGCGCATCAAGGACAGATCCTCGGTCAGAGGATTCATTAGGCGGATGGCACGGCGCTCGGGGGCGTCTTCGGGAAGGCGGATCAGATCCAGATCCTTGGGAGAGAAGAAGGAATAGAAGATGGATTCGTAGAAGCCCAGACGGCAAAGGGTCTGCTTGAGCTTATACTCCTTCTTTTGCTCCTCGGTTCTGCCGCCTGCGGTGACGCGGGCCAGATCCAAGAAGCGGGGACGGATGTTTTCATAACCCCAGGAGCGGATGATCTCCTCGGCAAGATCGGCGGCGCTGTTATCGATATCGTCGCGGTAAGGGGGGACCAAAACGGAGAGGGTATCTCCTGCAATGCTCGGCTCAAAGCCCAGCGCCGACAGGTGACGCATCACCTCTTCCTCGGGAACCTCCACGCCCAAAAGGGCGTTGATCTTTTTCAGAGAAACGCTCAAGGGGCGGCTCTCCACGGCGGGATTGACTGCCACCTCGCAGTGATAGGAGGTCACGGTGCCCGCACCCAATTTTTCCACCAGATGGAGGGCACGCTTCATACCCATTACGGTGGAATATTCATCCACGCCCTTTTCAAAGCGCGCGGAGGAATCAGAGGCCTGACCCAGGCTTCTGCCCGTTTTGCGGATGCTGTCGCGGGCAAATTTTGCCGCCTCCAGCATCACTTCGGTGGTATCGTCCTTGATTTCGGAATTGAGACCGCCCATAATGCCTGCCAAGGCAACGGGACGGCTGCGGTCGCAGATCACCAGATGGTCGCTCTTTAAGGAGAATTCCTTTTCATCCAGCGTGACGATGACCTCGCCCTCTTTTGCGCGGCGCACGATGATGCAATCATCCTTCAGATCTCTGCGATCGAAGGCGTGCATGGGCTGACCGAATTCCTTCAAGACGTAGTTTGTGATATCCACTACGTTGGAGATGGCACTGACGCCCACCAAAGCAAGTCTCTTCTGCATCCAGGCGGGAGAGGGGGCAATGCGGACGTTTTTCACGGCGTGGCCGATGTAGCGGGGGCAAAGATCGGGAGCCTCCACGCGAATGGTAAAGGGGAGGGTCTCGCCGTTTTCGGTATAGGAAAGATCGGGGAGGCAAAAGGGCTTCTTCAAAACGGCCGCTACCTCGCGGGCAAGGCCGATGATGCTTTGGCAATCGGGGCGGTTGGCGGTGATGGCCACGTCGAACACCACCTCGTCAAGTCCCACGAGGGGCTTGATATCGGCACCCACGGGGGCATCGTCGGGGAGCTCCAAGAGCCCCATATAGCCCGCGCCGGGGTACATTTCCTCACTCAGACCCAATTCCACACCGGAGCAGAGCATACCGCAGGATTCCTGCCCGCGAAGCTTGCCTGCCTTGATGGTCATTACACCCTCCACGGTCACGTGGTCCTTGGCGGTGGCGTATACGGTGGCGCCCACCAGGGCGGCGGGAAACTTCTTGCCGACACGGACGTTGTCCGCGCCGCAGCAGATCTGAAAGCTGCCCTTTTCACCGCAGTTTACGGTGCAAACGCTGATATGCGTATCGGGGATCTTTTCGCAGGTCTCCACAAGACCCACCACGACCCCGGAAATATCCTTGCCGATTTCCTTGACTTCTTCAACCTCGAAGCCTGCGGAAAACAGCTTTTCCTCCAATTCCTTGGGACTTACGTCGATTTCAACGTAATCCTTCAGCCAACTCAGTGGTGCAAGCATAGTGGTTCTCCTCCCTTCTCAATCGGCAAACTGCTCGGCAAAGCGAGTATCCGATTCAAAAAGCGTTTTGATGTTATTGATTCCGTATTTGAGCATGGCAATGCGCTCCACACCCATTCCAAAGGCAAAGCCCGTGTATTCCTCGGGGTCGATGCCGCAATTCTCCAGCACGTGGCGGTTGACCATTCCGGCACCCAGAACCTCGATCCAGCCCGTACCCTTGCAGAGCTTACAGCCCTTGCCGCCGCATTCGAAGCAGGAAACGTCCACCTCGACGCTGGGCTCGGTGAAGGGAAAATAAGAGGGGCGAAGACGGGTCTTGACGCCTTGGCCGAAGATCTTCTGGGAAAAGAGATCCAGCATTCCCTGCAGATCGCAAACGGAAATGCCGCGGTCCACCACCAGCCCCTCCATCTGGGAGAACATGGGAGAATGGGTGGCGTCGTCATCGGAGCGGAACACTTTTCCGGGAGAGAGGATCTTAATGGGGGGACGGCTCTTTTCCATTACGTGGATCTGTCCTGCGCTGGTTTGGGTGCGCAAAAGAAAGCCGGGAGAGAGATAGAAGGTATCCTGCATATCGCGGGCAGGGTGATCCTCGGGGGTATTGAGGGCGGTGAAATTATAATAATCGGTTTCGATCTCGCTTCCCTCAAAGATCTCAAAGCCCATAGAGGCGAAAATGTCGATCAATTCGTTTTGCACCAGGGTATTGGGGTGCAGTCCGCCGCGGCGTGTTTTGACGGCGGGCTCGGTCACGTCCACCGCTTCGGAGGCGATCTTCCGCTCCAATTCCAATTTGTGGATCTCGCGGTCGGTTTCCTCGAAGAGCGAAAGGGCCCACTCCTTGACCTCGTTGATGCTCTTGCCCACGGCGGGGCGCTCTTCCTTGGGCACGTCCTTCAGGCCCTTCATCAGAAGAGAGATTTTTCCTTCCTTGTTATCCAAAAAGATTTTACGAAATTCGTACAGGCTGCGGGAGGAATCGAAGGTATGGATCTTTTCCTCGATCTCGCGGCGAATTTCCGATAACTGTTCTTTCATAGCGATTTCCTTTCCAAAAAAAATAAAACTCCCGCCGCATCAGGACGGGAGCAAAATTGCTTCGCGATACCACCTGAATTTCCGCGCACGCAGCGCAGCAACTCAAACCGCCTGTAACGGGACGACCCGCGACGGACTACCGATCTTCACCCGCCGTGCTCCAAAGCGAAACGCCAAGCCCCCTTCACCCAAACCGCTTCCAGCCGACGGCGGTTTTTCTCTGTACGGTAAAGCTTGCGGGGAGGCACTCTTTTTCCACGCATCTTTCCTCTATTTTAGTATGGATTTGCCTTTTTGTCAAGACCAAAAAGAATCAAAAAACGAGCGCCAATCCTCAGCGACGGCCTCCAAGGTAAAGCGGCGGGCGTATTCGCGGGCGCGGCGGGACATTTTTTCCACGGTCTCATCCTCACAAAGGAGATCTCGGAGAGATTGAACAAAGGACTCCCGATCATCCATAGGAACCAATACTCCCGTTTCTCCCGAAAGGATCTCCTCCTCGGCGGCCTCGCCGAAACGGAAGGAGACCGTGGGAACCCCTGCGGCACTGCTTTCCAGAATCGAAAGCGAAAAGCCTTCGAAGCGGCTGGTGTTGATGCTGAGACGGGCCTCCTTCAGCGCCGCAAAGGGATCGGAACAACGCCCCATCATTTGAAAACGGGAATCATTGCCGATGGCCTCGGCGATTTTCGCCTCTTCGGGACCGAAGCCCCAGATCTGAACCCGATAGCGAAAAGGATCGGGGAGACGGTCAAAGGCCTCCCGCAAAAGCGCCACGGCCAAGGGGAGACGCTTTTCCTCGGAAAAACGGGTGATGATCACAACGCTTTGGCTCTTTTCCGCTTCGCTCCGCTTTTCGGGAAAGGCGGAAAGGGGATTGTAGAGATAATCGGAATTCTGAAAGCCGAATTTTTCGGCTTCGCGGCAGATCCCCTCGGACAGCCAAAGAAAGCGGATTTTTCCGTTGAATCGGCGGAGGGTCTCAAGGTCCGCCCGCACCGCCGCGGTGGCGGCAAAGGAGGTGTGCACGTGATGCACCGTGCGGGAGAGAAGCTCCTCGGGGATCGCATCCGGCAAGAGGTAATGAGAGGTGAGGATCAGGTCGGGGTTTTCCCTTTTCAGAAGGGCTCGGGCACGTCGGCAGTCCTCCTCATAACGGCGTTTTTCCGCAAGGCGGCAAAAAGAAAAGCGCAGAGCCGTAAAGAGACGCCCTCTTTTGAGGGCGGAAAGAATCTTTTTGCCTTGGGTGAAGGACCAATTTCGGTCGGGGCGGATGACATCACCCTCAAAGCATTCCTCCCCGCCGCGCCGCAGATACAGCGGGAGCACCTCGTAGCCCATGGAGCGGAACATCTCGCACAGAACTCTGTTCACCCCCGCAACACCGCCCATCACCCCTGCCTCCAGGGAAAACAGAACGATTTTTTTCATCGGTACACCCCTTTTCTTAGCGTGCGGGAGAGGGCGGGGGTGAAAAACAGCAAATAAAGCCCCTTGGCACCGTTTTTCCAAAAATAGGGGTTGCGCCTGCGATGGGGAAAGCGCTGATCCAAAAACTCCAAGGATTCCTTCAGCGCCATTTCATACAGCGCATCCTCCAGATAAGAGGCTCTTTTGAGAAAGGTGGCCAAAAGATAGCGGCAGGAGACGTATTCCAATTCCTTTTCCCACCGGGAAAGTAAATTTCTTTCTCGGAAAAAGTCGTAAACGGTGTTGAAATTCTTGACGTAATCAAAAAGCCGCTCATCGGGCCTTGCGGTAATGCTCCCCTCCCGCTGAACGTAGTGAATATAAGTCAGGGGGACGGAGGCGAGACGGCGAAAATAAGGGAAGAGGCGATGGGAAAATTCCACGTCCTCAAAGGTGATGCCCTTTTGAAAGCGAACGCCGCAGGACAAAAGGAGCTCCCTGCGGTAGATCTTATTCCAAACGGCAGGATAAAAGCGGCAAAAGACCCTTTTTAAGCCCTTGCCCTCGCAAAGGGAGGGGATGCCGCAGGATATGATCTTTTGGCTCTGATCGGGAAATTCATAGCAAATATCGCAGGCGGCGCAGTCCGCCTCGGTTTCTTCGGCACAGCGATACAGCCTTTCGTACAGATCGAGGTCCACAAAGTCATCTCCGTCCAGAAAGGCTACGTATTTGCCTGCGGCACGGTCCAGGCCGAAGTTGCGGGCGTCGGAAAGGCCGCCGTTTTCCTTTTCGAAGACCCGAAGCCTTTGGGGAAACCTCTTTTGATATTCCTCCAGAATGCTTCCGCAGGAATCGGGAGAACCGTCGTTGACGGCGATGATCTCCAGATCGGAAAGGCTTTGGTGCACCAGAGAATCCAAGCAGTCCCGCAGATATTTTTCCACTTGATAAATGGGTACGATGACGCTGACTTTGACTTGATCCATTATGATCCTTTCAGGCGATTGAGAATGCGGAGCATTCCGATGGCTCTTTGACCGCAGAAAAAGACGGTCAAACGGAAAAAGAGAGAGGCTTTTTTCAAATGGGGGTTGTGCTTCCACTCGGGAAAGCGCTGCTCCATCGTATGGCAGAGCCGATCCAGCAGCGCCCTGCCGTTGGGAAAGGCGGAAAAGCGGAGGGCCGCCGAGCGGCAGAGATGCTCAATGAATAAAAATTCGATCTCCTCCCGAAATTCCTCCAATCGCCCCGCCTCCGAAAAGGCACGGTAAACGGATTCGGTGACGGTGAAGATATCCAAAAGCTTCGGAGAAAACTCCGCTTGCCGCATAATGGAGCCGCTTCGCTGATAATAGTGATAAAGCGGGCGGGGAAGATAGGCGATCCGTTCGGCTTTTAAAACGGTTTTGGGAGTCATTTCCAGATCCTCGTAATAGATCCCCCGCAAAAAGGGGTCCTCCCCCAAAAGACGGCGGTGAAACACGCGGCTCCACGCCATGGGCGCGGCCAAAAGAGCATCCTTCTTCAATTCGCCGCTGTAGGGCTTTAAAACGGAAAAGGGAATGCGTTTTCCCGAATCGAATTCATAATAGCAGTCGAACAGAACCAGGTCGGCCTTTTCCCGCTCCAAAAGCGCCAGAATGCTTTGGATGAAATCGGGGGCGAGAAAATCATCGCTGTCCAAAAAGGCAATATAGTCTCCCGTGGCTCTGCGAAGACCGAAATTGCGGGCATCGGAAAGGCCGCCGTTTTCCTTTCGGAGGACTTGGATCCATTCGGGAAATTTTTCTTGGTACTCCTTCAGGATGGCAGGGCTTTCATCGGTGGAGCCGTCATCCACGGCAAGAATCTCGAAATCCTTTTGGGTCTGAGCCAAAACCGAATCCAGACAGCGGCGCAGATAGGGCGCGGTATTGTAAACGGGGACGATCACGGAAATTTTTGGCATAACGACTCCTTTTTATCGGGCTCGGCGGAAAAGATTGCGGAAACGAGCTAAGAGCCCCGCAAAATAGGGGGAACGGAAATTGAACAAAAGAAACAGCAAAACGGAGATCGAAAGCGTAATGAGAAAATGGCAGACGAGCTGCACCCAAAGGGAGAAGGCGGGAACGAGGCGACAGGCCCAAAGGGAAATTCCGCACGTGGCCGCCACCACAAGAGACTGATAGACCAGGCTGATATAATAGGGCAGAGGGGAGCTTTCAAAGACGTTTCGGTACACGTAAAGGGGGCGAAGGATCAGAATGAAAAGGGTGGAGACCAGGGTTCCCACAAAGATCCCCGCAAGGCCGATACGGATTCCCAGAATCAAGCTGACGGCAAGGTTGATCCCCGCCTGCCAAAGGGGAACGAAGCGGTCCTGCACGTAGATCCCCGCCGCACTTTTGACCACGTCCAAAACGTAGGAAAGCCCCAGATAATAAAAGTTGGCGCAGACCACCAGAATCACAACGGGAAGGGGAAGGGTGAAATCCTTGCCGTAGGAAAGAGAGATGAAGGGCTGAAACAGAGTCACAAACAAGGCGGTGCACACGCCGTAAAGGGCAAAATAAAAGAATTGGAGCTCTTCAAATACCGCGCGGCGCTTTTCGGGGCTTTCCTTGGCAACAAGGTTTCCGAAGGAGGCGGTGGTGTTTCCCACGAACAGATACACCAGCCCCGAAACGGTGGCGATGATGGAGGAATAATTGCTGTAGACGCCCACTGTGACCAGATCCACCAATTTGGAGATGAGAAGGCTGTCGGTGCTGGTGACCACAACGCCGCCGATCTTGTGGAACATCAGTGCCTTTACGTTTTTCAGAATGCCCTTCTTTTCCTCGTCGGGAAGAGGAAGGGTGGGACCCCTTCGGGTCAGAAGGGGATAACGGCGGTCCAGATAGCGGTTGATGACGACGTTCTGAAGGAAAAGACACAGCATCTGTACCGCAAGGTAAACAAGATAGCAATAGCGGGAGGAGGAAAACAGAAGGATCACCGCGATCTGCCCGATGCAGATGACTGCCTCAAAGACTGTGGTGAAGGGAACCAGACAGTATCCCTCCTGCATCGCCACCGCCAAGGTCCGCTTGTAGGAAAACAGATAGTCGATGACCATATTGGCCAAAAAGAGCAGATAGATCAGATAAAAAAACTCGATGCCTCGGTAATCCCGAATCAAATGGGGGAGAAAGGGCATCAGCCCCAGACCGAGAACGAGGACCGTTACGGCGATGGCAAGGTACGCTTTGCGGAAAAACTCCATCAGGGTGCGCACCTTTTCCTCGTCCTTTTCCGCCAGCGGACGGTAGAGGCTGAAGGTGATGGCGGTGCCGATTCCCAATTCCGTCAGCGACAAGAGGCCGAGGACGTTGGAGAAGAGACTTGAGACACCGTAGAGCTCCGCGCTCAAAAAACGGAAAAATACGATCCTCCCCGCCAATTTTAAAACGGAGGTCAAAAAGCGGTTGGCAAAGCCGGAGAGAATGTTGACCAGAGAAAGAAGGGAGCGGGAACGGTTATGCGTTTTCATCGCTCAAGACCGCGGGGATCACCGCGGAAAGAGAAAAGCACAGAAAATAGGTGCTGAATTGGGTGTCGAAAACGTGCCCCGCAAAATAAGCCGTAACGAAGAAGGCGAACAGGGAAAGGGCGGGAACAAAGGGAAGGAGAAAATTCTTTCTTCGGAACAGCCGCAGAAGAACCTCCTTGCAGGAAAGGGCAAAGAGTGCCGCAAAGGGCCAGAACAGAACCAAAATGCCCACCAGACCGAAGAGATAATACTGGTTGACGTAGTCCTTTTCCGCATAGGGGATGCCCGAGGTGAAGCCGATGCCGAAGAGGGCGTCCGAGGGGTTTTCGTTTCGGGCAACGATGCGGCGGATCATATGGATCTTAAAGGCGCGGGAATCGCTGTTCAAATGGTTGGGGCGGGTGATGATCTCCGTCCAGAATTCGGGGTCCTCCGAAACGGGATAAAGCTCCAAAAACCAAGGATTGATGAAGTGATCCCAATGGTGCTCGGTAACGTATTCCTCCAGAAGACGGGTCTCCTCCTCGGAGAAATCGGCATCCTCCTCGGTGGGGAGATCCTCCACCTCGTCGATGCTGTCGGTGGGGCGGCTTCCCTGCGCCTGACGGTTCCGCAGATCCTGCAGACGCTTTCCGGGAGACATCAAAAGCAAGGGCACCAGCACGATGAAAATGACAGCGGAGATCAGAAGGCTCGAAAGGGAATTCTTTTCCTTTTTCATCAGCGCGCCGAGGGCCGCGAACAAAAGGGTGGCACCCAAGGCAAGGAAAAAGCCGTAGGCACCGATCTTGGTGCCCACCATAATCGAGGAAAGACCCACCAAAAGCAGCAGAATATAATCGAGGGGCTTTTTATTTTTCAGGCAGGAATAGGCCGCGAAGGGGGTAAGGCCGAAAAGAACGGCGGCCACGTCATTGGCGGAGGAAAACAGACCCTTTGCGGTATAGCGGGCAAAATCCGCATCCTCGCCCAAGGAAAACCAGGAAAAGAAGCCGCCGTTGACCACCACGTTTCCATCCACGTAGGAGGCAAAGGAGAAGCCGAACAGATCGGGGATCACAATCCCCAGACAAAGGATCCAGGCGGCTGCTTTCAGCGCGGAAAAGATCTTTTGGGCAGGCGTCTTCAAAAGCACGGCGGCACCTGCCGCAAAAAGGGGAGCACCGTACATTCTCACGGTGTAATAGGCCTCGCGGATCAGACTCGGCTGAGCCGAGGGAAGAAGGGAGGCGTTAAAGCGGGAGGCATTCAGGGCGTGAAGAAGGGTAAACACCAGAAACACCGCCGCGTAAATGCCTACGAAAATCAAAGGCTTTTTTCGCTTTTCGCACAGACAGACGAAAACACCGCCTGCAAACAGCAGACCTACCCACAGGAGAATGAGAATTTCCTCTGCGGCAAAGCCCGCGATCTGGACCGTATCTCCGAAAAAGCTTCGGTACATTTCCTGAACGGGAAACAAAATGATCCCGATCTGCAAAAGGAGGTGATAGAATTCCTTGTTTTTCAAAAACTTCATGCTTTTTTGATTCCTTTCCAAAAACGGATGAGTTGAAAGTGTTCGCGGTAAAACAAATGGGCAAACAGCCGCTGCTTTCGGGTGGTGCGCCCTCGGATCAAGGGGTTCTTTTGCCAATGGGGAAATTTCTCTTTCATCAGACGGTTCATTTCCCTGAGCGCTTCGGTATCGCCGCCCTCGCGGAAGGTCCAGGCAAAGGAGAGATACAGATGGGAAAAGTAGAGGTATTCCAGCTCTCTTTCGTGACCGCGAACGCAAAGGGCAAGGTGGTCAAGGGAACGGAAAATGTCCCGCTTGCGGGGGGAATAGGGGGAGCGCATAATGGAATGCTCCGATTGCACGTATTCGTGAAAAACCCTTTTGTCATAATAGATCGCGCCCGCCTTGCCGCTTCCCAGGGCGGGAATGAGGGCCAGATCCTCGTACAGAATCCCTTCGGGAAAACGGAGCCGAGGATCCGCAAAAAGAGAGCGGTCGAAAAGCTTGTTCCACGGGCAGGGCAGAGAGAGCATATATTCCTCTTCGCTCAAAAAGCCCGCTTCTCTCTCGCAGGCGGGGAAGGGCTCCCTTCTTCCGTCGGGGTAGGAGAGAACGGAATCGAAAAGAAGAATGGAGGCGCCGCGCCGCTTCTTTTCCGACAAAAGGGAGGAGACGGCCTCGGGCATCAAGCGGTCATCGGCATCCAAAAAAAGGATCGTGTCGCCCCGAGCCAATTCCAGCCCCCGATTGCGGGCGGCGGCTGGTCCGCGGTTCTCCTGCCGTTCCCACCGAAGGGAGATCCCCTTTTCGGCCGCCTTTCCGGCAAAGAGCGCCAGAATCTCGGGGGAGGAATCGACAGAGCCGTCATCCACGGCGACGATCTCGAAGGAAAAAACGCTCTCCTGAGAAAGAACGGAGCCAAGTGTTTGAGCCAGATGCTCTTTGGCATTGTAAACGGGTATGATAATGCTCAGATCCATAACTCCTCCGAAATCACAAAAATCCAAGTATATTCTACCATAGGCAAATCTTTTTTTCAAGAGAAAAATCTTTTTGCTTGACGAAGAAGGATTTTTGTGTTATAATCAATAACAGTTCTTATTAGATAACGGTTCTTATTAAAATAAAATTGCCGTTTGAGGGAGAGAGGTGCCATGAAAAAAAGAAATACCGTTCAAAAAAAAGTGATCTTTTCCGCTTTGAATGCAAGGTGTGACCATCCTTCCGCCACCAAGCTTTACGAGGATCTCAGGGAAGATAACCCCAATCTCAGCAAGGCAACGGTGTATCGGGTGTTGAAGGACGCCGCCGAGGAGGGCGCGGTTTTGCGCATTCACGTGGGCTCGGAGGATCGCTTCGACGGTACGGTTTCGGGGCACAGCCATATTATTTGCGAAAAGTGCCACGCCATTTGCGATACGGAATTTCCGTTGAAGGCTGTTTCCGATCTGGAGGAAAAATCGGGCTATCGGGTGCGTTCCCGCCACGTGGAGTTTTACGGGCTTTGTCCCGAATGCCGAAAAGAGGCGGCCGAGGGCTGAGAGGCCTTTTGAAAAAGAGCAAGGGATCGAAACAAAAAAAGAGAGAACAGACGGTCAAAAAAGCCGACTTGTTCTCTCTTTTCTGATTGCTTGTTATTTGGAAATGAAGCGCGCCCGTTGCATGGCAATGACGATGGGCGGGATTAAAAGAAGCTGGATGAGGATGCCGTAAAGGGAATTGGTGACGGTTTGGGTGAGGATCATTTCCAGATAGAAGGGATTGGCGTGATCGAAGACGCTGAGGAAAAACTGAGCACAGCCCCAAGCCAGGCGGCCGAAGAACTGGGCGCAGATCAAGGAAACGTAGATCCCCAAGGGCTTTTTGGGAAGGTAGCGGTAAAAAAGGCCTGCGGCCGCACCGTAGCACAAAAGCTCCGCCGACATACGGATGGCATCGGGGTAGAGCACGGGAAAGCCTACGGTGAAGCTTCTCAAAAGGGGGGCAACCAGCCCCACGATGCCGCCCCAAAGAGGCCCTGCGATAAAGCCGCAAAGAAGAACGGGAAAATGCATGGGTGCAAACTGCTTTCCGATGGCGGGAATATTTCCCGTCAGAAAGGGCAACGCCATACAAAGAGCCAGACAAAGGGCCGCATAGACGATGCTTCGGATATCAAAGCTTTTTTTACCTGCCAAGAAGGAACACCTCCCGAAAAAATCGAATTACAGGTTTTATTGTAGCATTTTGCAGGGGCTTTGTCAACGAAAAGGAACGGATTTTTTTCTTTGGCATAGGATGAAAACGGTTGACTTTTTTGTGAAGGGAGTTTTTTTCTATGGCAAAAGGTATTTTGTTTATCACGGTGCGAACGGCAGACAGCGCATTTCCCGTTCGGGAGGCTTACGTGAAGGTGCTGGACGGAGGAGGAGTGATCTTGGGTGAGGATACGGTCACCTCGGGAAACGGGGCGGTTTCCCGCGATTTTGAACTGAATGCACCCGAAAAGGCCCTCTCGCTTTCTCCGCGAGAGGCGATCCCCTATGCCACCTACGACGTTTCGGTGGAGGCGGATGGCTTTTACAGCCTGCGGATCCGCGGGGTGCAGATCTTTGCGGAGGAGAGAAGCGAGCTTCCCGTTCAATTGATCCCCCGCGGGGCCAGCGTGGACGAAGAGATCGAATACGACATCGGTCCTCACGCCCTGCGCTTGTCGGAGCGAAGAAGCCCCGAGTTTTCGGAGGAGGAGGCGGGGCGCATTTTGAAGAGCGTGTTTATTCCCGAAAAGGTGACGGTGCATCTGGGCAGACCCGATGCCTCTGCCGCCAACGTCAGCGTCCCCTTCCCCGATTATATCAAAAACGTGGCCTCCAGCGAGATCTATCCCACCTGGCCCGAGGCCAGCCTGAGAGCCAACGTGCTCTGTCAGATCTCTTTCGTGCTGAACCGCATTTTTACGGAATGGTATCCTTCCCGCGGGTACAATTTCAACATCACCAATTCCACCGCCTTCGACCAATATTTCGTGTACGGCCGAAATATATACGACAGCATATCCCGCGTGGTGGATGATATTTTCAACGAATACATCCGCCGTCCCGGAAGGATCGATCCCTATTTTGCGGAATATTGCAACGGCAGTACCGTAACCTGTGCAGGGCTTTCCCAGTGGGGAACGGTGCCCTTGGCCGAGGATGGCCTTTCGCCCTTGGAGATCCTTCAATTCTACTACGGAGACGTGGAGATCGCACAGACCACGGAGATCCGCGCCATTGAATCCTCCTACGGGGGCTTTCCCCTCTCGGTGGGCTCCTCCGGAGAGGAGGTCAGGAGCATTCAGCAGCAGCTGAACCGCATTCGGGTCAATTACCCCTCCATTCCCGCCATCTCTCCCGTGGACGGGGTTTTCGGCTCCCAAACGCAGGCGGCGGTTCGCGCCTTTCAGCAGATCTTCGACCTGACCCCCGACGGAATCGTGGGAAAATCCACCTGGTATCGCATTTCCTATATTTACGTGGCGGTGAAGAAGCTGGCGGAATTGAACAGCGAGGGGGAGAGGCCGCAGTACGACGACAACCGCTATCCAGGCCTTCTGCGCTTCGGGGATACGGGAACGGCGGTGCAGACCCTGCAATATTATTTGAAAACGGTGGCGGCCTTCAATCCCTTCCTGCGGGACGTTGCCATCGACGGCCGTTTCGGCCGCGGAACCGAGGAGGCGGTGAAGGCCTTCCAGTCCTATTACGGCTTGCCCGTTGACGGCATTGTGGGAGAAAATACGTGGAACCGCTTGGTGCAGGTATATCTGGATATGACGGAGGGAGGAGAAATTCTGATCCGTCCGTATCCGGGGGTTCTGTTGCGGGAGGGAAGCAGCGGAAGCGACGTTTTATACGTACAGATGCTTTTGAACCGTCTTCGCGGGGTATTCGTTACGGTGCCTGCCTTGGAGGAGGACGGCATTTTCGGACCGAGAATGGTCTCGGCGGTGCGGGAATTTCAAAGGCTGTTCGGGCTCGGAGCCGACGGCATTGTGGGGCGGGAGACCTGGAACCGTCTGAACCGCGTATTCGGCTCGGTCACCTCGGGGTGTCTTGACGACGGAAGAGTCCAAACGGGACGCCTCCTCCGCTTCGGCTCTGCGGGAGCCGACGTTTCGGCCCTTCAGAGACAATTGAACACCGTCGGAAGCGTTCACAGCCCGATCCCCGGCCTTACGGTGGACGGACAGTACGGCAGTGCCACAGAGCGGGCGGTGCGGGTGTTTCAGCGGATTTTCGGGCTCGGAGCCGACGGCATTGTGGGCAACGCCACCCGAACCCGACTGAAAACCGTTGCCGATGCGGTGACAAACGGATGCTTTGCCGTGGAGCGGGAGGCCTCGGCGGTTCGGGTTCGCGTCGGTTTCGATGAAGAAAAAGAGATCGAGCCGAGCGCTTGGCCCGAGGACTGCCTATGGGCCTCCCCCGAGAAGGAGGAAAGCGCGCCTTCGGATGCTGAAAGGCTTGAGATAGGCGGCGCGTGGCCCCGTCTTGCGCTCCACAGCTCGGGCAGATGGGTTCGTCTTTTGAAGGAATTGATGCTGATCAAGGGATATTTACCCCCTGCTCTTTGCGGTGATAAGGATCGGTTCGGAGAGGAGACCGAGAGAGCAATTCGGGCGCTGCAGTATCATTACGGGAAGCCCGAAACGGGAGAGGCGGACGATGACGTTTGGGAGATCCTGCTTTCATAGGGGCTTATAAGGACTGCTTTCGGGACGGCATCCGAATGCCCGCAAGGGCGCCGTCCTTCTCCAAAAGGAGCACGGCTACGGGAGAAAAATTCCGCTCCCGAAAGGGGCAAAAGGCGGCGTAGAGCACGAGAGTTCCCTTTTCGAAGCGATGGTCGAGGCCGCCGAAGCGAACCTCATGGGCGGGCTCTCGGCTTTTCTTCTCCAAAAAGCGCAAATAGGCATCGGCCAGCTCCGTCAGCAAATCTCGGGTCTCGGGATGGGATATCTCGGGCAGACAAAAGGAATAGGAGACGGTGCTTTCCGTCTTGATCTTCCCCGTTTTCCGTCGGATCTTGCCTTTGAAGGAAAAAGAGGCTTTCTCTGTTGAAGCGCGGTGTTTTTTATGCGAAAAAATGCGCAGATCGGGTTTCATCCGAATCACCTCCTTTTTCATTTTATGCGGGAAAAAAGGAAACTATTTTTCCTCGGGCGCATAGAATGGAAGCAGAAGAAAAAAAGGGGTGGCAAAAATGGTGCGTGCGCAAACGGTGGGGATCGGAGTCGTGGCCTTCGGCTGTGGGATCCTGGCGGCCTGCTTTCTTCCGGAAACGGTTCTGATCGTGATGGAGGCGGGTGTGATCGTGACGGCGGGAATACTGTTTTCCAAAAAATGATCGGGAAAGGAGGAGAAGCCGTGAAAATTTACGTTCTGAAATCTCCGCGGATCCTCAGAGGCATTTTAAAAACGCTGTTCCGCGGAAAATAGAAAAATAAAAAAGTCCCCGCTCAAAGGAAAATCTGCGCCGACGGAGCAGAATCCTGCGGGGACTTTTTTGTATTGATCGCGGGCTTAAAACTTGAATTTCAGGCTGATATCCAGCGCCTTGACGGAATGGGTCAGCGCACCGATGGAAATGATATCCACACCGGTTCTTGCCACCTCGGCCAAATCCTTTTCGCCCATATTGCCGCTGGCCTCGGTAAGGGCACGGCCCGCCACGATCTCGACGGCCTTTGTCATATCGGCACAATTCATATTATCCAGCATAATGATATCGGCACCGGCCGCCAAGGCCTCCTCAAGTTGAGGGAAGGTCTCCACCTCCACCTCGATCTTCAGGGTGTGGGGGATGTTGCTTCTGGCCATTTCCACAGCCTTGGTGATGCTGCCTGCGGCCTCAATATGGTTGTCCTTGATCAAAACGCCGTCGGCCAGATTGAAGCGGTGATTGGAGCCGCCGCCGCATTTGACCGCGTATTTTTCCAGCACGCGCAGACCGGGGGTGGTCTTTCGGGTATCGGCAATTCTGGCGCGGCTTCCCGCTACCTTTTCCACTGCCTCGTGGGTGCGGGTGGCAATGCCCGACATATGCTGCAAAAGATTCAGCGCCAGGCGCTCTCCCGTCAGAATGGAGCGGGCGTTTCCGGATACGGTGGCGATCACCTCGCCCTTTTCGATGGCCTCGCCGTCCTTTTTCATCCAAACGAGTTCAATGGAAGGATCCACGAAGGCGAAGACGGCTCCGGCCACCTCCATTCCGCAAAGGATGCCGTTTTCCTTGGCCAGAAAGCGACCCGTAATGGTTTTATCGGCGGGAATGGTGGAATTTGTGGTGATATCGCCCGTGCCGATGTCCTCCTTGAGGGAGCGGGCGATCAGGTCGTTTAAATTCAGATCCAGCATGGTTGACTCCTTTTAATCTTCAACGTAGTGAGAGCCGATGCTCTCCTTTCTTGCGACGGCGGCCTTGGCGATCTCCAGCGCCACCACGGTCATATTGCACATTTCCACGGTGCTGGGATCCTCACAGACCACGCGATCGTATTTTTCGGCCAAGGCGGTGATGGTTTCCAGCCCGTACTGCATTTGCTCCGTTTTCCGCACCGCACCGAAGGCGTGGGACAGAGCTTTTCGCAATTTCATACGGTCGCTCCGCTTCTCCTCGGGGGAGGGTTTTAAAAAGGCGGTCTCTCCCGATACGGCGGGAGGGGTGGGGGAGGCGCTTTCCTTGGCCAAGCGATTGATGCTGATGGCACAGCGGCGGCCGAAGACCAGACATTCCAGCATGGAATTGGAGGCCAGGCGGTTGGCACCGTGAACCCCCGTGCAGCTGACCTCGCCGCAGGCAAACAGCCCGGGGACCGAGGTTTCACCGAAAAGATCGGTGGCCACGCCGCCCATAAAATAGTGCTGAGCGGGGTGGATGGGGATGAAATCGGAGGTCAATTCAATGCCCATTTTTTGGCACTGAGCGGAAATATTGGGAAAACGGCGGAAGAAAAATTCCCGTGTCATATTGGAGCAATCCAGCCAGGCACGGTCCTCTCCCGTTCGACGCAATTCCTTTAAAATGTTGCGGGTGACAATGTCTCTGGGGGCAAGGTCGGCCATGGGGTGCTTTCCTTGCATAAAGTTTTCCCCTCTGCCGTTACGGAGAATGGCGCCCTCTCCCCGAACGGCCTCGGAAATGAGAAAGAGCCTGCCTTCCATTTCCCCCGACATCAGCGTGGTGGGGTGGAACTGAACCATTTCCATATTCTCGGGCTTGGCACCTGCGCGGAAGGCCGCGGCCATTCCGTCGCCCACGGCACCGCGGGGGTTGGTGGTATGGGTATAAAGCTGGCCGATGCCGCCTGTGGCCAAAATCACGTGGCGGGAGGCAAAATAGCTCCAGGCACGGCTCTTTTCGTCGTAGACCACGACACCGCAAACGCCCTTCTCATCGGTGACGATATCCGTCATCTGATGACGGAAGAAGGGGGTGATGTTTTCGCGGGTCATCACGATCTCGCCCAGACGCTTGGTGGTTTCCCGTCCCGTAGCGTCACCGTCGCAGTGGGCAATGCGGCGCAAGCGGTGGCCGCCCTCGCGGCCGAGGATCAATCGGCCCGATTCGTTGTAATCGAAGGGAACCTCCCAATCCTCTAAAATGTGGATGTTTTCGGGGCCCTCCTCCACGAGGACGCGAACCGCCTCCTCCTTGCAAAGGCCGGCTCCTGCGGTGACGGTATCCTCGAAATGAAGCTGAAAGCAATCCTCATCGGTGAGAACGGCGGCAATGCCGCCCTGGGCTTGCCAGGAATTGGAGTCCTTCAGCTCGGATTTGGTCAGAATGGCAACCTTCAGGTCTGAATCCAGATTCAAGGCGGCGTAGAGACCGGCAATTCCGCTTCCCACCACCACGACGTCAAAGGCTTGGGTGGGGAGAGAAGCAAGGTTCTGCATATCCGAATATAAATATCTTCGCATTGTTTTACTCCGTTACAGATTGATCATTCGTTCCAAGGCTCTTGCCGCAGAGGTTAACACCTCGGGGGGAAGGAGGATCTCGCCCGTTTCCTCCTTCAGGGCATCAAAGAGGGCCTTGACGGTATTCTTTTTCATATCCTCGCACAAAAAGCCTTCCTTGGCGGGATAAAAGGTTTTTTCGGGAAGCTCCTTTTGCAGAGCCAGAACGATCTCAAGCTCCGTGGCGATGATGAATTCCTTTCCTTCGCTTTTTCGGCAAAAATCCAGAATTCCCGTGGTGGAGCCCACGTAATCCGAAAGGGCGGGAGCCCCTTCTCCGCATTCGGGGTGACAGGCCACCAGCGCCTTGGGGTGGAGGGCTTTGGCCTTCTCCAGATCCTTTACGGTGCAGGCGTTGTGAATGGGGCAATACCCATCGATGAAATGAAACTTCTTTTGGGGATTGTGTTTTGCTACGTGAGCGCCCAAATTCCGATCGGGCACGAAAATGATCTCGTCCGCTTCCAGAGAGGACACCACCTTGACCGCATTGGAGGAGGTACAGCAAATATCGCTCAGAGCCTTGACGGCGGCCGAGGAATTCACGTAGCAAACCACGGCGGCCTCAGGGTGCAATTTCTTCAATTCGGCAAGCTTTTCGGCGGTGATCATATCCGCCATGGGACAGCCCGCATCCGCCACGGGAAGCAGGACTTTTTTCGTGGGGTTCAGAAGCTTTGCGGATTCCGCCATAAAGCGAACCCCGCAAAATACGATGAGATCCTCCTTGGCGGCGGCGGCCTTGCGGGAAAGCTCCAGACTGTCTCCCACGAAATCCGCCAGCTCCCAGATCTCCAAGGGTGCGTAGTAATGGGCCAGGATCAACGCATTTTTTTCTTTTTTCAGCTTTAAAACAGCATCCTTCATTCCTTCTTCCTCCGATCAGTAGGCAATGCCCCACAAAACCGTGTGCTTGGCCTTTTTGCCGCAGCAAACGCAAACGCCTTCGACGTTTTCCTGCTCATCCAAGGGCATACAGCGGCTTCCCACGCCGGTTAATTCCTTGACCTTATCCTCGCAGGCCTCATCACCGCACCACAGGGCACGGACAAAGCCGGGGCCGTTTTCCTCCAGCGCTTTGTTGATCTCGTCGGTGGTCAGACAGGTATAGGTGCGCTTTTCGCGGTTTTCCAGTGCTCTTTGGTAGAGCCCTGCATTCACGTCCGTAAGCGCCTTTTGCAATTCGGTCTCCAGATCCTCCGTTTTCACGATGCGCTTTTCGCCGTTGTGGCGGAGCACCAGAACGCAAACGCCGTTTTCAATGTCGCGGGGGCCGATCTCAATGCGGACGGGAACACCCTTCATTTCATATTCGGCAAACTTCCATCCGGGGGAATTGTCGGAATCGTCCATCTTGATGCGGAAGGAGGGGCGAAGCTTTTCCGCCAGCTCGCCTGCCTTTTCCAAAACGCCCGCCTTGTGCTGGGCGATGGGAACGATGACGGCCTGAATGGGGGCTACGTTGGGGGGGAGCACCAGACCCTTGTTATCGCCGTGGGTCATAATGATGGCGCCGATCAAACGGGTGGTAACGCCCCAGGAGGTCTGGAAGGGATATTCCTTCTTGTTCTCGCGGGAGGTGTACAAAATATCAAAGGCACGGGCAAAGCCGTCTCCGAAGTAGTGAGAGGTTCCCGCCTGGAGGGCCTTTCCGTCGTGCATCAGCGCTTCGATGGCGTAGGTGGCCTCCGCTCCCGCAAACTTATCGCTCTCGGTCTTCTTGCCCTTTACCACGGGAATGGCAAGATCGTTTTCGCAGAAGGAGGCGTAAATATTCAGCATCTGCTCGGTTTCGGCAATGGCCTCGGCGGCGCTTTCGTGAATGGTATGACCCTCCTGCCACAAAAATTCACGGGAGCGCAGGAAGGGACGGGTGGTCTTCTCCCAACGAACCACGCTGACCCACTGGTTGTAGAGCTTGGGCAGATCGCGGTAGGAATGAACGATGTTGGCGTAATGCTCGCAGAAGAGGGTTTCGGAGGTGGGACGAACGCAGAGACGGTCCTCCAATTTTTCGCTTCCGCCGTGGGTGACCCAAGCCACCTCGGGGGCAAAGCCCGCCACGTGATCCTTCTCTTTCTGGAGAAGGGATTCGGGAATGAACATAGGCATACATACGTTTTCGTGTCCCGTTTGCTTAAAATAGCCGTCCAGAAGGCGCTGAATGTGCTCCCAGATGGCGTAGCCGTAGGGGCGGATGACCATACAGCCCTTTACGCTGGTGTATTCCACCAATTCCGCTTTCTTGCAAATATCGGTATACCATTTGGCAAAGTCCACATCCATCGGGGTGATTTCATCCAAAAGTCCGTTCTTTTCTTTGTTTGCCATTTCTTTTATTTCCTTTCAATCGTTGGTGAAAACCGCTTCGGTTTCGTTTTTTAAAAGGCGACAAGGTCGCTTCGGAAAATGCCCGTGCGCAAAATGCGCTTTCCCTTGACGGAAAATTCGGGCAAACGCTCCGAGAGGATGCCGAGGATCGCCTCGGGCTTGGTGTAGAGCTCGGCGCTGACGGAAAGATAAGCCTCCAGCACCACACCGCCCTCCTCGGAGGGAACAAATTTTAAGGAATGGATCCCGGGGGAAAGGTCCTTTTCCACCCATTTCCCTTTTTTATTCTTCTTTTGCACCGTCAAAGGCCCTGCCAGACACTTTTCCGCCGCAAAGATCTGCGAGCTTTTGGCCTCGGGGAGAAGAACCCGATAGGAGGCGAAAGCAATTTCGGAAAACTTGCCCTCCTGCGGCCCGATGGATAAAAGACGGATCCCGTCGGGCATTTGTGCCTGCAGGCGGGAGAGAATTTCCTCCGACGGTGGGAGAGAGTCGCCCTGCAGAGAAAAATCGGCCAATTCCGTTTCGCTCTCCGTTCCCACGGAAAGGGGAAGGGCAAAGGAGAATTTCGGGTGAGGAGAAAAGCCCTCGCTGAATTTCAGCGGAAGAGAGGCTCGAATGAAGGCGCGGTGAAAGGCGCGGGTCAGATCCAAATGGGAGATCAGACGGATGGGGCCCTTTTTCTCAAAGCGGAGCCGATAGGAAAGAGAGGCTTTTTTCGTATCCTGTTGTTCTGTCATAATACCTCCTGAGAGATGCTTTTTCCCGCAAGATAACCGGTGGAAAAGGCGATTTGCAAATTGAAGCCCCCGGTGAGGGCGTCCGCATCCAGCACTTCTCCCGCAAAATACAGCCCCTTTACCAAGCGGGATTCCATCGTTTTGGGGGAGATCTCCTTCAGATCCACTCCGCCGCGGGTGATGATGGCACCCTCAAGGGGCGCAAAGCCCACTGCGGTCAAGGAAAGCTCCTTGGTCAGCCGCACCAGGCGGAGCCGCTCGGCACGGGTGATGAGATGAACCTTTTTTCGCTCGTCCAGCCCCGCGCTCTTTAACAGGGGGCGGATCATTTTTTGCGGATACAGACGGGAAACGGCGTTAACCAGATCGCGGTTGATGTTTTCCGAAAAATCCGAGAGAATGCGTTTATCCAATTCCTCCTCCGACAGGGCGGGCTTGAGATCCAAATACAGGCGGTACTGCTTCTCCCGATCGAAATCCAGATAAGCGGAGGCGGAGAGGATCATGGGGCCTGAGACCCCGAAGTGGCAAAACAGCATTTCCCCGAAATCCTCATAAACCCGCTTGCCTCCCTCGGTTTCCACGCGAAGGGCGGTGTTTTTCAGAGAAAGACCCATGCATTCCGCCGGGAATTTTTCCCGAGTGAGAAGGGGGATCAGAGAGGGGCGCAGAGGAACGATGCGATGACCGAGCCGCTCGGCAAATAAGTAGCCGTCCCCGTCGGAGCCCGTTGCGGGGTAAGAGGCGCCGCCCGTGGCGATGAGCACGCGGTCAAAGCCGTATTCCGATCGGGGGGTGCGGATGCGAAAGGCACCCTCCGACCCTTCTACGGAAAGAACCGCCTCTTTTTTCAAGGAAACGGTGGGGAAGGAAAGAGCCTTGCGGGTCAAGGCGGAGGCAACGTCTGCCGCCTTGTCGGAGACGGGAAAGACCCGCCCGCCCCGCTCGGTTTTCAAGGGGACGCCGCAATCCTCGAAAAAACGGCGCAGCTCCTCGGGAGGAAAGGTATGAAGAGCGGAAAGAAGAAACTTGGAGCCGCGGGGGATGAAGCGAAGCATTTCCTCCACGGAGGCGGTGTTGGTGACGTTGCACCGACCCTTGCCCGTGATCCCGATTTTCTTGCCGCAATAGGAATTTTTTTCAAAGAGCGTCACAGCGGCGTTCCCGCTCTCGCCGGCGGCGCAGGCTGCCATCAGACCCGCCGCGCCCGCTCCGATGATGGCGACGTTTAACATACAAAAGTACCCTTGGTATAAAATATCACTCTATTCTACCTCAAAATGATCGGTATTGCAAGAAATTTTTGATATTTTTTGTTTTTTTCCCCAAAAGTGCCCGTCACGCCTTGACTTCGGGGGGGAGAATGGATATAATACGAGATAAGGGGAAGGATTTTTCCCAAAGCCGATTTGTTCTTTCAAAGGAGGTATTGAAAATGAAAGAATATACCATTAAGCTCTCAACCATTGAAGACGTTCGCAACTTTGTCAATGCAGTGACTTCTTGCGAGTATGACGTGGATCTGGCCAGCGGCCGTTACGTGGTGGATGCCAAATCCATTATGGGTATTTTCTCCCTGGATCTGATGAATCCCATTCAGATGACCGTTCACGGTGAGAATACCGCGGATTTTGAAAAGAAGGTAGAAGCCTTTTTGGTGAAATAAGCACCGAGAAATGAAACCGAGCGCGCATTTTGGAGGGTAGACAAGAGGCTGTATGAAGGAAAGAATGCTCCTGATCGTCAATCCCACCTCCGGCACCATGCGGGTGAAAAACGAGTTTTTAAACGTTTGCCGCATCTTCTGCGAGGCGGGCTTTTCCCTTGAGGTTCACGTGACAAGCGGTCCTCGGGACGGAGCCAGAACGGTGTATGAAAATGCGGGGCGCTTCGATCTTGTGGTGGCCTGCGGCGGTGACGGAACCTTTAACGAGGCGGTCAGCGGGGCTTTGCGGGGTCATTTCGGCGGAAGCGTCGGGTTTTTGCCCGCAGGCACCACCAATGATCTGGCGGGCAGCATTGCCATTCCGAAGAACTTGGTGAAGGCGGCGGAGCTGATCGCCCATACCCCCGGCCGTTTTCTGGATTTCGGCTCCTTTAACCGAAACCGCTATTTTACCTATATTGCCTCCTTCGGAGCCTTTACCGACGTGTCCTATTCCACGGATCAAAAGCTGAAGCACGTGTTCGGCCATATGGCCTACATTGCCGAGGCCATCGGAAAGGTGAAGGACCTGCGGGCTTATCGGATGCGGGTGGATCTTGACGGTGATTGCTTTGAGGATGAATTTCTCTTCGGGGCGGCCTTCAATTCCTTTTCCATCGGCGGTGTGATGAAGCTGAAAAAGAATCTGGTGGATTTAACGGACGGGAATCACGAGGTGATTCTGGTTCGCAACCCGAAAAGCGCAGAGGACGTTGCCCATTTATCCCGCGAGCTTTTGAGCGGGGAATTTGAAAACAAGAGCGTTTTGTTCCTTCGGGGCAAGAAAATTGTTTTCGAATGCGAGGAGGAGATCCCTTGGTGTTTGGACGGAGAATTTGCGGGGAAGCACCGCTGTGCCCGTATCCGCAATCTTCACGAAAGACTCCGCGTGATCTATCCCTCAAAAGATACTCCGTGATCGGATCACAAAGAATTACAAGCGTTAAAAATATTTGCATTTTGCAAAACAAATAAAAGGGAGAAAGCTATGAGCGAAATCAAAAAATTGGTCCCGATGGATCTCGGGATCGCAGGCGACGGTGAAGTCTTGAGAAATGCTTCTGTCAGCGCGCTGGTGGAGGAAGCATTGTTCAACGGTGAGGGAACCCTTTCCGATACGGGTGCCCTGATGGTTGAGACCGGTAAATATACCGGAAGAAGCCCCGACGATAAGTTTATTGTGGATACCCCCGCAGTGCACGACGATATTTCCTGGGGCAAGATCAACGTGCCGATTTCTCTTGAAAAGTTCAACAGCATCAAGGGAAAGATTCTGGCTTATTTGCAGAATCAGAGACTGTACGTATTCGACGGACTTGCCGGTGCGGACAGAAAGTACACCCAGAGATTCCGTATTGTGAATGAATTGGCTTCTCAGAACCTGTTCATTCATCAGCTCTTGATCCGTCCCTCCGAGGAGGAATTGGCTGATTTTGTTCCGGATTATACCATTTACGCCGCACCCGGCTTCAAGTGTGTTCCCGAGATCGACGGAACCCACAGCGAGGCAGCCATCATCATCAACTATGAAAGCCGCGAGGTTCTGATTGCAGGCAGCCGTTATGCAGGCGAAATCAAGAAGAGCGTGTTCTCCGTGATGAACTACGTTCTTCCCAAAATGGGCGTTCTGCCCATGCACTGCTCCGCCAACATCGACAGCGAGGGCAACAGTGCCGTATTCTTCGGTCTTTCCGGAACGGGTAAGACCACCCTTTCCGCCGATCCCGCCAAGATCCTCATCGGTGACGACGAGCACGGCTGGTCTCCCGACGGTGTGTTCAACGTAGAGGGCGGCTGCTATGCCAAGTGCATCGGCTTGAAGGAAGAGAACGAGCCCGAGATCTTCAGAGCCATTAAGTTCGGTACCCTTCTGGAGAACGTGGTTGCCGATGATAACGGTACCCCCGATTATGAAGACGGCAGCTTGACGGAGAATACCCGTGCGGGCTACCCCATTCACTACATCCCCAACGCTTCCCTTGAGGGAACCGGCGGAATTCCCAAGACCATCGTATTTTTGACTGCCGATGCCTTCGGCGTTCTGCCTCCCATTTCCAAGCTGGATAACGATGCGGCTATGTATCACTTCGTTTCCGGTTATACCAGCAAGCTTGCCGGTACGGAAAGAGGCGTTACCGAGCCTCAGACCACCTTCTCCACCCTGTTCGGCGCACCCTTCTTCCCCATGGATGCTTCGGTTTACGCGCAGATGCTGGGTGAAAAGCTGAAGGAGACCGGTGCCAACGTGTTCCTGGTGAACACCGGTTGGTGCGGCGGTGCGGCCGGTACCGTGCCGAGAATGAAGCTGAAATACACCAGAGCTATGGTGGCTGCGGCTACTCTGGGCAAGCTGAATGACGTGGAATATGAAAAGGATGAGATCTTCAACCTGAACATTCCCAAATCCTGCCCCGACGTTCCCGCCGAGATCCTCAATCCCAAGAATCTCTGGAAGGATGAAAAGGCTTATCTGGAGCAGGCCAATGCTTTGGCAGGCAAGTTTGCGGAGAACTTCGAAAAGAAGTATCCCGATATGCCCGAAAATATCAAGGCAGCAGGCCCCAAGCAGAAGTAAGAAAAACATAGAAAAAGCACCCGCCATTTGTAGGTTGCGCTTAGGGATAAGCAGAACCTACAATGATATAGATTTGCAAAGCAAATCTACGATATACATCAGATGATGTATGATATAGGCTTCGCCTATGATATATTTTCTTCGAAAATATTAATGAAAAAATAAATCCGCTTTCAAAGAAGTGGATTTATTTTTGTTCCATAATATGCCCATAGGGCATATTTCACATTGCGTCAGCAATATATCATATTTCTGCAGGAAATATATCATATTACCGTCAGGTAATATATCATTGGGAGTTGCGATAATCCTTTATCGCAACTCCCTTTCGTTCGCGCGTGCCCATTGTTCGCGGGTGCTTTTTGCATATCAAAGGGGAAACCGAAGGGTTATGATTCCAACTGAAGAGGGGTACTGCATTCCAAGACAAAGCCTTCGGCACCCTCGGAGGGGATCACGGAAAGTGTGCCGAGTTTGGGCACCGAAAGGATGCTCTCCCTAATTTCTCCCGAGGGGAAGGACTCCTTGAGAGTGACGGTGGCCACGGCAAAGGTAACGTTGCGGAGGACGTATTCCGATTTTTCGATTTCGCGGATCTCCCACAGGGTTCTTCCGCAAAGGGCGAGCCCCTCCTTCATTTGGAGCTGCAGCCGCTCTTTTCCGTCGGGGGAGGGAAGATAGGGGAGAGATAGGGTGTGGGCGGTTTCGCCCGTAATAATCTCCTCGGTGCTCGGTGCCTCGTAAAGGTGACGGGTGGCCTTTTGGTGGATGCAGAAGGTGGAAAAGGCGTGGCGATCGGAGGCGGGAAGGAGGCATACGGCGGCGCGAATCGCATCGTAAGCGGCAATGACCTCACGGGCGGAGCCGCTGGAAAAGCCGTGGTGGAATACCTGAAGAATGTCGGACTTCAAAAAATCGCCGTAGCGCTCGGCAAGGCGGGCGTGCTTGCAGTAGGCATCCCCCGTCCAGAGCACAGTCGTATCGCCAAGCTCCATTTTCATCACAAGGGAGGTGGTATTGATGTTATCGGAAACGGAAATCGTGTTTTCCATACAGCTCAGAACGCGAAAATGCGCATCTCCGAAAGCATAGCTTTGGCCGGTATGGGCAGTCAAAAGCTCGGCGCCGAGCCGTCGGATCCATTCGTGGTTCTTTCGGATCTGATCAACGTTACATTCCCCCCGCTCCTGCAGGGCAAGCTTGGGGTAGTGGTCTGTGTCGTCTGCGGCGGGAAAGTGCATCAGAACCGCATCAAGGGCTACCTTGCCCTCATAATCCTCCCAAAAGCCGTTGAAGCATCGGTTGTGATCCCCGTGGGGGTGGGTCAGGATCCAGCAGGCAATGCGGGGCATTTTTTCGTTGCTTTGAGCGGTCAGGCAATCGAAAAGGCTTTTTCGATCCTCGGGGGTGTTCCAGCCGCCGTCAAACACCACAAAGCGCCCGTCGGAGAGGCAGACCACGTAGGAAAGACCGAAATCGGTCAGATGAAGCTGGGTGATCTTGGGGGAGGTGACGGTGGGGAGCGCTTCATTCTTGCGGGAAAAATAGCGGCAGTCTTCCTCCCCCACCGCAAAGAATTCGTTCGTGTTGAAAAAATACGTGAGAAAAATACCGTCGTTTCCCTTTGAGAGGGCGGAAAAACGGAGGAAGGGCTCAAGGTAGGCCTCCTTTTCCTCGTAGCCTTCTTTTAAGAAAAGGTCACGGTAACGGAAAAAGGCTTCTTCCTTTGCATTGGGCAAGCAAAGGACCTTGTTTTTTTCGTTGGTGGCGTGTAAAGAATAATCGCTTTCTCCAAAATAAGGCTTCATGGAACGGATACTCCTTTCGGATTCGGTGACGTTTTTTTCGGATCTTGCACGTTTGAGTGTATCACGGATCGCACGAAAAAGCAAGGCGGTTTTTCCCTTTTTCAGAGCTTTTCAAGGGGGTGTGGGGCAGAAGGCGACAGCCTCCAAAAAAAGGTTGACAAAAAGTGAATTTTTTGTTACAATAAAAGCAGAAAAAGTGAAAGAGGAAACGGTAGAAGAATCAATTCAGAATCGGAAAACCAAGTAAAAAAGACAAAAACAGAAAGGCAGGACCGCAATGGCAAGGATGGTAAGATTGAAATGGAATATCATTTTGTTTTGCGCTGCGCGGTCTGAGAGAGAAAGCAGGGCCTAAATCCCTTTTCTCAATATTGGATAAACAAAAAACGGATCGCACGGCAGGAAACAAAAGACTATCCCCGCCGATGCGATTTTTTTATTCACAAAAATGAAAAGGAGGCTCTGATGAAAAAAATCATATCCTTGGTATTGATCTTGGCAACAGTTTTGGGGACGCTTTCCTTTGCGGGGTGTCGGGACGGGGACTTGCCCACGGAGGGGGAAGAGGAGCTGTTTTCGGGGGAGACCGATTTTGACGTGATTCCCGTTCTGCCTCAAGGGGCGATTCCCGAAACCCCCGATTATATCAACGCGGTATATACGAATCAAGGGGTGATTTACGGGGATTATCTCATTTATTGGGATACCACGTTACAGCGATACTCCTTTCAGCTTCTTTCGAGTCCTATGCCAAAGGGCGCTCCGATCTATTTTGATGCATTGTCTCCAAAGGAAAACCCTTTGTACGATGTAAAAGGCATTTTTTTGGTGGATCCCGTCGCTTCCGCACAGAACAACGGTGTTCCGGTGATCCTTATTGTAAATGAGATCTCAACCAGATTGGGAATCGGGAGTTCGATCTCCCATTGGCAAGTGCTTTCCTTTAATATGAAAACGCAGAAAGTGAAGGTGATCATTGATAACATTCCCGATAAAGTGAATTCTATGATGATGTACCGTGACCGCTTGTACCTGACGGCGGACAGCGGAGATCGGGGGAGTACGATCTACAGCCTGAATACGGATGGGACAGACGTTCAAACGATGGAAAATCCCGAGAAGGAAAAAAGGTGGATCGTATATGCTGCAGGCGGACGGCTGTATTATCTCGTAGGCAGTACGTTTTTGTTTTCCTGTAACGCGGATTTTTCCGACGTTCAATTTCATCAGCAAATCAATCAAAACGTGCGTTTGATGGTGCACGACGGGTATTTGTATTTTCCCGAAAAGCAGGAGGCACAAACCTACGGCGAGATCCGCCATATCAGCTATCACTACTACCGAGCACCCTTTTCGGATCTGACGAAAAAGGAATTGGTTCTTGAAAATATCTACGGTGCAGGGGCTCCTCAAGGCACGGTTCTTCCTTTTCGCAAGGTGGAGGACATTGGAAAAAACGAAAAGGGCCGGGTGTGTTTCCGTGGATTGTATTTGTTTGACGTCAAAACGGGCGAGGTGAAGACTGTTTTTCAGAGCGAAGAGGCTTTCCAATCCAATGCCATGGCTTTCGATTCGTGTGTTGTTATTGGAATAACATAGAAGGCGAGGTCGATGTTACGTATTTTACGGATTTTAGCGGAAAGGAGCCCGTTTTGGTTGTGACCGACAGTCCTGCTGTTTCCAAAAAATGAAAGGGAGAAGTTTCATGAAAAAAATCATATCCTTGGTATTGATCTTGGCAACGGTTTTGGGGATGCTTTCCTTTGCGGGGTGTCGGGATACGGCGGGGGGAAAAGAGCAGACCGAGACGGAGGGGCTTTTGAATTCGCAGCAGGAATTGCCGGGCTTCGGGGAGCCTCCCGTTACCCTGGAGCTGGCCTACAATCCGATTTTGGAGGGGGGAAGCTTTGATCTGCCGGCGTTTTCCGAGACGAACTACAATTTCATCATCAAAACCTGCCAAATTTACGGGGATTATTTGATCTATCGCGATATGGAAAGAAAAAACGATGAGGTGGTGTATCGGGATCTGTCGGATCCCTCGGGAGAGGCGATCCCCCTTTGCTACCGATCCTACAGCCGATATTACGGGCGTTCCTTTTGGGATTTGGCTCCGGTTTACGGCTTTTTGATCGACCCCGTTTTATCCAAGGAAAACAGCGGCGTTCCCGTGATCCATTTTGTCAGCCGAAAAATGACCTCGCATTTGTTCACCTTCAACGTGAAAACGCAGGAAATGAAGGCGATTTACGAGGGCGAGGAGGAGGAACAGATTGATTACCTTGCCATTGCTTCGGATCGGATCTATTTTGTTGTGGTGGATCGAAACAATACCGCGCACAAAATACTGCACAGCATCAAAAACGACGGAAGTGACCACAAGGAGCTGGATCTTCTGAGTGAAACGCCCCTTAACGTGCGGCTGCTTCACGTGGGGCCGGAGCGGCTCTATTATTTGAAGGGAATGATCGTTTATTCCTGTGCTTCCGATTTTTCGGACGTTCGAGAAGAAATTTTGCTGGAATCTCCCAAGGCTCCCATGATCTTCGAAGGATATCTGTATTATTTTAAAGAAATCGCTGCGGAGACCTTTCAAAAAAAGGCTTATGAAATTCTTCGCAGTCCCTTATCCGATCTTTCCGCTGGGGAGACGGTTCTGAAAGACGTTTTTGTTCCTGAAATGAAAGCGGAAATGGGCAGAGTGATATTCTACAAGTCATCGGACCTTATCCCCCTGGAGCATCAAAGCGGTTACACGCATCGAGCCTTGTATATGCTGGACCTTCGGGACGGAAGCGAAACCCTGCTTTATGAAAACACCGACGTTCTGGGACTCGATTTTCCTCCGATCTACTCCCACAGCGAGGATTGGCTCATTTTGAAGATGGTGGGGAAGGATCAAAAGCCGGTGTACCGTCTCATTTCGCTGAAAAAGGAGGCGGGGGCTGCCCCCACCGGCGCCAAAAGCAATCCTTTCTGACGAAATTGTAAGGAGGCTCATATGAAAAAAATCATATCCTTGGTATTGATCTTGGCAACAGTTTTGGGGATGCTCTCCTTTGCGGGGTGTCGGGACGTGGCCTTGCCCACGGAGGATTTTTTTCCGGGGCTGACGGAGCTTCCGCAGGGGGAGATTCCCGATATGCCGGAATATATTTTCAGCCGTCCATCGAATTACGGGATGATCTACGGGGATTATCTTTTGTATTACGATCATCTGAAGGAAGTCTTTTCGTTTCGGCTGTTATCGTCCCCTCAGCTTTCGGGGGTTCCTCTTTTGTTCGATCCCCTGCTCGAAGAAGAAGATCTGATCCCCGGCTTACACTGGATGGTGGATCCCGTTACCTCGGCACAGTATAACGGAATTCCCACCGTTGTTTTTACCATCAGACGGATGGATGACGTCACCGACAGAAACACCCTTTCCCATTCCAAAATCGTTTCCTTTAACGTAGCCACGCAAAAGCTGAAAATTTTGCAGGATAAGATCTACGACGGCATTATGAGTATGTGGATGTATCGGGATCGGATCTATTACGAAACGAATCAAGGGGACCGGGGCAAAACCTTTCACAGCATCAAAACCGATGGCAGCGATTATAAAATGATGGAAAACCCCAATGGGGAGTTCCGCAGTCACATTTATGCCGACGACGGAAGGCTTTATTATAAAGTGGCAAACGACGGATGCTTGTATTCCTGCGATCCCGATTTTGGGAACGTGAAAAAAATTCGAAGAATGGAAGGAACCTTTCGCCCCTTTGTTCGGGGGGGATACCTATATTACGGAGAAAGCCAGGGGAAAAGCGATTTCGGGGGGATTTCGTACACCTCCTATCATCTGTACCGTTCGCCCCTTTCGGATCTGAACCAAAAGGAATTGGTTTTGGAGCATATTTATCCTGCGGGGGCTCCGCACCTCGGAATGCTCCCCTTCCGCTACGTAGAGGATATCCGCATGGGAGAGGATGGCAAAACCCTCTTTTCCGGCCTTTACTTTTTCAATCCCGAGACGGGGGAGGTGAAAACCGCCTTCAAGGGCGACAAGGCGGTTACCTCCACGCCCTTTTGCGCCAATGAATCCTATGCTCTGTGGAGGGATAGCACAGAGGGCGTGATCTATCGGAGTGATTATGCGGGGAATATCATCCCG
>JAFWBD010000025.1 GCA_017507325.1 Clostridia bacterium | reverse complement strand
TTCAGGCTTGATGGTCACACCTGTTCTCAAGCTTTTTCCGCTTTCTTTAACCTTTTCTTCCATTTCAAACTTTCTTTTGCCTAATTCATATGAAAACAAGGAGTTCCACTTGTTGTGAAACTCCTTTTGTCTGCAGTCTGAATGCTCACTTATAAAACATAAGTGAGCATTTTTATATTTCTGTTTTTCTGTATTGACTGGGTGCGACTCCCATCTTTTTCTTGAAAGCAGCACAAAAATAGGAAGATGAAGTAAATCCTGCATTTTGAGCAATTACGTTTATTGGAATGTTCGTATCTTTAAGAAGTTCTTTTATATGCTCAAGTCTTATTGTGTTTCTGTATTCAAGCGGCGACATTCCTACTATATCTTTAAATATCCGTAAAAAATGATATTTGCTCAAATTGCACATTCTTGCGTAATCTTCAAGGGAATCATGAACCTGATACTCCTTGTTCATTTTTTGGATAACAAAAGAAATCTTATCAAAATATACGCCATAACCGGATGACTCTTTTTTTGTCTTTCTTGCTAAAAAAGCGAAAAGGTTAAAGAGTTTAGATGCACAAAATAATTCATAAGCCGGTTGTTTTTTCTGAAGCTCACTGATTATTTCTTCAAATATGCTACATATAGCTGTACTCGGCTTTGAATGATATACAAAAGAACTTTTAAACCCAAACAGATCAAAATCAATGGGTGCATTAAAATGAACATAGTAGAATTCACCGGTTTTGTTTTCTTTATAAACGTGCTTCTGCTTTTCAAATGGCCTGAAAAATACGAAAGACCCTTCATCAGCAATGATTTCATGATCAAGAAAGAAATGCTCCTTCCCTTTTACGATATAGAATAAAAGGAAATCAGCCCTTCCTGCCGGGCGGTCAATTTTTCTGCCCTTTTGAGCAAAGATATGACCACTGCTCACAACAGAAACTCCCCCTATACCATTATTCGTATCCTGGTACGCATTATATATCATCATATCACCGCAATATATCTAAAGTTTTTAGCAAAAAATCCTATTTACACGGGAAAATTATAGCACTAAAATGAAAGTGTGTCAATGCAATGAAAGTTACCTTAAAAAACCGAATGTTGAAATACGGAGGGAAAGATTTATGAAAATTGTTGTTACACCGAGAGGGTTTGCAAAGTGCGGACTTGATAATGTTAAAACAATAGAGGAGGCAGGCTTTCTTGTAGAATATAATGACACAGGAAATGCTTATACCAAGGAGGAATTTTACGAAAAGACATCCGATGCAGATGGGGTAATCGTTGGTGTCGAGCTTGTAGACAAAGAATATATTGACTCCCACCCAAAACTTAAAGCAGTTGTTAAATTTGGTGTTGGTACTGACAATATTGATATTGAGTATTGCCGTCAAAAAGACATTTTTGTTGGAAGAACAGTCGGTTCCAATGCAAGAAGTGTTGCAGAGACCGCAATAAGCTTTCTATTAGCAGATTCTAAAAATTTATATGAAAGCATATCAGACACAAGGGAAAATAAATGGTCAAAACAAACAGGCTATGAAATAGAAGATAAGGTCATAGGAATTGTCGGATTTGGTGCCATTGGCAAAAAGGTTGCTCAGATGGCTTTCGGATTGGGAATGAAAGTGCTCGCATATGATCCCTATTCTATTGATCACGAAGCTGCAAAAGCATTTGATGTTGAAATGGTAGATTTCGAAGAAATCCTCAAACGCTCAGATTTTGTTTCGCTGCATATACCACTAACCAAAGAAACAAACAATTTTATCACGCTTGCTCAATTCAAGAAAATGAAACCGGGTGCAGTTTTAATAAATACTGCCAGAGGCGGAATTGTAAATGAAGAGGATCTGTTTGCGGCCTTATCTCAAAACATGATAAGAAGCGCATATTTTGACGTTTTATCAAGCGAACCCCCCAAAAAAGATGAGCCTTTGCTTAAACTGCCAAACTTTTATTTGACACCTCATATTGCTTCCGGAAGTAAGGAAGCGGAAAAAAATACAGCAGATATGTCAACAAAGATTATGATTGAAGCTTTAAAAAACCATAAATAAGAGAAGGAGAAATTTAGCGATGAATCAATTTATAAAAGAATTTTACGAAAGAAAAGTAATTGTTGTTTGCCGAGGTATCGCTGAAGAAGAAATTGTGAATGTTGCGAAAGCTTTGTATGACGGAGGCATTCGTTTTATGGAGGTTCCGTTTCATCAGGCTGACCCAAGCACATTTACCTCAACTGCCGGCAAAATAAAGGCGGTAAAAAATGCCCTTGGCGATAAAATGCATGTTGGTGCAGGAACCGTTATTACAATGGAACAGTTTTGCCTTGCTGAAAAAGCAGGAGCAGAAATAATTGTATCCCCCACGATGGAGGAGGATATGATTACTGCTACAAAAAAGGCAGGCCTTATTTCTATGCCCGGCTGTACAACCCCCTCGGAAATGACAAAGGCATATCAATCAGGAGCTGATTTGATAAAGCTTTTCCCTGCATCTATGGTAAATTTAAAGGTTATAAAGGAAATACGCGTGCCGCTTAACCACCTGCCTCTCGTTTGCTTTGGAGGCGTTTCGGCTGAGAATATCAAAGAGGTGCTGGAGACAGGCGTTGTAGGTGTAGGAATGGCTTCTTCCATTCTGGATCAGCAGGCACTTCAAGATAAGGATTATGCTAAAATAACGGCATTGGCAAAAGCAGTAACCGAGCAGATCAATTAAAATTGGGGAGCAATAACGAAATTAAGTACTGAAATTGTAAAAAGCATTACAACAGAAGCGGCTCCCCCATTCTCCAAAACGGAAAGCTCATCGGCGCCGTCACCCACGTTCCGGTGGACGATCCGACAAGGGGATATGGAATATTCATTGAGAATATGCTCTCAGCTATGCCGGAGTAAGGAAAAAAGCAACCGAAAAACGGTTGCTTTTTCTAAATTCTGTTTTCCCGGATCCACCGAAGCAATTCTTCGTAGCCCATTTCCCCTGCCGCCACGGCAAGTCCGACGCGGGCAACTTCCTCCGAGGTAGGATCGATAGGAGTCCCGTTGATCTCCAGGAAGGTCAGAAGCACGTACATTCCGATGCGCTTGTTTCCATCTACAAAAGCGTGATTGGAAATGAGAGAAAAACCAAGCTTTGCTCCTTTTTCTTCCTTTGTAGGATACAGTTCTTTCCCGTCAAAGGTAACGAAAGCCGACTCCAGAGCACTTTCCAAAAGGGCTGCGTCGCGAAGGTTGGGGTCGCCTCCTGTTTCCTGCGTGATCAGTTGGTGCAACAAAAGCACTTTTTCTCTGCTGAACTTAATCATTTGGCAAGCTCCTCAAACGCCTTGCGGAATTTTTTCAGAATTCGAGCGGCAACAAAATCGATTTTTTCATCCTCGGTCATTCTGATTTCATTGTCCTGCTCTAAATCAATCAATTTATATTTGGGCTTGTTGTTTTTGAAAATATAAAGCTCCCCCTCTTTTTCCACCAAGCGGCAAACCTTGGAAAAATTCTGATTGGCTTCGGAAATGGGAACAATCTTGCGGGTATTAACGTTCATTGTATCGCCTCCTCTTTTATATTATAGACAAATTTTAGGATGTTGTCAACCTAAAATAAAAGCACTGCTTGACCGCAGCGCTTTACTCATTAATCTTTGGATTGGATGTCCTCCCCAAAAGATAATCAACAGATACCCCGTGAAAATCTGCAATTTTACAAAGAGTGGTAGTGGGAATATCAATATCTCCTCTTTCATAATTGCTATAAACTCTTTGACTGCAAGCAAGAATTTTTCCCATCTGGGTTTGCGTAATATCCTTATCCTCTCGCAAATCTCGAATTCTCGGATAATGCGGCATAGACTTCCTCCGTATAATCGTTCTACCAGTCATTATACGTAGAAAATTTTCCGCTATTGACTTTTAGCGAAAAATCCGCTATAATAATGAAAATCAGATGCAAAAAGGAGACGTCTATGGAAGAATTTATTTTTGTTTTTATCAGTTTTGCAATGCCGATTGTTCTTATATTATGGGCAAGAAAATCATATCTAAAAAATAAAATGAAAAAAGAAGAAGAAAAACGGGAGCTGGAAGAGAGTATGCGAAACGGGGCATGGGAATTTCCCGCAGAGGAGCTCTATCGTCGTTGCTCCCGAATGGGATATCACCCCTCCAAGAATTCATATGAAATGTATTTAATATGCAAAGATATTGCAAGTGAATACGGCGTGCCGGAAGACTGCTATGATATTTATTGCTCCGAAGAGAAGGCAAAGGAATACTATGACTTTGCCTATAATACTCCGCAATGCGGGAATATTCCGGATAACGTGTTTTTCGGATTCGGAGCACAGCCTCAATCCGTCTACAAAGAACTTGCTTCCAAAATCGGAAACGAAAAAAACGTAGTATTATTGGAAAGCTATATTGCTTCTGCTCTGAAAACTGTTAATGATGCCCAATCGATTGACAACGCTTTGTTGCAGATGACAAAACCCACCAAATCTTTAAACCCCGGTGTAGCCGGCGGGATCGCAAATGCGATTGCAGGCCCGGGAGCAGGACTATACGCAGCGGCAAAAGCAGAAGAACAGAACCAAAAAGACGCCGCTCAACGCAAAGCCTGGCTTGAATACTACTATTCCAATCATGCTCAGAATTCCGCTGCAGCGGATCATTTCTCCAAAGTAGCCGATCGCTTTTTAATGAGGATCAGGCTCTTGGAAAAACGAAAAATATATACGGAGATTCCAACTGAAAAAATATTTAAGAAACTATCTTTTGAAAGCAGCTTGGGAAACAATACGCGTTATAATCCTAACCGCCTATATTTAGGCACGACTGTTTCTTTTAAAGAAAAGCTTCCTTTGCCGGAAGAAGGCTATAAGCTTGACGGATCTTTTACTGCTAAGCTTTACGTTAAAGATCGATTAATCGATACGCTGATCGTTCCTTTTGATAAGGATGGTGAACGTATGCTCTCAGCATATTCCGACAAATATCTGAGAGGAAAGGATCGAGAAAAGGATATCCGGGTTGAATATTCTCCCAATCATCTTTGGTTTTTCAAAGAACAAGAATGAAAGAAGGCACAACAAATGGTGGAGAAATATAAAATCATTTTTCCGGAAATCAATACTCTAACAGATGAACAGTTGAAAGAACATTTTTCCGTTCATATGCTCAAGTGCCTTTCAGATCGAATTGCAAACGAAAAAAATTCAACGAAACGGCAAGCTCTGAAAGAAGAAACAAAAAAGCTCTTAGTACACAAGCAATTCTACAGCTTAGACGAATTAACGAAAAGAGGCTTTCGAGAAGAAGATTTTTATGAGTCCTTGAAAAAGCTGTTATTATAACCTTGCTCTCCCCACATTGCTCACCCGTGGCTACGGCATTTTCATCGAAAATATGTTAAACGCCGCAAAGATTCCTATGGCAAAGGCATCATAAAGCAAAAAGACAGGAAAATATATGAAAAAAGTTGTCCCTATTGGAACACATTCCACGAGTGAGTCCGATAGGGACAACCGTATTTTGTCCGAATTTTATGCAATTTTATCATTCATGAAAGGATGCGACCATCCGTTGTGCCGTTGCGTTTTCGATATTGTAACGGTGGGCAGCCATATCGAAGTTTGAATTCCTTGATAAAATGAGAAATCGTAGAATACCCGAGCATATCAGCGATTTCCTGTACTGAAATCTCCCCATATTCCAAATACGTTCTTGCTCTGTCCATCCGCAGCGAATTGCGGTATTCTACCGGGGTAGTACCCATATATGCCTTGAATTGTTTTCTGAAATAAACCTCACTCATATGGGAAAGCTTTGATAGCTTTGCGATCGTTGTTTTTTCCTCGATATGCTCAGATAAATACTGCAACGCCTTTGTGATGTACTCAGGTGTATTTTCAGCGGCTTTGCTTGATGATAAAGAAAGAAAGATCTCCATGAGAAGGATTCTGTTTTTTAGGAATGATTGGGAGACGTCATAATGTAAGACCTTCTGAAAAAGCAAAGGAAGCGATTGGTTTTTCGGATGATGAAAAATTTGAATATCGTTCGATAAAGCAATGGCTTCTCCCAAATCATCCAACAAAAGAAAGTTGATTCCTATGGTGTGAGAATTTGAATCATGAAAATCCGATAATTGAACCTTATATTCGCTCCCGATGGGTGTATAGACAACATCTCCGCTATATGCAACAAAGGTTTGATTGTTTTTGTCAGTATACGTGATTTTACAACCATTCAAAAAAAGAAGCAAATTCTGTTTTTTTGGTTTCCCGATACATTGAAATGCTTTCGTATCGCGCCAAAACTGTTGCAAGGCATTTATAAAGATCACGTTAAAATTTTGGTTGACCAATTGATCGATTGCACATATTTTCATACCCGATCCTCCATCCATTTATGGAATCATACTAATAAATAACAAATTCTAAAATGCTTGTCAAGAGATTTTGTTTCGAAAAACGATATTTTTGCATTGAATTTCGTATATTTTATCATTCACATTTATGCTATCATATCCACATCGAAAACAATTGGAGGTTATTGATGAAACAATCTGACTGGAAAATTATTTATACAAGCTACGAGGGAATCTCCAAAAGCGCCATCCATCTTTTGTCCAAGGAAGCGGGGGCTCTTTTGATCCGCGAGCCAAACGTATATAGGATCTATGTATTGCCCTGCGAGAAGGAAGGATGCGATGTTTCGAAAAACGCGTTTTTCGTAGGGCGATACGGTGAGAGCACAGAAATCAAAAAATACGTGTCGGAGAGCGAAGTGCCGTCCGATGGATTTTTGGTCAAGGTTATCAAGAATCCCGAGGATGAAAAGGGCAGATTTGTCATTCTGACGGCACACACCGAGCAGGAGCTGTTCTATTCCGTCGTGAGCTTTTTGGACGATTATATCCCGCAATACGCACCCAAACACGGAGCAAACCGTATGCCCGACCTAATCTTCGATTCTCCGTTGTGCGAAGCATCTTATACCGAAATCCCCGACAATAAAACCAGAAGCATTTTTACGTGGGGACACTCTATAAACGATTATCGCGCATACATCGATCATATGGCGCGCCTCAAATTCAATGAACTCATCATTTGGAATGATTATATTCCTCTGAATATAAAGGATATCATCGCCTATGCCCACACATACGGAATCAAAGTAAATTTGGGCTATAGCTGGGGATGGGACGGTTGCAACAAAATAACCGATATCAGCGATCAAAGACTGCTTGAACTCAAAAAAGACATTGTTTCGAAATACGAAAATCATTATTCAGGCACCGGATGTGATGGCATTTATTTTCAGTCCTTCACCGAGCGCAAGGATGAGTACATCGGCGGAAGGCTGATCGCCGAGGGGGTCACGGCTTTGGTGAATATGGTGTCTGCGGAATTGCTTCAAAAGCATCCAAACCTGAAGCTTCAGTTCGGTCTCCACGCTACCTCTGTCACCAAACGGTTGGACGAAATTGCCAAGGTCGATTCGCGTGTAGAGATTCTTTGGGAGGATTGCGGCGAATTTCCATACCATTACCGTTCCTTCGTAACGGACGAGGTACGATACGCTAAGACCCTTGAATTTACAAAAAAATTGCTGGAACTGAGGAATGGCATCGGTGTTGGACTTGTATTCAAGGGCGTGATGATGCTGGATTGGACAAAATTCATCCATCAACAAGGCCCTTATATTATGGGAGAAAACAGCAAAATGATCGCAGCGCACGATCACCATATTCGCGCAAAAGCGTGGAAAGAATATACCGCGGATTGGATGCGTAACGGCGATCGCGCGGCACAAATGCTGCGCTTCATCAAGGATCATAAGCTGGGAGAAGTGAACATGTGCCTTGCGGGCACCTTTGATGGCGGTATTTATCTTCCTATGGCACTTTGCGCCGAGATGTATCGCACCTGCGACGGAGAGTATAAGGAACTGCTGAGTAGGGTTGCACGCAGATCCTCGATTACAGTGGACTGATTGAGGTTATTTTCAAAATTGTTTTCCCGTCGGCCCTCTTACAGCTGCTTTCGCTTGGCAAACTGCAGCGGTGTCATTCCCACAACGGCACGAAAAGCTCTGCAAAAGCAGGCAGCATCGTAAAAATTCAATTGATCGGCAATTTGTCCAACCTGCAAATCGGTAGATTCCAAAAGATATTTTGCCCGCTCCATTTTATATTGCAATCGATACGCGGTCGGAGAAAGAGAGACCTTCTCTTTGAATTTTTTTCGAAGACCCGATTCGCTGATGCCAAGGGCGCGGGCAATTTGAGAAATTTTCCGATCCGAGCCGTCACAAAGCATTTTCTTCGCCTCCATCAGCATTTTCTCATCTCCCTCGTCAGAGAAACCGACTTCCCTTGTCACACAATCCAACAAAAAACAGAAAAGGCCCTTGCATTTCAAGGAGGAGCGATCCCCCGAAATCGCCTCTCTTACCAAAAGCTGAAAGCTCTCTATGCAGGAAAAAGGAGCGTTTCCCAAAATCCGAAGAGGCGCAAGGGGTGTGGCACAATCGTCCTGCGTATCAAAATTAATGAGAAAATCTGCCGCCTCACCGTCAAACACCGCCTCGTAGCGGCTTTTTTTGGGCAGAAAAACCAGATCTCCCGCCCGACAAGTCAATTTCTTCTCCTCACAGATCAGCGTGACCTCTCCCCGAAGCAAAAGCATCAGCCCGAAATCCGGACGGGGTGTTGCCCGATAACTGTACCTCGTCTGCTTCCAATGCTGCTTCATCATTTTCGTTATAAAAAAATGATGTTCTTCCTTCAAGAAATCCGCAACCGCTTTCCGATCCATTTTCTGCTCCTTGTGCTTTTTTCCTCCATTTTATCACGTTTTTTCAAAAAATACAAATGATGTTTGATCGAAAAATACAATTTTTAAATTGATATCGCTAATGACCCCGCGGCTTTTTTGAATTAAACTATAGAAAAATACAAAAAGGAGCATGCATATGAAAGGCACCCTCATTTACACCGATCCGGAGCATTTACAGCAAACGGAAGAAGTCTTTTCCTCCCCCAATATGCCCGGAGCCGAGCACCTTCAGGTATCCGAAACGTATCACAGCGGCTTTATGGGATTCGGCGTTGCCATCACCCCCTCCTCCTGCTATGAATTGAGCTTAATGTATCCGACGGAAAGAAAAAAGCTTTTGACGCACCTTTATTCCAAAGAGGGCCTCGGACTTTCCGTTGCCAGACTTTGCATCGGTTCCAGCGATTATTCCCCCGAGATCTATTCCTATGACGACGTAGCGGGAGATCTCTTGCTGGAGCACTTTTCTGTCGAGCGGGATCGGCGGTACGTGATCCCCATCATCCGTGAAATTTTGCAGATCAAACCCGAGCTCTTTCTGTTCGCCTCTCCCTGGAGCCCTCCCTTCTGGATGAAAACGGGCGGCAGTATGTGTGGAGGTTATATGCGCACGGAATTTTTAGAGGTTTACGGCGATTATTTTGTAAAATACATCCGGGCTTACGAAAAAGAAGGCATCCGCATTTCGGCCGTTACTCCGCAAAATGAGCCGAACAATCACCAAAAAGGGAAAATGCCCGCATGCGTATGGCATCCGGAAGCGGAAGCGGCGTTTATTCAGATTCTCAGGCGTAAATTTTCCGAAAACGGATTGAACGTTCAGATCTGGATGCACGATCACAACTTTCAGGACGCGCTTTCTCGCGTCAAGTGGTCCCTGGACAACTGCGAGGGCTTATCCGAGGCTTGCGACGGCATCGCCTTTCACTACTATTTGGGAACCATAGAGCAAACCAAAGAGCTGATGGCGGAATTTAAACATCTGGATTTTCACTTTACCGAAGGCGGTCCCCGACTGAGCGACCATTATGAGACCGATTGGTGTAAATGGTGCTTAATGGGCGTAAAAGCCCTGAAGGCAGGCTACCGCTCCTTCACAGGCTGGAATCTGATGCTCAACGAAACGGGCGGCCCCAACGTCGGTCCCTTTTTGGGGATCTGCGGAGGCTTTGTCACCCACGATCACCGCACCCATCAGCTCCGTTACAGCGGACAGTACCGTGCCTACTCTCATTTGGTTCCCTATATCACGCCAAAATCCAAAATACGTTCCGTTTCCGTCAGCGAAGCCTTTCAACCGGAAATGGGGGCATTTCCCAAATACAGAATCCCCGTTGAGGGAGTCGTTATCGAAGGCGGCGACGGAAAAGACGTTGCCGTGCTGGTAAACCCCAACGAAACGAGACTGCAAGCTCAAATCAAGCTGGGTGGCTCTCTTTGGTATTTGGAGATGCCGGCAGACAGCGTTTGCACCTTGATTGTTGAACCGTAAATGGGCTATTTTTTTCTGTGCGTTGCACTGTTTTCGGGGGCGGTCAAAGGCTTTTGCGGAAAAAAGCTGGGGCATTTGCTCCCGTCTTCTTGTTTTTTAAAAATAATTATGGTATCATTATTAAAAAATAAAAAATGGAAGGGATATCGAAATGAAAAGCCTGTATGAGTCATCACAGCGGCCGGAGGGCGGTTGATTTGGCAGTCTTGGACAGATTGCATTCGTGGATGAGCAAGGGGCATCTTCGATATAAATCTTCGGAATGAAACAAGGAGAGAACACGTAATGTACATTTCTGAAAAAGAGAAGGTCCTCGCCGAGGTTATTTCTGCTTATGATTTTCCCCAAACGCTGTTAGGCGCCGTCCGTTACGGCTGCGGCCACATCAATGATACCTACTGTCTTGTTTGCCAACCTCAGGAGGGCAAGGCTGTCCGTTTTATCTTGCAGGGCCTGTCCATGACCGCATTCCCTCGTCAAGACGAGCTGATGGAGAACTTTATCAACATTACCGCTCACCTGCGCAAAAAAATTGAAGCTGCGGGGGGCGATGTGATGCGTGAAACGCTGAACGTAGTTCCCACCCGTGACGGCAAGCCTTACCATACCGATTCTACCGGAAGGGTATGGCGTCTAACCCACTATGTGGAAGGCACGGTTTGTCTTCAGAAGGCAACCCCCGATCTATTTGAGGCTTCTGCCCGCGCCTTCGGCCGTTTTCAATGGCTCTTGGCTGATTATCCGGCCGAGACTCTGCACGAAACCATCGCAAACTTCCATAACACGGAAGATCGTTTTCGTAAGTTTTTGGCAGTACTGGAAGCGGATCCGCTTGGCAGAGCAAAGGAGGTAGCGGCTGAGATCAAGTTTGCTATGGATCGCAAAGCGGATTGCTCTGTCGCTTTGAATGCGCTGCGGGAAGGTAAGCTACCCTTGCGTGTTACTCACAATGATACCAAGCTCAATAACGTTCTAATCGACGAAGTTTCCCAAGAAGGCATTTGTATCATTGACTTGGATACCACAATGCCCGGCCTTTCGATTTATGACTTCGGTGATTCTATCCGCTTCGGCGCAAATCACAGCGCAGAAGACGAAAAGGATTTGAGCAAGGTTCTCTTTGATATTGAACTGTACAAGCGATACACCCGCGGCTTTTTGGAGGGCGCAAAGGGAGGACTCACTCAGGCGGAATTGGAGTACCTGCCTTGGGGCGCAAAGCTGATGACGCTGGAATGCGGCATCCGTTTTCTGACTGACTATTTAGACGGTGACAACTACTTCCACATCCGCTATCCGGAACAAAATCTGGACCGTTGCCGCACCCAGTTTAAGTTGGTTTCCGATATGGAAGCGAGGTGGGACAAGATGCACGAAATCGTAAGGGAAATCGCAAAATGAAGAGACCCTTTTCGGTTCTGTTATCATACACTCTTTATGCCGAATGCGGCAGGATAAACAGAGCGGAAAGGCATAGAATTTATAATATGCACCCCAAAAGCATTTCACTTTGGGGTGCATATTTCTTGTGTCTGCTTTTTATTCTATTATGACAAAATTACAGAGCCGCCTTGATTTTCCGAATCATTTCCTCATACTCAGCATCACTAAGAAAGGTCTTACCGGGATTCATCGCAAAGGGAGTTCCCCATTCGAATTCGTCACGATACTTGGGAACCAGGTGAAAATGCAAATGACAGCCGCCGTCACCATAGGCACCGTAGTTGATTTTATCCGGATGAAACACCTTGTGAATTGCATTAGCTGCCGTAGCAACGTCTTCAAAAAACAAAGCGCGTCCTTCAGCGTCAATATCCACCGGCTCACTGATATGATCCTTATAGGCAACAATGACACGACCGGGATGGCTCTGCTCTTTGAACAGAATCAACTGACTGACCTTCAGGTCACAAATCTTTATTCCGAATTTCGCAAGAATATCGCCACCCATACAATAACCGCAATGACAATCTTTCATATAAATTTCCTCCCTTTGTTGGGGATTTCCACAAGCGGGCATCCCACTGATATTGATATTATAATACTTTTTGAATACTTTTTGCTACTGCATAATATAGTAAAGCGAATATCCCATTCTCGATTTCATATAGGGATCCGTGAGCATCTGCTGTTTCGTTACCGCCAGCGATCGGCGCTCCTTGAGCTCGGTGATGCCGAAGGATTTTACGTCGCGGAAGAATTCCTCCACAAGCCCTTCCCTGCCCTCGGTCTCAAGGGGCATCCGCGCCAGGCGAAGATAGCGAATGGACAAATATTCCCGCTCCACCCGCCGACGGTAGGTTTCGTTTTCCGCCAGTGCCATCGCCTCCGAAAAAAGCCGTTCGGATTCATCAAGGAGCTCCTCGGTCAGATACTCCGCATCCGTATCCTGATAGAGATGAAGAGGGGCATTCTCGCAGGCCTTCATCATCAGCCTGACGTACGCTTCAAATTTTTCCCCTGCCCTAGGGCCGTATACCGCACGGCAGAAGCGGTGGATCTCCCCGTCCACGTCCGTATCGGGATCCCAGAGCAATCTTGCACAAACGTAGGATTTGAGATCATCGCAGGCGGCACCGCCGCCGTAAGCGAAATTTCCTTCCTCCAGAACACCCTTTACCCCCATTTCCCGAAACGTCCGCACGTTTTCCCGCAGCACGTGAAGATGCAGATAGGGCTGGAGATAATTGCGGTAATTCACGGCGTAATCCCAAACGTAGAGGCGGCTCGCATGGGACCGCCAAGCAAAAAGGGCATCCATAAATTCCTTTTCCTTTTCACTGCCCTCCAGAGCCAATTCCCTCAAAGGGCGGTCGCCTCGGCAGCGGATGGAGCAAAGGCGAACGATGACGTTATCCCTTGCCACCGCCTCCCTCGGGGCGGGAACGGAATACTGATAGGCAAAGGTATGCAGAAGGATCCGAGGATGATCCTCGCGGATCGCATCCGCAAGGCGGTTGACAAAATGAATGATCGGTCCGGAGGGACTCCCCTCCTTTTCCTCCAGCGCAAGGCAATTTTTGCAGGTACAGCGCTTTCGGTTATCGTTCTGGGCAACGGAAAACACGCGGCATTCGGGATTCTCTCGGATCCAGCGGCGAAGAGTTGCCTCGGCAACCCTTGCCACCTCGGGATTGGTCAGACAAAGCTGACCGTCGGGGATCCGAGCGCCTTGTGACTCGGAAAAATATTCGGGGTGTGATTCAAAATACTCCTCGGGGGGAACCAGATCCCGAAAGGAATGGTGGAAATTAAACCATTTCATTCGCCCGCCCTTGGCAACGGAAACGTCGCCGAGGCTGGTATTGGAACGGTTCTTGGCACAAAAATCGCCGTCAAAGGCAAATCGGAAATAGGTATCCCGAAACTCAAAGGCGGGCTCCCTTACGATCTCCTCCAGATCGATCCGAAGCACCGAGAGCCGATCAATGGTTTCCACGTCCTTGGTAAAGCAGGCAAAGCCGCAGAAGAGCTCCAGAAAATAATAAACCCCGTACAAAACGCCTCGGGAGCTGTTGCCCGTAATGAAAATATCCTCTCCCCGTCCCGCAATGGAAAAGGCTTCCTCGGAAAGCGAAGCCAGGGCGGGGCTTTTTTTCTCGTCTCCGCGGACCGAATCCCCGATGCAGATCTCGGGCCCTCTCTTGGGACAGCGATCGGAAAAATACGGCAAGGCCGCACCCGTGGACCGAAGCAGATATTTTTGCAGCTCGGAGGCCGCATAACGGATCGTTTCATCCCCATACCGATGGGCAACGATGTGAAAATCGCTTTCCGAGTTTTCCGCAATTGTGTAAAGACTCATATTGTTTCCTCCCTTTCCACCGCCCGCCGAATGCTCCAAGCGTTTTCCCGAAGCCTGTCCTGTGCTTCTTTTTCGCTGCAGGAAAGGATCTCCGCCGTGATTCGGATCACCCGCTTTTTCAGCTTTTCATTGGACGGCGCCAGATTGATCATCATATTTTCATAGACCTTGCCCGTTTTGGCCATGGCACAGGTGGAGATCGCATTGAGAACGATCTTTTGGGCGGTTCCCGCCTTTAAGCGGGTGGAGCCCGTCAAAACCTCGGGGCCCGTATCGGTGAAGATCGGAATATCCGCGGCGCAAAGAAGCGGGGTCATATCGTTTGAGGAGATCCCCACCGTCACACAGCCGATCCGCTTGGCCTCCTCGATGGCACCCACAACAAAACGGGCGCCGCCCGCCGCCGAGATCCCGACCACCACGTCTCCCGCCGAAACGCCGTTTTGACGGATTTCCCGAGCACCGTTTTCTGATTTGTCCTCTTCGTTTTCTCCTGCGCGGAACATTCTTTCCTTGCCCCCCGCAATGATCCCGTTCACCCTGTCGCAAGGCACCCCGAAGGTGGGAGGGCATTCGGCGGCATCCAGCACCCCGAGGCGCCCCGAGGTCCCCGCCCCGATATAAAAGAGACGGTGTCCGCCCTCAAAGGCCTCGGCGACGGCATCGATCGCCCGTGCAACGGCGGGAGCGGCAAGGAGCGCGGCATTCACCGCCTCGAAATTGGCAGAGATCACAAGCCTTGCCATTTCCTCCGTTTCCATTTTGTCCATATGGGTGCTGGCGGGATTTCGCCTTTCGGTTTTCGGAAGATTCTTCATTTCACACCTCGGTAGCTGTTTTTGAAATTTTCATAAAAAGCTTCGGGAACGGCTCTTTTTGTTTGCAAAAGCGCCCCGCGGATGGCGCCGTAGACGGGCGGCAGGCCGTTGGAAACCAGCGCCACCGCCACGTGCCTTTGAATGCGCGGGATCCAAAGATCCCCGTAATGCTCGAAAATGCCGCCGCTGGCCACCGCCCTCGGGCGCGCGCCGTACCGCTCCGTTCCGATACGCAAAAGCGCTGCGAGGCAGGCCGCATTTCGGTCGATGATGGCCTCGGCCTCAGCATCGCCCTCCGCCAGCGCACAAAAAACGACCTCCGACAAAGCCGCAATATACGGCTTTCCCTCTTGGTAAATACGGCCGATCCCATCCCATACGGTGGCCGTTCCCAGCCTTTCCCGCAAAAGAAGGCTGAGGAGCGAGGGCTTTTTCAGCGAATCCTCCCGGGAAAGAGCAAGCCGAAGGGCATCGCGCCCAATGTCGTACGCGCTCCCGCCCTCATCGATCAGGTGCCCCCAGCCGCCGATGCGGATCGGCCGATTCTCCTTTTTTGCAAAAACCACCGATCCCGTTCCGCAGATCACCGCCAGATCGGCCGAATCATCCGAGGCAAAGAGATTGGCGCAATCGGTTTCCACGGAAAGGCGCAAAGTCGGAAAGCGCTCGGTCAAGGCCTCCAGCAGTTTTGCGCGGTTATCCCCCGCGCTGACCCCCGAGATCCCGCAAAAGGCCGAATGGACCGACGGATATTCCGTCAGAAGCCCTCGGATCCCGTCTCCAATCAGAGATGCCGTCCCTTTCAGACCGATATCGTTGGGATTGCTTCCGCCGCAAACGATCCGTTTCAAAACCCTTCCCTCCTCCGTGGCCACGACGAATTCGGTTTTGGTGCCGCCTCCGTCCACCCCTAAAAGAAGCCGCCCCGTCGCAGGGCGAAGCAGATCGTCCACCAAAACACCGAGAAAAGTGGCGATCCCCACCAGATTTTCCGGATCGGGCAGAGCGGCACCCCGTTCCCAATTGGAAACCGCCTGAAAGCTGACGGAAAGCCCCTCGGCCAATTCGCCTTGGGTCAATCCCCTCTCTTTTCTCATTTCCCGTATTCGTTTTCCGATCAAAGCGTTATCGATCATACCGTCCCCCCCATGAACCTTTCTGTATCAATTATAGATAGAAATTCAAAAACCGTCAATCAATTTCTCCTTGATTTTCTTCGTTTTTTCAACGATCCATTGAGTTTTTGACAAAAAAGAGAGGACGAAAAGCCTTGATCGCTCTTCGCCCCTTCTCGGTCGGTATTCTTTTTTGTTCTGCAGCAGGATCGCCCGTTTTTTCAACAAATCACGACGGGAAAACCGTCTGATAAATCAAGAGAACCAAGGGGATCGTCACACAGGCCGCCACGTGGGAGACCAGGGCCATCCCCGCCGCCGCGCGGGTATCCTTCCCCATGGATTCGGGGATGATGATGGCGTTGAGCCCCATCGGCATGGCAAGAGAGCAAAGGGCGCACACCGCAAAGGTTCCCATAATATGAAACAGCTTTGCCGCGGCGATAAACAATAGGGGGAACACCAAAAGGCGAAGGAGGGTGGCAGGATAGATCCCCTTATCCTTCAGCATTTCCTTCAAGGGGAATCTTGCCACGGTCATTCCCGTCAGCAGCATGGCCACGGGAGACATACAGTTCCCCGCCGCCGAAATGGCCAGACGGCAGAAGGAGGGAACGGGGATGGCAAAAAAGCCGATGAGCATTCCCAAAAGGGTGCAAACGAACATGGGATTGATAAAATTCTTCAAGCGAGCGCCGAGGCTCTCCTTCCCCTCTCCTCCCATCAGCCAAACGGGCGCGCCGAACAGATAGATCATGGACCAAAGGGGCAGGGTGAAGATCAGATATTCCAAAAAGATTTCGGGAAACAAGGCGTTCACCACCGCGTTGCCCATAAAGCCGAAATTGGAAAAGGCCAGGCCGTAGGCATAGAGCTTTCGCAGATAAGAATCCTTGGTGCAAAACCGCGCACAGAGCGAGGCCAGCCCGATAAAAAGCAGCAAAATTCCAAGGCTTCCGAGAAGCAAAACGCCGAAGCGGGCGATCTTCTCTCGGGTGAAATTTTCAATGAAGGTGCCCAGCACCAGGGCGGGGATCAAAAAAAGGCTCTCCAGCTTGGAAAGAATGCCTCCCGCGCTTTCGGGGATCTGTTTCCCCTTCACCAGAACGTATCCCGCCAGAATAAACAAAAACAAAAAAGCGGTTTGGTTCAGCGTTGTGAAAAATACTCTCATATCGTCCTCCGAGGATCAAAGTTTCGTCAAAGCCGTTTACAGCGTCCCTTTTTTGTGCTACAATCAAGCCGAAAGGGGGGCTTTTATGACACGGCAGCAATTGGAAGCGCTTTTGGAAACGGAATACGGCACCGCGGGGGAATGCCTCTTTCGGCGTTATCCCTCCTTTCGGGTGTACCGTCACGGAAAGGGCGGCCGCTGGTTTGCGGTTCTGATGGAGATTCCCCGTGAAAAGCTGGGTCTTTCGGGAACCGAGCCCGTTTCGGTGTGCAACGTCAAATGCGATCCGGATTTGGGGGAGCTTCTCCGAGAGCAAAGGGGAATTTATCCCGCCTATCATATGAATAAGCGCCACTGGCTCAGCCTTCTGATATGCGAGGTGGAGGAAGAGCAGCTCCGATTTTCTCTGGCGCACAGCCATTCTCTGACAAAATAGCCCCTTCCCGATCCTTTGGGATCGGGCTTTTTTGATGGATCGGCTCTTTTTTTGCCCCACAGCTTCCGTTCTCCCTTTATCCTACTCTTTTTTTCGGGAAAATGCAACTTTTTTTGAAAAAAAGCCGTCTTTTGTCCCTTCAAAGTATTTTTGGAGGAAAAAAGGAGATCTTCTGAATTTTCTGTGAAAAGCCCTCCCCTTTTGGTTTTGCTTAAAGGAGGAGGGCTATACTTTTCACACAAAAGGAAAGGAGGCTTTATGGCGTATCAAACCACGTTTTCCCGATACGAAATCAAATTTCTCCTCGATGAGGCGAAATATGAGCGGATTCTCTCGGAGATCGGCCCGCGTATGGAACAGGATGCCTGGGGAAAAACCACCGTTCGCAATCTCTATTACGACACCCCCTCTTATCGGCTCTGCCGAAGATCGCTGGAAAAGCCCGTTTACAAGGAAAAACTGCGTCTTCGAAGCTACGGCAGGGTCACGGGGACGGAAACGGTCTTTGCGGAGCTGAAGAAAAAATACAAGCATCGGGTATACAAAAGGCGCTTGCCTCTGCCCGAGGAGAAGGCCGTCCCTTGGCTGGGAGGAGAGACTCCCGCTCCCGTCTCCTCGCAGATCGCCGAGGAGATCGATGCCGTGCTGGCGTTTTATCGGGAAATGCGCCCCACGGTGTTTCTGTCCTACGATCGGGAGGCCTTTTATTCTCGGGAAAGCCGCGATTTCCGCCTCACCTTTGACCGCAACGTCCTGTATCGCTGTGAGGATCTTTCCCTGCAAAAAGAGGCTTGGGGAACGCCCCTTTTGCCCGAGGGCAGGGTTTTGATGGAGCTCAAATGCGCAGGGGGGATCCCGCTGTGGATGGCAGAGCTCCTTTCGCGGGAGAGGATCTACAAAACCTCTTTTTCCAAATACGGAACCGCCTTTTGTCAGTTCATTTTACCGCAAAAACAAAAATCGGGAGGATTTTTTTATGAATGAAGCTCTTTTTCGGGGACTTTTCGACGCCGAGGGCGCTCGGGTCATTTCCCTTTGGGATTTTTCTCTTTGCCTTTTCGCTGCCTTGGTGCTGGGGCTGGGCATTGCCCTTTCCTATTGCTACCGCTCGGTGCATTCCCAAGGCTTTGCCACCACGCTGGCTCTGCTTCCGGGGGCGGTGTGCGTGGTCATTTTGCTGGTGAACGGCAACGTGGGCACGGGCGTGGCGGTGGCGGGGGCCTTCAGCCTGGTGCGCTTCCGCTCGGTTCCCGGCACCGCTCGGGAGATCTGCGCGCTGTTTCTGGCCATGGGAACGGGGCTTTTGTGCGGAATGGGGTATCCCGCCTTCGCTCTTTTGTTCACCCTTGTGATGTGCCTTTGCCTTCTTTTGTATCAGCGTGTGGGCTTGGGGAAAAAGAGAAAAACGGAAAAGCTTTTGCAGATCACCGTTCCCGAAGATCTCCATTACACGGAAATTTTCGACGATATTTTTCCCGAATACACCCTCTCCCATTCCCTGATCCAAGTCAAAAGCTGTGCCATGGGGAGTCTTTTTAAGCTCCGCTACCGCATTGAATTGAAGGATCCCCAAAAGGAAAAGGAGCTGTTGGACCGTCTGCGTTGCCGCAACGGAAACTTGGAGATCAGCCTTTCTCTTTGTGAAAATTCGGAGGATAGCCTGTAAAGGAGGTCAAACAAAATGAAAAAAGCCTTGGCGCTCATTCTTTCCCTTTGTTTTTTGTGCCCCGCCCTCGCCTCCTGCACGGAGGGCCCCTTCCCTCCCGAAAAATCCCCCACCGAAACCCTCGGCAGTGCCCTTTTGGGGGGCGATTCCACCTCCTTCGGAAAGAGCCTGGAGGAGCTGGCGGCCTACGACGGGTATTTCGAGGAGGCACTTTCGGAGCTTGAGATTCTGTGCGAGGAAGGAACGAAAAACGCCTACCGTCTGGAAGGGAACACCTTAACCTTCACCGCCCTTTCCGAGGATTCGGTCTATTCCGTCTCGGGAAGGCTTCGGGGGAACCTTGTGATCGACGTGGGCGAGGCCCACCGCCTGGATCTGGAGTTCAAAAATTTTTCCTTGGTCAGCCCCACCCAATGCCCCGTCGTGATCCTCAGCGGTGATCGGGTCTCCCTCACCGCCAAAAAGGATACGAAAAACTATATTTACGATCTCCGAGCCGCCGAGGAGGAAGGGGAAACCCTCTCGGGCGCCGTTCATTCCGAGGTAGATCTGGAGATCTGCGGCAAGGGGAGCCTTACGCTGGTTTCGGAAAACCGCAACGGCATTCATTCCAAAAACGATCTGACGGTCAAAAATCTGACTCTGCTGGTGGCCGCCGAAGACAATGCCTTAAAGGGCAACGACAGCGTAAAAATCGAAAGCGGAAGCCTCACCCTCATTGCCTCCCGCGGGGACGGGATCAAAACCACAAATTCCGACCTTTCGGAAAAAGGGAATCAGCGGGGCCATATCACCCTCTCCGGGGGAAGCACCACCGTTTTTGCCGCCTGCGACGGGCTGGATGCCGCCGAGAGCGTGATCCTCTCGGGAGATGAGACCACCCTCACGGTCTACACGGATCGCTATTCCAATTATTCCTCCGAGGTCACAAGCGTCACCGAGGATTCCTATTTTATCCGCTTCCCCTCCGAGGCCTATTTTTATTCGGTGCGCTACACCTTGGAAAGCGGCGAGACCCTTTGGGTGAACGCTGCCCATCACAGCACCGTCTCGGGCCAAAAAAGCGAATACCACTACTATGCCTTCCCCAAGGCGGAGGGCGCGGTAAAAATGAAGCTTTTCCTTTATTCCGAATCTGCGGCACAGGGACAGGAGAGGGAATATCTGGCCGCCACGGAGGATCTGACCCCCCACAGCCATTACGATACCCTCGCCCTGGAAACCTACGGCGCCACGCTCCGCTACGGCTGGACAAGCCGTTCCACCACCGTTTCCGATGGAAATTTCGGCGGCATGGGGCGTCCGGGCGGTATGGGGCGTCCGGGCGGCATGGGCGGAGGCCCCGGCGGTATGGGGGGTATGGGAGACGGCAACACGGAAAAGAGCGATTATTCCGCCAAGGGCATCAAGGCGGGAAACGAGATCCTCGTTTCTTCGGGTCATCTTGCCGTCAAATCCTATGACGACGCCCTCCACGCAAACGGCGGCACGCTCTTGGAAAACGGGTCCGCCTCCACGGGAAACGTCACCCTTTCGGGGGGGAATTTCACCCTTTATTCCAACGACGACGGCATCCACGCCGACGGGATCCTGGCCGTTTCGGGCGGCAAGCTTTCCATCGAAAACAGCTACGAGGCGCTGGAGGGCGCCAAGGTCCTCGTTTCGGGGGGAGATCTCTCCCTTCGGGCAAGGGATGACGGCATCGGTGCCACCGCCGCCTCGGGGGTGGGCGTGGAGATCTCGGGAGGAACGGTCTTTGTTTACGCCACGGGCGACGGCATCGACGCCAACAGCCGAAGCGCCTATAAGGGCATCGTCTTTTCGGGCGGAAGCACCGTGGTGATCTCCGATTCCTCGGGCAATTCCGCCTTGGATACGGAAAACGGCTATTCCGTCACAGAGGGGCGCGTGCTGGCGCTGATGCCCGCGCGGGGAATGACAAGCGAAACCACCCACGGGCAGAATTTTGCCGCCGTGGCCACCAAGGCCGCCCTGACCCTCTCTCAGGGAGAGATTTTGACGGTCACCGTAGACGGAAGCATCGAAATGGCTCTGAAAATGCCCTCCTCCCTCTCGGCGCTGGCGGTATATCTGGGCTCCAACAAGGCCATCATCAAGGCCTCCGCCGACAGCTCCCTTTCCTTGGATGAAAACGGGGTTTTCCGAAAGAAATAGAAAGCCGAAAACAGAAGAGAGCGCCCGCGGGCGTTCAAAATCAGCACGAAAAAACACCACCAAAGAAAATTCAATTCCTTGGTGGTGTTCGTCTTTCTCCGCGGGAACGCAGAGAAGATCTTTTTTTACTTTTGGGGAAAACAAAATGCTCCGCCTTATTTTTTCATCGCCTTAAAATGCTCCAGCAAACGGTAGACGCCGGGACCGAGGATCACACCAAAGAGCAATTCAAACACGAAATTGAGCCCCACGAAAACGACGATGAGATAAGCACCCACGCTCATCCCCCCCGCGGCGGCCATTTCATTCACCGCATCGATGAAGAACACCATACATCCTGCCAAAAACAGACCCGTATTCACCACGGGTGCGATCACGGCTCCCGCCATCACCGCCAGGTAGCGGTTTTTCTTTTCCAAAAGACGGTACACCAGCCCCGCGGCCACACCGGCCAAAATGCCTTTGAGAAACACGGTCACCACCGTGCCCACAAGGCTGAGCCCCACCCAGAAGGCCGCATCCGCCGTGGTAAAGAAGATGGCCGAGGCCACAGCCCCCAGCCAGGCGCCCGCCAAGGGTCCGTAGATCGCACTCCCCAATACCACGGGGATCAGCGTCAGATTGACCGAGGCAAGACTGCCGATCTTGATAAAGCCGCCGAAATAGGAAAGCACCATCACCAGGGCGGTGAGAATGCCCATCATCGCGAGCTTCTCTGTCTTCTCTCGTTGTTTGTTTCCTGCATTCATAAAAAAATTCCTCCTTGCTGTCGTCCGCTCTCGGCGGTACAACGCATTTTTTCTATTCACCGCCCGAGGGCGGAAAATATTCCCTTACGGCTCTCCCGTATTTTTGTGATACAAGAGCTTCAGCCCCACAAGCACCAGGTTTTCCTCCACGGAAATTTCGCTTTTGCACAGAGGCACAATCAAGGAAGACAATCCCCCCGTGGCGATCACCCGCAGGGGCGATCCGAATTCCTCGCAGATCCGCAGGATCATCCCGTCGATCATGGCGGCCGCACCGAAGACCACCCCCGAGCGCATACAATCGGCGGTGTTTTTCCCGATGACGCTTTTGGGCAATTCCAAACCGATGCGCGGAAGCTGAGCCGCGTGCTCCGCCAAGGCATCCAGCCCCATTTGCACGCCGGGAATGATGGAGGTGCCCAAAAAGGCCCCCTTTTCATCCACCACGGTCATTTTGGTGGCGGTGCCCAGATCCACGATCAAGGCGTTTTCCCCGTAAAGGCTGTGGGCCGCCACGGCGGCACAGATCAGATCCGAGCCCACCGAAGCAGGGTGGTCACAGCAAATGCGGATCCCGCTTTTGATGCCGGGGCCCACAAAAACCGCCTCAAAGCCGAACAAAAAGCGGATCGCGCCCCTTACGGCGGCGTTCAGAGGCGGCACCACGGAGGATACCGCGGCCCCCCGCACCCGAGAGGCGGAAACGCCGTGAAGCCGCAAGGCCTCCAGAACGATAATGGCCACCTCGTCCTGCGTTTTGGAGCGATGCGTGGAAAAGCGGGACACAAAAACAAGGCGATCCTCTTCAAAGCCGCCGAGGGTCATATTGGTGTTGCCGATATCCAAGGCAAGAATCATCTTTTCCTCCCCCTTTTCCGTTTTTTCTTATCATATCACAGCTTTGGGCAGAATGCAAGCCGCTTTTTGTTTTTCACGCTACGCCCCGCCCTGCTCTTTTCTTTTGTAGCATCGGTAGAAATGGCAAATGTCAATATCCTCCGACATATCAAGCCCGTGGGAGCCCGATTCTCCGTCGATCTCGTGACAGCCGTGGTCCATGGCAAAGCCCAGAAGGGTATTGTGTCCCTGCAGATGGGTCTCCACAAGGCGCGCCAAAACGGCAAATACGTGGGCGTTCACCCTCAATTCCGCCAATGCCTTGGCGCTTTCGGGGCCGCATTTATGCATCACGCTGTCGTAATTTCCGTTGTAGATCACGATCACGTCGTGTTCATCCCGCAAAAGAAGCTCCACCGCCTTGGCATTGACAGCGGCAATCCCGCCCGTTTCAAAATGGAAATAATCGATCTTGCGTTCCAGAAAAATCCTGCTGAGACTGCATTTGCCGTAGGTCACCAGAGCCACCCTCTTCCCCGCGGCCACCAAGCGGTCAAACAGTGTATCAATGGTAATCACGGGCTTTTCATACTTTTGGATCCCGTGAACCTGAGGCTGAGCCCCCGTATACATGGTTCCGAAGCAAACGGGGGTCACCGAGGGCATCACCGCCTGCAAAGGGATCGCCTTTTCGGTGCATTCCGTTACGGGGGCAAGAAAATCCGCATATTTTTCGCTGATCCAGGCGGCAATGGCATCGGGGTTATACAAAATCAGTCGATCCGCCTTTTCTCCTCCCAGCGCCTCGTCCACGTAGGCGGCCAAGGCCTCGTTTTTGGGGGCACTGCAGGCAGGCGGCTCGATCCCCACAGCATAAGCCAAGGCGGCGCAAAGGCTGTCCAGAGAGGCGGCCTCTTGCTTGTTTTCTTCTTCCCGAATCATTTGGGCGATTCGTTCAAAAAGGCCTTCATTTCCGCCTTGATCGTCTCGTTATCCGCCATCACATTCTTTACCTGTCCCTGAAGACGACTCAAAAAGCTGTGCCAGCTATCGGGATCAACAAAGGGGTTGCCGCCCTCTCGGAGCTGTCTCTCCCGCTTTTCAATCGTGTAATTGTTATACGGATGATTTCCCAGATGAACCGTCACCTTTTCATCCCAAATCCTTTCGATGGATTGAAGCATCTGCTGCGGGCAGTCCTCGGGATCCTCGTTGTAGCAAATGTAGGGAAGGGTAATGGCCTTCACCCCCGCACCGCCAAACAATCCCGCCATATGGCGGACGCCGCAATCCGTAACGGGAAAGAACAGGCTCAAAACACCCTGCGTATGGCCGGGAGTCAGAACACAGCGGATCCTTGCGTTCCCGTATTCAAAGATCTCCCCGTCCTCGATCTCATAATCAAATTCGGGTATTTTGGCAAAGGGGAAGGAATTGCCGTTCACGTGAGCATAGTGAGGCTTTTGCCGAATCATCTCCGCATCCACTCGGCTGATGGCAAGTCGGGTTCCGTACATACTGCGAAATTCATCCGATGCCCCAAAATGATCCGAATGACCGTGGGTGTGAAGAATCCAGCGCACGTTTTTCGGATCGAATCCCGCACGAAAAATGCTGTCGATCAAAAGATGCGTCGCACCGAGATAACCGGAATCGATCAAAATCAAGCCTTCACCCGCATCGATCAGATGAATACATACCTTCCGATCCCCCACGTAATAGAGACCGTCGGCAATCCGAAAGGGCTCAATCCTCGCAATGGAAGGGTTGGTATTAAACGCTTTGTTGTGCTCCTCGTACTGAACGCGCAAATCCCTATACTTTTTCATCAAAAATTCTTTTTCTCTTGCATTCATCTTTTTATCCTCTCAAAATCATTGATACAAAAATCCGAAAAATTGTCAAGGCGCTCCGCCAAAGCCCTCGGGCTTGTGTGGAAAAAGCGTCAAGGCCGTCCGCAAAGGGAACGCTTCTCCGAAAAGATCAAGGCAGCATTCCCGAAAATTCTCAAATGAATCGGTTGAACCACATCGCAAGCTCCGCTCGCATCGCCTCCGTACCCTTGTGAGCAACTCCCTCCATGCAGTGAAGTTCAATATAGCAGCCCGCACGGCGAACCGAAGAGACGAATTCCCGTGTCATAACGGGATCCACCGTCGTATCCTCCAGACCCTGCCAGATCTTGATGGGGCAAGGGGGGATCACCACCCGCTTTCCGTCTGCTCCCACAAAGGAGCGGGTTCGATAGGGATTAAAGCCCACGGTGTTTTCCTCGCACCATTCGTCCTCGGGAAAGCGGTAGATCTGCACGATGCGGTCGTGGGTGCTGTAGCGTTTCTTTTCGCTTTTTTGGGTCTTATCCCAGGTTCCCACGCAGTAATGCCCGTCCAGCGTTACCCCGTCCATATTCAATCTCGGATTGAATAGCCCCATTGCCACTGCGATCCCGGGGAAGGTGTTGGCAAAATTCATTGCCGTGTGCGCTCCCATGGAGCCCCCCGCCAGAAGCACGCTTTGGGACAGATTGTAATGCTTCACCGCATACCGATAGGCCTTGTGAAGGGCAAATACGTGCTCGGGACAGCCCATGGTCAGCCCGTGGGGCTGTGAGCCGCAAACGTCAAGGACCGCATAGCCCTGACGAATGCATTCATCGCAGTACGCAAGCCCGCCCAGCTCGCCGCTCTCCTCGCAAACGGTTCGCCCCGCACCGTGGCAGGCAAGGATCAGCGGGGTCTCCTCTCCATCCTCCGAATAGCTTTCGGGCAGACACAGAACGCATTCGGTGCTGTCCCACTCCTCTCGGTCCTGCACCGCGTTGGCGGTGCCGCCGCTCACGTCGCGAAAATTGTTAAAGCGAACCTTGAAAAAAATCAGTTTTCCGTTTTCCATATTTCACCTCAAAAAAGCTTTCGATTTTTTTATCACAAGGGGCAGGTGCCGTCAAAAAGAGCTTTTCTCCATCCGAGCGATCTGCCGAAAGCACTCGTCCCTCTTTCTTTGTTCTTGTCGGGTCGCCGTGACGACCTTAAGAGAACCGAATCGGCTCTCGAACAAACCGCAAGATCACAAGCTCCTCCCCGACCTTGCATTCCCGCCAATTCGCTCCATTCCTCAAAGCCCTTCTTTTGCGCCTTTTTTGTCCCCCTTATTCAATCACAAAAATTCAATTTTGTCAAATCTACCATACAGCCGCTCGGATCCCCCCCTCGAAAGCGGTTTTCATCGGGATGTTTGCTCACTTCGCCGCAATGCGAGGTATTTTATACTTTATTTTATCATATCAATTCCTTTTTGAAGCGTGTCCGCAGAGATGGCACCCGTCGCTTGTGCAATCAAATATCCTTCTGCATCAATAAAATACGTGGTGGGCAATGAATATACGCTGTAGGTCATTGCCGCATCGAAGTCTGTATCATAGAACACCGGGAAAGTGTATCCTTTCTCTGAAATAAACGCCTTTGCGGAGCTTAGCGTTTCGCGGCCGCCCGTCATATTGACCATCAGAAAGTGGATCCGGTTCCCAAGCTCCCGATATTTTTCGTCAAAGTCAGGCATCTCGCTTTGACAAGGGCCGCACCAGCTTGCCCAGAAATTCAACACGATCGGCTTACCGACATAATCCGACAGATTGACCTTGTTTCCCGCTCCATCATAAACAGCAAAATCGGGAGCTTTCGTCAGTTGCCGTTCCGTATCACTTGTATCCGAGCTGTCGTTTTGGCTTTCATCATCCTTCTTATTTTTCTCTCCCTGAATCAGCAGCCCGTCGGGAGCATCGTTTTTGCGAAGCTCTGTATAAAGCACCGAAGCGAGGCCGATCAGAAGAACAAATGCCAACACAAGTATGATGATATTTTTCCTCTTACTCATATTTCCTCCTTATCCGAGAAGACTCAGAAACCGTCCGAGCATTCCCGTTGCCATCAGAATACCGATTGCAACAAGCAGACTGCCGCTGACGATATTGATGGCCTTATAGTTTTTCTTGATCCGATTGAATGCCGATTTCAGAGAATCGATCAGCACCGCGCTGAGAACGAACGGGATGCCAAGTCCCAGTGAATATGCCAAAAGCATCAGCATTCCCTCTGCAACATGGGCCTGCTGGGAGGCAAGCATCAGCGCCGAACCGAGAAACGCTCCCACGCAAGGCGTCCAGCCAACAGAGAACACCACGCCGAAAAGCAGAGCCGCGAAAAATCCCATGTGATCGGTTTTAACCGATTTCATCCCGCCTCGGAACAGATTCAATTTGAATACACCAAGAAAATTCAGACCGAAGAACACAACGATCAGGCCCGAGACAAGATTGACTGCCGTCTGATACTCTCTTAATAAGCTTCCCACCGTTCCCGCCAGCGCTCCCAGCATCACAAACACCACGGTAAATCCGCAAACAAAGCCGAGGGCACCTTTCAGCGTTTTGCCCGTAGTCCGTTCACCGCCGCCTGCAAAATAGGAAAGGTAGATGGGCAGCATCGGAAGCAGGCACGGAGAAATGAAGGTTATGATGCCTTCTAAAAATGCGATCACATATTGCATTCACCGTCACACCCCTTTCCGAAAAGTCCCGAAAGCACGAGTCCCACAGCTCCCATATAGATCATCGTAAGGATGGGATTTGACGTGATGGGACAGCTCCCCGTGGAACAACCAACGGCATAAAAATACCCAAGTCCCGCAAATGCACCGCCTACGGTAAACAAAAACGGGCGCAGCCACTTTTTCAGCTTTGATTTCATTTTCAGGCACCTCCTGCCAGGAATTTTTCCGCCTCGTGAACCGCGACAGCACCGTCGGCAACCGCCGTTACGATCTGGCGAAGCTCTTTTGTTCTCATATCACCCACGGCATATACACCGGGAATATTGGTCTTTGTATCTTCTCCTGCGACAACGTATCCGTTTCCGTCAAGGGTGACCTGAGCTCCGAGAAACTCGGTCGCCGGTTTTCTTCCGACGCTGACGAACACGCCGTCGCAAGAAATCGTGCTTTCTTCACCGGTATTCACGTTGGAAAGACGAACCCCGGTGATTTTTGCCTCATAAAGCAGTTCCTTTACCGTGCTGTTCCATCGAAATTCCACGTTCTCCGCTTGCATCAGCGGTTCGTGATAGATCTTCGTTGCCCGAAGGGTGTCACGGCGATGAACCAGGATCACCTTTTCGGCGATCCTGCTGAGAAGCAGGGCATCTGCGGCCGCGGTATTTCCGCCGCCTACCACAACCACCGTTTTCCCACGGTAAAACATCCCGTCGCAGGCGGCGCAGTAAGCGATGCCGCGTCCGACAAGCTCCGATTCCTTCTCCACACCAAGTTCTCTCGGATTTGCTCCGGTTGCGAGTACCACAGTCCTACCGAGCAATGTTTCGCTTGCTGTTTCGATCCGTTTTGGTTCTGCATTAAGGTCAAGGCGAACGACCTCTGCCGTCTTGCTCTTTGCCCCGAAGCGCTCTGCCTGTTTTTTCATTTTGTCGGCAAGAGAAAATCCATCGATTCCGTCCTCAAACCCGGGATAGTTGTCGATTTGATGAGTCAAAGCCATTTGACCGCCTGCCGAAAGACGCTCCAGCACAAGGGTGTCAAAGCCTGCTCTTACGGCATAAAGAGCCGCGGTATAGCCTGCAGGGCCGCCGCCTATGATGATCATATCGAAAACGTGATGATTGTTTGTCATTTTCACGCACTCCTTTTTTACTTTTCTGATCTTAGTATACCGCACTTTTATTCTCCTTTCTGTGATGACATCACATAGAAAGGACACCGTTTCCGGTGCCCTTGAAAGTTTTCTGTATAAAAGCGGTACAGCAAAACCACTATGCCGCCTTCATTGCTTTTCGATTTTATTCAAAATTCTGCCTTCCACAAGCCGTGGAGATTGCAGTAGGCATAAGCCGCAACGGGCTTCTCGTCGGTAAGGGCAAAGGTTACAACAGGCGCTTTGCCGACTTCAAGACATTTGCGCT
>JAFWBD010000024.1 GCA_017507325.1 Clostridia bacterium | reverse complement strand
CTACTTTTCTTTCCGTTTGTTATCATTCTCTCACCCTCGCTTCCTGCCTCTATTATACCATATTTTCCTCCTTTTTGCAAAAAAACAAAGCCCCTTTCGGGACTTTGTCTTCAGTCTGAATGCTCACTTATGTTTTATAAGTGAGCATTTATCTTACTTGTTTTTTTCCGCTGCCTTCAGCATATTTTCGATGAAAATGCCGTAGCCACGGGTGGGATCGTCCACCAGAACGTGGGTGACGGCGCCGATGAGCTTTCCGTTTTGGAGAATGGGGGAGCCGCTCATTCCTTGCACGATACCGCCCGTTTTTTCCAATAGCTCGGGGGAGGTGACGTGAACGATGAAATTTTTGTTGGGCTTATCCAGCCCCAAAAGCTCCTCGATCTCGATTTCATATTCTTTTTTTCCCTGCAGGTCCACGGTGCAGAGGACCGTGGCCTTTCCGCAGCATAGCTCGGTTTTTTCTCCGACGGGAACGGGCTTCGCCCCGCTTTGATGCCCCGGGGTGAAATTTCCGAAGACTCCGCAGGGGCCGTTGTCCCGCAGCTTTCCCAGAATGTCCCTTCCCAAAAAGCCCACAATCTCTCCGGGCTTTCCCGCCTCGCCCTTTTGGATCCGATCCAGCCCTGCCGTGCAGATCAGCCCCTCCTTCAAGGGAAAGATCCTTCCGCTTTCGGGATCGCAAACGGGATGACCGAGGCCTCCGAAGGCCCCGCTCTCGGGAACGGTGAAGGTCACCGTGCCGATGCCTGCCGCTCCGTCCCGAACCCAGAGGCCCGCCTTCCATCCGCCTGCATCGGCGGAAAGAGCGGGGGTCAAAGAGAGCTCCAGGTGCTTGCCCTCCCGCTCCAAAGAAAGCAAAATGGGACGGCCGCCGCTTTTGGAAACGATTTTGGCCAAAGAGGCCGCTCCCTCCAGAGGGATGCCGTCGGCCGCCAGGATCAGATCGCCCTTTTCCAGCCCGGCCTCACCCGCAGGGCTTCTTTTTCCCTTTGGGGTGGAGACCTCGCCGAAATCGGTGACGATCAGCCCGCGGGATTCCATTCGGATCCCGAACAGCTCGCCGCCGGGGATCACCTCCCGCGGCAAAGAGGAGGCGGCGGGAGCCGCGAGGGCGGAGGGCGAGAGAAGGGTGAGGGTGAAAAGAAAGATCAAACAGAGAATTGCCGCCGAAAAAGACAAACGCTTGCCGACGCTTTTGATCATAATTTGCTCCTTGATTTTTTTGTCTGTCAGACCCTTCTAATGTGTGCGAAATCCGAAAAAATATGTTTCGATAAACTTGCCTTTCCAAAAAGAGCCTTCCAACGGGGTAAAAAACTGTCAAACGGCCGCCTTTTTTTCCTGCTGTGCTTGAATTCTTTTTTTCTTTGTGATAGAATAAAACGTACAAAATCAATTGAAAATAAGGAGAAAAAAGAAATGTCGCACAGCGGAAGTGATTTTTTACCCAATTTTGTGGAACACATCGTCCCCCTGAAGGAAACAAGATTGGTTTTGCCCAAGAAATTGATGCTGATCGGTTTTGCCTTGCTTTTGGTGGTCTTGGTTTTCATCGCCTCCTTCAGCTTTTTACAGATCCTCACCGCTCTGGTTCCCGTGGCGCTGATTCTGGTGGCCTTCGTGGTTTGGTATCTGTGGCGATTTGTTTCCGTGGAATTTGAATATACGGTGATGCAGGGAGAAATTTCCTTCGAAGCCATTTACGGTCGCCGTCAGAGAAAGAAGGTATATTCCACCCCTCTTTCCCGCGTGGAGAAATTTGCGAGAGTGGAAAACGGGCGTGTGCCCGAGGCAGACCGTGCCCGCGCCGCCAAGGAGGTATTCTGCGCCTCTGCCATGAAGAACCCCAACACCTGGTACGCCTTGGTGAAGGAGGAGAACGGCGAAACCACCCTTTTGCTTTTGGAATTGACGGAAAAGGCAGAAAAAACCCTGCGCTTTTTCAATAACAGAGCCTTTTTGGGGTAAAATTTCTTTTCAGTCAGATTTCACACAGCATTCATTTTCTCGCTGTATAATTCCAGCATTCCATCCCTTTTATGTAGGAGAAAGGATCCAGATATGACAGAAGAAAGAGATTTTAACCCTTCTGCGGAAGAAGGCCCCTCCGAATCCGCCCTCGGCGGAACGAATGCATCTCCCGCGCAGAGCGAGCCTCGCCCGTCTCAGGGGAGCGACTCCTTCCCGCCCCGTCAGGGATATGCCCCCTACGAGGCACCCGTCTCCCGCCCGAGCTATGAAAATCCGCCCCAAGGCCATCCGATGCCGCAGGGCTATGCGCCCACACAGAGCCATCAATCCTACGGACAAAATCAGCCTTACGGATCAAATCAGCCCTACGGACAAAATCAGCCCTACGGCTATGGGTCCGCCGCGCCCAATCCCGGCGCAGGGGGGAATCGCCCCGCAGGCGGCTACGAGGGGTATTCCGCTCCCTTGCATTACGCGGGAGGCAATTTTCAGAACAGCCCGCCGCCGCCCAAAAAGCCCAAGAAAAATACGGGGCTGATCGTTCTTTTGTTCGTTTTGTATATCGGGCTGTTCGGCGGCTTGGTGGCGCTTCTGGCAGGAGGCGCATTGAAGTTTTCCTCCGATCCGACCCCCTCCGAGACCCAATCGGCGGCCACCGAGGAGAGGGAGAGCTTTGCTCCCATTGTGGAAAATCCCTCCACCGACGGAAACAAGGTGATCGTGCAGGAGGATTACGACGGCAAGGCCCTCACCGCCGCACAGCTGTATGAAAAGAACGTGGATTGCGTGGTGTTCGTTTCCGCGGCCTACCGCAACGGCGTGGCAACGGGCTCGGGCTTCATCATTGATTCCGAAAACGGCTATATTCTCACCAACTACCACGTGGTGGAGGATTCGAGCGACGTTTCCGTTACCCTGAAAAGCGGAGATTCCTATCCCGCCAAGGTGGTGGGGGGAGACGAGATCAACGACGTAGCGGTTCTGAAGGTCGAGGCCAAGGGCTTAAAGCACGTGACCGTGGGCAATTCCGACGGGATCCGCGTGGGGGATGACGTGCTCATCATCGGCAACCCCTTGGGGGATCTGACCTTTACCCTGACCAAGGGAATCGTTTCCGCCGTGGAGCGCACCATCAACACCGGTGAATACAACATTGAGACCTTCCAGACCGATACCGCCATCAATTCGGGCAACTCCGGCGGTCCCGCCTTTGATGCCACGGGTGCGGTGATCGGAATCGCCTCCGCTAAGTATGCCGCCACGGGCATTGAGGGAATCGGCTTTTGCATTCCCATTAACGATGCCATGGCCATTGCAAGGGATCTGGTGCAGTTCGGCTACGTGAAGGGCCGCCCCAATTTCGGCGTGAGAGTTTCCGATTCCTTGGGCTATGAATACGTTTTGGATGAAAACGGCAGAAGGGTGATGGTGGAGACCGCCATCGGTGCCAAGATCGAGGAGATCGGCAAGGATTCCTGTGCCGCCAAGGCGGGCCTGCAGAAGGGCGACATCGTAACAAAATTGGAAAACGTCAAGATTGAAAACGCCATCGGGCTGATCAATGCCAAAAACCGCTACAAGGCGGGAGATACGGTGACCTTGGAGGTATACCGCAGCGGAGAGACCTTCACCGTCAGTGTGACCTTGGACGAATATACCCCGTAAGGCTTGCGTGCCGTGCCCTTTGGGTGCGGCACTCTTTCTTTTTAAAACCATACGCTTTTTTTGAAAATCCGAGAAAATGAGCATTTTTCGAGAGAAATTTTTCGGAATGACTTGCAATTTCTCCCAAAATAACGCATAATGGTAAAAAGAAAACCACGGAAAGGAATAACAATATGGAACGCTTTGCAAGATTTCGTTTTGCCCCCGTTGCTCCCTTGGGAGCCGGCGGTCGCCGCGCTACCGCCTCGCCTCGGCATTTGGCGGTGTCCAAGGAAGCCGCTACGGAGGGAACGGTTCTTTTGAAAAATGATGGAATACTGCCTTTGAAGAAGGGGGTCAACGTGTGCCTCTTCGGTCGCGGTGCGGGAGAGTTTATCTTCGGCGGCGGCGGCTCGGGAAAGGTGGTTTCCGATATTCAGATCTCTCTGGCCGATGCGCTGCAGAATGCGGCCGACCGCGGTGAGATCGGCTTTTTCAAGCCTCTGGTGGATCACGCCAAGGAGGGCTCCCGCAAGATCATTCGGGAGGGCAAGGAAAAGTACCCCGATTATATGGATTTTCGCGTGTGGAACACCCACCGCTCCCTGGAGCCCATTCCCATGCCCGAGGAGCTGTACCGTGCGGCGGTGGAATTCGGCGACGTTGCCATTCTCGCCATTGTGCGCTTCTCTGCCGAGGGCACCAACGAGGGCGACAGACCCTTGAAGGAATTTGCTCTGTATGAGAGCGAAATCGAATTGATGAAGAAATTGAAGAAGGATTTCGGCAAGGTCGTGGTGGTGCTGAACGTGTGCGGTGCCATCGGCTTGAAGGAATTCCGTGATGACGACGGCGTGGGTGCCATTTTGTATCCGCTGTACGGCGGTTCCTTTGCGGGAGAGGCTTTGGTGGATCTTCTCTTCGGTAAGGCTTACCCCTCGGGTCACCTGCAGCATACTCTGGCAGAAAAGATCGAGGATTATCCCAGCACCGAGACCTATATCGAATCCAACGATTACGTCAATTACACCGAGGATATTTTCGTGGGCTATCGCTATTTTGAGACCTTTGCCCCCGAAAAGGTGGTGTATCCCTTCGGATACGGCCTCGGCTATACCGATTTTTCCATTGTCTGTGAGGATGCCAAGAAGGAAAAGAACACGGTTTCCTGCCGTGTTACCGTGACCAATACCGGCTCCTTTGCGGGAAAAGAGGTGGTACAGATGTACCTTTCCGCTCCCCAAGGGGTTCTCGGCAAGCCCAAAAAAGAATTGGCCGCTTTCCGCAAGACCCGCGAGTTGAAGCCCGGCGAAAGCCAGAGCTTTCTCTTGAAATTCGATATCCGCTCTCTGGCTTCCTTTGACGATCTGGGCAAGATCGAAAAGAGCGCCTTTTTGCTGGAGGCAGGGGAATACAGTGTTTTCGTGGGCAATAACGTCCGCGATGCCGAAAAGATCTTCTCCTATGAATTGAAGGATACCGTAACGGTGCGCCGTCTCCATTCTTATCTGGCTCCCGAAAGCCTCCCCGAGCGCTTGACGGCCGACGGCACCATGGAAAAATTGCCCTCCACGCCCAAAACCAAGCACGCCCCCAGACAGTACCGCCTGAAGGCCAAGCCCGCGAGTGGGCCCCTGACCCTGGCGCAGGCGCTCGATTCGGGCAGAACCGAGGAATTTTTGGCCTCCCTCACCGACGAGGAATTGGTTTCCTTCCTGTACGGACATCCCCCCATCAACGCCGCTCAGACCGGCTATATCGGTGCGATCCTTCCCAACCGCGGCTTCCAGGGCAGTGCCGATAAGAAGGGCATTCCTCCCGTTCCCACGGCCGATGGCCCCGCAGGCTACCGTACCACCGCGGGCAGCGGCATCAGCACCACTTATTTCCCCTGCGCCAATACCGTTTCTCAGTCCTGGAATCTTGCTTTGGCGGAAAAATGCGGCAGAACGGGTGCGCTGGAGGTCAAGGAGAACAATGCGGGCATTTGGCTGACCCCTGCCATGAACATTCACCGCAGTCCTCTTTGCGGCCGAAACTTTGAGTATTTCTCCGAGGATCCCGTGGCAACGGGCCATTTCGGTGCCGCCACGGTTAAGGGCGTACAGTCTCAGAAGATCGCCGCCACCATCAAGCATTTCTGCTGTAACAACAAGGAATACAACCGCAAGCTTTCCGATTCCCGCGTTTCGGAGAGAGCCCTGCGGGAATTATATCTGCGCGGCTTTGAGATCGCGGTGAAAAAATCCGATCCTTGGTGCGTCATGACCAGCTACAACAAGGTCAACGGCATCCACGCCGCCTCCAACTGGGAATTGATCAACGGTATTTTGAAGGGCGAGTGGAACTATCGCGGCCTTGTCATGACCGATTGGCACACCTACACCCTGGTGGAGGATGATCTCCACGGCGGTAACGACGTGAAAATGCCCTATAAGATCACCAAGCACCCCAAGGCTCCCTGCGGAACCGAGAAGGAATACAGCCTTTTGGATATGCTTCACGAGGGAACCCTTTCCCGCGGAGCCGTTTTGGAGGCCGTTCGCCGTGTTCTGGTTCTGATGAGCCACTTCGAATAAAAGCCAAAAAAGGAAAAAGCCGTTCTTTTCTTGCAAAAGAAAGGCCTTTCTCTCAGAAAAGATGATCTTTAAAAAGCGCTCCGCAGGAAAAAGCTGCGGAGCGCAGTTTTTTTGGTTGCGTGTTGCATTTAAAAATGATATGGTGTATAATAAAAGGAAATTAAAAAAAGAGGTAGAAAATGGAAGCATTTCGCGTCTCCTTTTTGGCGGTCAGCCCCTTGATTCTGACCGTGGTATTCGGCTATTGGCTCAAGCGGAGCGGCTTGATTTCTCCCGATATGGTCAAGGGAATGAACCGACTGGTATTCCGGGGATTTTTGCCCATCACGCTGTTTTTGAATATGTACAAGATCGATTCCGCCGAGGGGCTTTCCTTCGGGGCTCTTTTTTATGCGATCCTGATGATTTTGGCGGGCCTTGCCGTCTCCTTCCCCTTGGTATTTTGGATCACCAAGAAAAAAGAGCATCGGGGCGTTCTTTTGCAGTGCTGCTTCCGCTCCAACTGCGCTCTCATCGGCATTGCTCTTTCCGAGTCGCTGTACGGGGAGGCGGGGGCGAGCGCCGCCACCCTTTTGGTGGGCTTTATCGTTCCGATGTATAACGTGTTGGCGGTGGTGATCCTATCGGTGTTCCGCAGCGGCGGGGAAAAGCTCTCCGTGAAGAAGCTGCTGGGCGACGTGGCACGCAATCCCTTGATTTTGGGGGTGGCCGCAGGGGGCGTGGCGCTTTTGATACGGGCGCTCCTGAATTTTGCGGGCATCTCCTTCCGTTTGACGGATCTTGTTCCCGTTTATCAAGCCGCCAAATCGATCTCCTCTCTTTCTACCCCCCTTGCGCTGATCGTTTTGGGGGCGCAGTTTGAGTTTTCCGCTGTGTCGGCCTTGAAAAAGGAGATCCTCTTCGGTACGGTGATGCGCACCGTTTTCTTTCCCGCCTTGGGGCTGGGCACCGCTCTCATCGCCTTCCGAGACGTGTTTTCCCCTGCCTATTTTGCCGCCTTTGTGGCGGTATTCGCCTCTCCCGTGGCGGTTTCCAGCGTTCCGATGACCCAAGCCATGGATGGGGATGCGGCCTTGGCGGGACAGCTTGTGGTTTGGACCACGGCGGTCTCTTCGGTTACGGTATTTCTCTTTTGCTTTTTGCTCTCCTCGCTGGGCATTTTTTAATCGGTCTTCCCCCAAAATACAGATCAGGATAGAGAACGGCGCGCCGTTGCCCAACTTCTCATAAGGAAGTTGGGCAGTTTTATTCGCCTACGGCGAGTTCTATTGCTTCGCAGTGATATTCATCTTGCGATGAGTGGTATTCGCTACGCGAGTTTAGGAGGCGAATAAAATATCACTGAAGTCGCAAGGCTTCAATATCACGATTGCGGTAGCAATCATATCACTCCGACGAAGTCGGAATATCACTCTTGTTTTTTCTGTCGATTTGTGATATAATATCATTAACATTATTAGGG
>JAFWBD010000023.1 GCA_017507325.1 Clostridia bacterium | reverse complement strand
TAAATAAATTTTGAACGGGGAGGATTTTCGAAAGGCTTCGGAACGTGTGTGGCGGTTCGAATCTGTCCACAGTTTTGCTTCTGTGTGGAATCTATATCAAAAAATGCATTTCGTTGGTTCGAATCTGTCTACAGGTTCGAAAATCCCGAAATGCATCTACAAAATTTCGAAAAACTTTAGAGTCGAAAAAAACGGAGAAATCTCTCGAAATCTCCGTTTTTCTCTTGTTTTCGTGCCTGCATCTAAATCAGACACTCATCATGGCAGGGATGGCGAGATTCGAACTCACGTGTGCAGGAGTCAAAGTCCTGTGCCTTAACCAGCTTGGCGACATCCCTAAGAACCACTCTATTATAAAGGATTGAATCCTTTTTGTCAACCGATTCGGGAAAAGATTTTTTGCTCTTGACTCTTTTTCTTTTCTATGTTACAATGATGAAAATAAGGGAGTAGCAGACGGGTTCCCGTAGCAAGTCAACATATTGGCCCTTGGGTCTGGCTTGCTTTTAATTGCGAGACTTATGTGTGGATTGGGATGATCTGTACATAGAGTCTTTTTTCTTTGTCTGCCATTATAGAAGGAGTTTTTATTATGGAAGGAATCGTTTTTCTGTTCACCAATGTGCTTTTGGGAGCCGGTTTGGCCATGGATGCCTTTTCGGTTTCCTTGGCAAACGGGCTGAATGAACCGAAAATGAAAAAAGCAAGAATGGGCATGATTGCGCTGGTTTTCGCGGTGTTTCAGGCATTGATGCCCCTTTTGGGATGGTTTTTCGTGCACAATTTCGTTCTCTATTTTCAATCCTTTGAAAAATGGATCCCTTGGATCGCGCTGGTTTTGCTTTGCTGGATCGGCATTCATATGATCCGCGAGGGAAAATGCCCCGAAAAGCCCTGCGAGCAAGAAACGGATTCTCTTCCCTGCCCAAAAAAGCTGGGCTTTTCCGCTTTGATGCTTCAAGGCGTTGCCACCTCCATTGACGCACTTTCCGTTGGCTTTACCATTTCCGAATACAATTTTCTCTCCGCCTTGCTTGCCGTTTCCATCATTGCCGCGGTAACCTTCTTTATTTGCTACGGCGGAATTTACCTGGGCAAGAAATTCGGAACCGCTCTTGCGGGAAAGGCCTCCCTTTTGGGCGGATCCATTCTGATCTTCATCGGAATTGAAATTTTTGTCAGCTCATTCTTCTCATAATTTTTTTGTGATAAAAAGCAAAAAGGAGCGTACCGAAAGCCATGAAACCGATTTTGAATGATTTTCGATCTGCCTTGTGCCTTTTGCTCGCTCTTTTTTTCCTTCTCCCCCTCGTAGCTACCGCAGCAAACACCAAAAAAAAGGAGACAGATATTATGAAAAGAGACAATTGGATTTGGTCGGAGCACCGCGAAAAGAAAAACAGCACCTCCTATTTTCGTCGGGAATATTCTCTGAAAGGAACACCCGCCTCTTTGACACTTACCCTCTCCGCACACAATCACTTGAAATTTTACGTAAACGGAACGCGTATTACGGGAGAGGTCTCCCCTGCTCCCGCCGTTCTTCCCGAGTGCATTTACTATCTTTCCTATCATTTTGAGGGCGAAGAGCTGAAAGCTCTTTTAGGCGAAAACCAAGGAACCCTTTGTCTGGCAAGCGCGGTGCAATTTCTCGGAGACAGCGGTGCCAATTACATCAACGGTCACCCCGCCTTTTGGTGCGAGGGAGAGGTTCTTTACGAGGACGGATCCCGATCGACCTTGAAAACGGATAACGATTGGCTTGCTCTTTCCGAAACGCCCTACCGAAACGAGACCCCCTCCAGCAACGGGCGAAGAAACAACGCTCAGATCGATTACGACGCCCGCAAAATGCCCGACGCCTTGGCCTGGACTCAGCCCGGCTTTGACGTTACCCGATACGGTGCTTGGACCAACGCGGTTTCGGCCCATCGGGAAAGCGCGGAATGGAAGATGCGTCTCCAGCCGATCCCCGAGGGCTCCGTTCACGAGGGCATCACCCCCACCCCCTTTGGCAAGCAGGAGATCGGTCACCAGGTATTCGACGTGGGCCGTATCGTATCCGGTTGGGTGGAGTCTCGCCTCAGCGCCCCCGCAGGCACTCGCATTCGCTTCCGTTATTCGGAATATATGGAGGGAGACGTGGTCTCCACCTGCGTTGGCTCCAAAAATCAAAAATCCGAAAACTACTGTGATTATTATACTTTTTCGGGGAACGGCGCGGAGCACTTTGCCTTTGATTTTGATTATAAGGCCTTTCAGTATTTTGAAATCGTAGGAATGGATCGATGGGTCTCGCCCGAGGAGATCACCGTGCAATGGGCCTCCACCGACATTCACGAGATCTCAAGCTTTTCCTCCTCCGATGAATTTTTGACCAAGCTGTTCCGTGCAAGCTGTAACACCCAGATCAACAACGTGTTGGGGATGCCCGTAGACTGTCCTCACCGCGAGCAGGCTCAGTATCTTGCCGATTCTCAGCTGCAATTTGCCCTTCTCTCCTATGCCTTTGAGGAATACCCCGAGATCTGCTACAAGACTCTATTGGATTTTGCCTGCTCCCAAGAGGAAAACGGCCGCTTTTCCTTTACCGCTCCCACCACCGCCTATGCCAATAAGCTCTCCATTCCCGAATGGGATCTGCGCTATTCCGATATTCTCTACCGTTATTTGCAGCACGGCGGAGACTTAAAGGATGCCGATCTGTTCTACCGTGCGGCAAGCCGCAACGTTCGGTTTTATTGGAATATGCGGAACGCCAAGGGGCTTTTGCAGGATGAGCCGGGCGCCTGGAACATCAGCGATCACCCAAAAACCAAGCACGTTCCCGATGACCCCGGAAGCGATACCTGCCCCACCGTGGTAAATCTTTTGCTTTTTGATTCGCTCAACAAGCTTTCGAAAATCGCCGATTTGCTCGGGAAACAAGCAGAAGCCGAGGAATGGGAAAAGCTTGCCGCCGATTGCCGCAAGGCCATCAACGAGAATCTGCTCAACCCCGACAACCATTTGTACGTGATGCATTCGGGCGTGCGCCTCACCAACCTCGGTGTTACCGCTATGGCCATTAACACGGGCGTGGCAAAGCCGGAGGATCTGGAAAAACAGCTTCGCGCTCTTTCCTCTCTCCAAAACATCGACACCAGCGTTGTGCTGACCTTTGAGCTGCTCCGCACCCTTTTGGAGCACGGAAACACCCGGCAAAAGGAAGCGGCCTACCGCCGAATCGTTACCTCCTGGGGTCCTATGATGGAAAACGGTTATGAAACGGTTTGGGAGGGCTTTTTGAATCAAAGCTCCCACTCTCACGCCTGGAGCGGCTATCCCGCCTATTATCTCCTCAAGGACTTTTTGGGTGTGGAATTCGAAGGGATCGGAAGAGAGCGAGTTTCGGTCATTCCCTTTTTGCCTCAAAGAATCGAGAGTATGAGGGGAAGCGTGGCTCTGCCGAACGGGATCGGAAGCCTCGGCGTAGCCCTTGAGCGAAAGGACGGGTTGAAGCTTACCCTTGACGTGCCCGCTCTTGACGATTTGACGGTGGCGGTGCCTCGTTTTGAGGACCTAACCCTCGTTTCCGTCAACGGTATTTCGGTATTCGACGGAGAAACGGGACAAAACGCCATAGGTGTGCAATACCTTTCTTGCGACTCGGAATACGTTTATTTTTCCGTTACCCAAAGCAATCGCTACGTTTTCCTCGCCACGCAAAGCACCGCTCCCTCTCCCGACGGTTCTGCGATCGGAGCAAGCTCGGAAGCAGCGGAGGAAAATGATTCCCTCTCCGGGAAAGCCCTTCTTTTCGGTGGGATCGCCACCGCCGCCGCAGGTGTTTTGGGAACCGCACTTCTTCTGCTCCGTCGGAGAAAAAAGACCTCTCATCAAGCCTGAGCCTCGCGCAAATTGCCTTCACGTTTTTTCAAAAAAAGCCCCTTTGACAAAATTTGAGTCAAAGGGGTTCTTTGTTGTGCCGATCATGAAAAGGGATCTATGATTTTCGGTACGCAATGGAAATGCTTTTGTCCTCCATTTCCGAAGCGCTAAGGATCACAACCACCGCATCCTCATTCCAAGTGATGGATTTTACGTTTCTCTCGCTTGCGCTGACGCCGTCATCCAAAAGCTGAGCAGACACCCGCTCGACGGTTTTGCCGCTGCTGTTTTGGAGGGTCAATCGAATGTCCGTTGGGCCAAAGGGCCATTGAGGATCGCCCATTTGCTCGAAAACGAGCCGATATTCTCCATTGGGGCTGTGATAGGTTTCAATTTCCTTGGGGTGCAAAAAATTGAACGTTCCGTTCCAAAGGGCACCGATCAAAAGGCTTGCTCCTATGATAAAAGCCATCACGGCGGCAGCTATGATCAATACCGTTCTTACGATTTTTCGCATCGCATTTCTCTCCCGTATTTTTCTTTTCGGATGCCAGGGCTCTTCCGTTTCTCAAAAGAACGGTGCTGTTACCGCTTTTCACAAGCTTCGCCCGCACTCAAAATTTTGTTGACCCTTTCCGCAATCTCACCTTGCCGTTCATACAGATATTCACCGGGGCAAAACTTGTTTGAAAAATCTCTGTGAACCGTCATATTGCAACCGTTTCGGTGATTCACTCTGTCTTCCTTTTCGGATGACCACACCAGCTTTTTGACGTTGTTTCTTTTGCAAACGTCGGCAACCAAGGAAATCAAAGCATCGTATGCGGCATCCGTGACCGCATAGGGAGCCTCTTTGTCGGAGGCTACCTCGATGGTGATGGCTCTGTTGTCGTTTTCAGCGTTGGAGGAACACCAGGATCTGTCCTTTTCATCGACGGAAAGGCCAATGCTTCCATCTCTTCCCACCGCGTAGTTGGAGGAGCATTCCCTGCGCGTGTTCGCAAAATAATCGCAGCATTGCTTGGCAGTCCATTGGCTGACCATACAGTGTATGGTGATCGTATCGATCGGCTTCTCCCGCGGGCAGGTCTTATGACTTGTAATATTGGTATACGTTACCAGGGGGCTGTTTGTGAATTTCATATGGTTTTACCTGTATTCTGTATGGTTCGGGCGGGGATCGCCCAATAAAGTGTTGCACCGAATTGGCACCGGCATTCAGCGCTGTTCAGCTCGACAAATTCAAGCTTATTGATTGGTTGCATTATACCAAAAATTCACCAAAAGTAAATAGGTCGGAGGTTTTTTTATAAATGGAACCGCCCTTTTATATTGCCTATGGTTCGCCCCGAGATTCCACTCGCCTACGGCTCGTGCTTTTCCGTCGTGTCATCCTGAGCGGAGCGAAGCGAAGTCGAACTGCAAAGCAGCGTCAAACAAAGTGCAGACGGGATCTACGACGGAAAAGTTCGACAAGCTCAGAATGACACGGGGCAAAAAAACAGCACCCACCAAAGTGAGTGCTGTAATTTCGATAATAAAATAATTATCTCTTGGAGAACTGAGAAGCACGACGGGCTGCTTTGAGACCGTACTTCTTTCTTTCCTTCATTCTGGGGTCGCGAGTGAGGAAGCCGGCCTTCTTCAAAACGGCACGGTAAGCCTCGGCATCGGCCTGAAGGAGAGCACGGGCAACACCGTGACGGATGGCACCTGCCTGGCCGGAAACACCGCCGCCGACCACGTTACAAACGATGTCGAAACGGCCAACGTTGCCGGTGAGCTCCATGGGCTGACGAACGATCAGCTTCAAGGTCTCGAGGCCGAAGTAATCGTCGATATCTCTCTTATTGATGGTGATAACACCGGTACCGGGATAAATACGAACACGGGCAATGGATTTCTTTCTTCTGCCGGTGCCATAAAAATAAGGTTTTGCACTTGTGTAATTCATAGTTATCTTCCTTTCTCCTTAATCAGAACTCGATGCTGACAGGCTGCTGAGCAGCGTGCTGATGAGCTTCGCCGGCATAGACCTTCAAGCGAAGAAGGCTCTTTCTGCCGATGGTGTTCTTAGGAAGCATTCCCTTGACAGCAAGGTAAAGTGCTTTCTCGGGGTTCTTGGACATCAGCTCCTTATAGCCGATCTCCTTCAAGCCGCCGATGTAACCGGTGTGGTATCTGTACTTCTTTTGTTCAAGTTTTTTGCCAGTCAAAACTGCCTTTCCCGCATTGATCACGATCACATACTCGCCGCAGTCAACGTGGGGGGTGAACTCGGGGCGGTTCTTGCCGCGCAGAATGTTTGCAGCAGCAGCGGCAACCTTTCCGAGAGGCTTGCCCTGAGCGTCGAGAACGTACCATTTGCGTTCAATGGTTTCGGCTTTTGCCATAAAAGTGGACATTGCATTTCCTCCGAATTGATTTATTTACAATATGCCATTATACACAAAAAAAGTCCGTTGTCAATGGTTTTTTCGAAAAAAAGGTAAAAGTTTTTTCTTTTCTCTTTTTTTCTCCCGTTTTCTCTCATTTGCTCACGATTTCTTGCTTCCCGTTACACATTGTTTACAAAAAGAAAATTCTCTCCTTTCAAGGCATTTTCCGCCGAAAAGAGAGAATTTCATTCATTTCGTCAGCTCCATACAGACCCATTCCTCCGATGTGAAAACCTCACGCACCGAAAAGCCTGCTCTCAGAAGGTGCTCCTTCACCTCTTCCTCACGGGATTGCAAAATTCCCGAAGCCAGAAGGACGCCGCCCTCCTTCAGGGCATCGTACAAAACGCGGGACATATCCTTGATAATCTGCGCCACGATATTGGCACAGATCACGTCAAATTCGCCGCCCATACGAGTGCGCGCCGCTTCGTCGGCCAGAACGTCACCGCAGATCAAGACGGCCTTGCGGGAATCGATTCCGTTTTTCTCCAGGTTCTCCCTTGTGGTGCGGACCGCAGCCTCATCAATATCCACCGCAACCAGATCCCCCGCGCCGAGCTTTGCGGCACCGATGGCGAGAATGCCCGAGCCGCAGCCCATATCCAAAACGCGGGCGCCCGGTTTCACCGCCCGTTCCAGAGACTCCAGACAAAGGCGGGTGGTGGCGTGGGTTCCGCTTCCGAAGGCGGCGGCGGGATCGATCTCGATCACCTGGCGCGTGCCGATCACTTCTGCGGGAACCTCCTCCCAAACCGGCTTGATGAACAGCTTTTCCCCAACGGGAAAGGGGTAAAAATACTGCTTCCATCGCACGTCCCAATCGCTGTTTTCCACAAGGCGGATGCTGCCCGAAACATCCTCCATTCCCAACCGGGCGCAAACACCGCTCAAATAAGCGAGGATCTCCTCCGCTTTGGGGCGCTCTTCCTTTTCCATATAGAATTTAATGGTGGGCGGAGCCGATTGCCGCTCCAGCAATTCATCCTCAATATAATCGCCGAACATGGCACCGGCATTTTCTACCAGATCCGACAGATCGCAGATCTCAAAGGTATCGTATCCCCCTGCAACAAGAAAGGTCGATACGAGATCGACCTTATCCTGCGGCATTGAGAAGCAAAGCTCAACGTAATCCATCTTTAAAATACGTACTGATCCAAGCTCTTGGGCAAATCCGCCTGATCAATGGAGGAGGTCATAACACACTGAACCTCATATTTTTGGCAGAGATGATCGACTTTGGCCACAAACTCTGTCCACCGAGCCACGTCGTCACCGCAAATTTTGAGCGCGGAATCGATAAAAAGATCTTTTACATCATAATTGGTTGCCAGGATGCCGCACACCAAGCCGTAAAGCTCTTGGGCGTTTGCGATACCGTAAGCATCCGTATCCAGCAAACGAACCTTGTGGTTCACGTCAAAGGTGAGCTTATTGGATTTTTCGATGCAGACAACGTTTCCGGGAGACACTTCCACAGCCTTGTTCGCCATCTCAATCAAATGCTTGGTCTTTCCGCTACCCTTCAAACCAATGATCAATTTTAACATAATAAACCATCCTTTCTCGACCCCCTTGGGTCTTGTTCTAAAAATATATTACCATATTTTGAACAAATATGCAATACTTTTTTTCCAAAAAACTCAATTTTCAAAACGTCCGCCTGGGGCAGGATCAGTTGGTATAACCGGGCTTGCCCAAAAGACGGAACATATTCTTCTTGTAAGCCTCCACACCGGGCTGATTGAAGGGATCCACGCCCAGCATATAGCCGCTGATGGCACAAGCCAATTCGAAGAAGTATACCATATAGCCGAAGTTCTTCTCATCGGCCTTTTCCAATGCCAGAACAATGGAGGGAACGCCGCCGTCCCGATGAGCCAGGGCGGTGCCGCGGAAGGCATTCTTGTTGACGAAATCCATATTTCTTCCCTCAAGATAGCCCAAGCCGTCCATATCGGTTTCAGCAGTGGGAATGGCAAAATCCACCTTGGGAGCGGTGATCTCCAGAACGGTTTCGAACATGGTTCTTTCGCCCTCCTGCACGTACTGACCCAAGGAATGCAGATCGCGGGAATAGATGGCGGATACGGGGAAAATACCCTTACCGTCCTTACCCTCGGATTCGCCGTAAAGCTGCTTGAGCCACTCGCCCATCAATTCCATGGCGGGGGTATAAGAAGCGTACATTTCGAATTTTTTGCCGTTTCTGTAAAAAAGATTGCGAAGAAGGGCATACTGCATACAGATGTTATTTTCAATAGTATCCGTCGCAAATTCCTCCTTGGCCTCCAAAGCGCCTGCCATCATGGCACCGATATCGGCACCGCTGACGGCGATGGGCAGAAGACCCACGGCAGTCAAAACGGAATATCTGCCGCCGATGTTACCGGGAACCACAAAGCTCTCGTAGCCGCCCTCGGTGGCAAACTCCTTCAGGGTGCCGGGCTTTACGTTCTTATCGGTGGTAACGAAGATTCTCTTCTTGGCTTCTTCCTTCCCGTATTTTTTCTCCACCAATTCACGGAACACACGGAATGCAATGGCAGGCTCGGTGGTGGTACCGGACTTGGAGATCACGTTGATGCAAATATCCTTGCCCTCGCAGATCTTCAAAAGATCAGCCAGATAGTCGCCGTCCACGCTGGTACCGGCAAAATAGATTTCGGGGCCGTCCTTCCGAAGGGCGTTGTGGAAATTACCCTGCAAAAATTCGATGGCGGCACGGGCACCGAGATAAGAACCGCCGATGCCGATGACCACGAACACGTCGCACATCTTGCGGATTCTCTTGGCGCAATCGCAAATTCTGGCAAATTCCTCTTTGTCATAATCGGCGGGAAGGGTATACCAGCCCAAGGGGGAAACACCCTTTACCACGTTTTCTTTAACGGTTTCAAGAGCTTTCTTTGCCTCGGGGATCAAAGAAGCATAGGCCTCTTCGCTGTAAAAGGGCTTGGAAAACTCCGTATTCAATTTCATTGACATTGTTTTGAACTCCTTTGCTTTTTAAGTGTTGTATTTACTATACAACAAAACGGTAAAAAATACAAGATATAATCGTAGATTTCTTGGAAAAATCCTTTTCCCTCTTGACAGCCGTTTCATTTTGTGGTACTATAAAAGTGTTCCAAATGAGACATTTTCGGAGGGTTTATGGATCAAAAAGACTGGGCAGTCCTGGCATCTTGTCCTCTGTTTTTCTCCTGCGATCGGGAAAAGGCGGCCGAGCTTGCAGAAAATGGCGCCTCCTATACCGAATGCTTTCCCCCTAAAAGCGCCATTCCCTTCCGCTCGGAAAAAAGCGGGCGGATCGGCGTGATTCTGGAGGGAGAGGCGGAGATCTATTCCGCTGAGGGGAAGGCGCTTTTGAACCGAATTTCGGCCGGAAGCGTTTTCGGTGTTTCCTCGCTGTATTCACAGCAGGAGGCCAAAACCCGCATTGTGGCGAAAAGCAAGGCGAGGGTTCTGTTTTTTGAGGAGGATCGGCTGGATCTTCTCCTGGAGGATAAGGCCGTTCGTCGGAATCTCATCGCTTTTTTAACGGGGCGCATCCGCTTTCTCAATGAAAAGATCACCTCCTTTTCCGCCGGCAGCGCCGAAAAGAAGCTCGCTCTGTTTCTGATGTCCAAGGCCGATGGAAACGGGATCGTTCCCTCGATCCCCTCTTATTCGAAATTGGCGGGCAGTCTCGGCATCGGGCGGGCAAGCCTTTACCGTGTCTTGGAAAAAATGGAACGGGAGGGAATTGTTGAAAAGGAGAAGAAGACGCTCCGAATCCTCTCCCGCGAGAGTCTTCAATTTTATTTATCATAGCTTCTGCAAGAAGTAAAGAAAGAAGGGTTATGTATGAAAAAAATTCTTGCCGCACTTTTGGCTCTCACCGTTTTGCTCGGCCTTGTTGCCTGCGGGCCCGCCTCTCCCGAAGGCACTGCGGGTACCGAAGAAGGAACCGCAACGGGGGACGAGACCACGATTCGCCTGATGGCCCTGAAGGGCCCCACGGGAATGGGTCTTGCTTCCCTTTTGCACAACGACAAAAACGGAAGCGGTAACCGCTGTGATTACGACGTGGAATTGGTCACCAGTGCCGAGATCTCCAACATTGCCGCCGCCATCACCAAGGGTGAATGCGACGTAGCGGCCGTTCCCATCAACCTTGCCTCCACGCTGTACGCCAAAACAGGCGGGCAGGTTCAGGTTTTGTGTGCCAACACGCTGGGTGTTCTGCATCTTTTGGAAAACGGAACCACCGTAAACAGCATTGCCGATCTGAGAGGCAAAACCGTTTACGCCACGGGGCAGGGCTCTACCCCCGAATACATTTTGCGCTACGTTCTGGAGCAGAACGGCTTAAAGCCCGGAACCGATCTGACCTTGCAGTTCGTTGCCGATCACACCGAGCTTGCCACCTATATGGCCAGCAACATTTATTCCATCGGCGTTCTCCCCGAGCCCAACGTTTCGGTGGTGCTTTCCTCCAATCCCTCCTTCCGTGCCGCTTTGGATCTGACGGAGGAATGGAACAAGGTTGCCGGCGCCGATAACACCCTGATCCAGGGCGTATTTATCGCCAGAAAGGCCTTCGTGAACGAGCATAAGAGCCTGATTGCAGATTTTCTGGAGGATTACAACGCCAGCCAGACCCTCGTTAACACCGACAAGGATAAGGGTGCGCAGTACATTGTGGAGGCGCAGATCCTTGCCGCAGAGCCCATGGCCAAGAAGGCCATTCCCGGATGCAACATCACGTTTCTGGAGGGCGAGGCTATGAAGGGTGGAGTCAAAAAGTGTCTGCAGGTTCTCTTTGATGCCGCTCCCGCCTCCGTGGGCAACGCTTTGCCCGGCGACGATTTCTACTTCGCACGATGAAGGCGGTTTTCAAAACAAAATGGGCAGCGTATTCCGCTGCCCTTCTTTTCTGGCTGGGCTTTTGGCATATTTGTGCGGTGAAGGCAGAGCTTTCCTTTATTTTGCCGAAGCCCTTGGAGGTTTTCAAGCGCTTTTTTGAGCTTTTGGGGCATTTTGCCTTTTATCAAACGCTCCTGATTTCTCTCCTCCGTGTCACCGTCGGCTTTTTGGGAGGACTTTTTTTGGGGGTGCTCTCAGGCTTTCTCTCCCACCGCTTTTTCTGGGCTCGCAGTCTTATTTCCCCGATGATGTCCGTCATCAAGGCGACCCCCGTGGCCTCCTTTATTCTGGTGGTGATCCTATGGATCGAACGGGGCGGAGTTCCCTCCTTCATCAGTCTTTTGATGGTGTTGCCCATCGTATGGCAAAACACGGTTCTGGGGCTGGAAAAACGGGATCCCGCTCTCGGGGAAATGGCGCAGGTTTTCCGTTTGGGAAAATGGCGAACCCTTTTGCGGGTGGATCTCCCTCAGGTCATTCCCTTCATTCTTTCCGCCTCCAAAACGGGAATGGGACTGTCCTGGAAGGCGGGAATTGCCGCAGAGGTTTTGGCTCTCCCCGCCGAATCCGTGGGAGAGATGATCCACAACGCCAAGCTTTACCTGGAAACGGTGGATCTGTATGCCTGGACCCTCGCCATCATTCTCACCAGCGTGCTTTTGGAAAAGCTGTTTTCCGCACTGTTTTCTCCCAAGAAAGGAGGCCGTTATGCTGATCCTCAAAAAGCTGTCCAAGGCCTATGACGCACCGGTTCTGACCGATTTTTCCTACGAATTTCCCGATTGCGGCTTCTTTTTGATCCGCGGTCGCTCGGGGGTTGGCAAAACCACCCTGCTTCGCATCATTGCGGGGCTGGAGACGGCGGATACGGGTACAATCGAGCCTTCTTCTCCCGCAGTCTCCTTCGTATTTCAGGAGGCCAGACTTCTGCCCTTTCTGACCCTGCGGGAAAACGTTCTTCTGGTCAAAGCGCGGCGGGACGAAAAGGAGGCTGACCGTTTCATAGACCGCCTCGGTCTGAAGGACGCCGCAGACAAATACCCCGACGCTCTTTCCGGCGGGATGAGGCTCCGAGCCGCCATTGCTCGCTCTCTCTACTTCGGCGGCGACGTTTATTTGTGGGATGAGCCCACCAAGGAGCTGGATGCCGAAAACCGCAGAATCATAGCCGAGATCATTCGGGAGCGTTCTCAAAAGGCACTGTTTTTGGTGGTCAGCCACGACGATTCTTTGGCGGGCGGCACCGAGATTCTGTTATCCTGAATATTTTGGCAGATCCGAATCGGATCTGCCTTTTTTTATTTTCGGGAATAGAGGATCTGAGTTTTGCTCACACTAAAACGACACTATCAAACAAGGAGGAAAAAGCTTTGAAAACGGATGCGGATGAGAAGGCGAAAAAGCTGGAGGAGGCCATTGGCTTTTCCCACGGCTTTGATATCAAAAAAAGAGTCCTTCGCATCGGAGGGCGACGGGCTCTGTGCTACTTTATCATCGGATACACGGATCAGCTCCTGACCGAAGGGATCCTCTCCGCCCTTCAGAAAATGCCTGTGTCCGATGCCGTTTCATTAGAGACCCTTCTTCGGGAGCACATTCCCTTCGGGGGCGGTGAGATCCTTTTGAGCACCGAGGCAGCGGCAGAGGAGCTTCTTCGAGGGAGTACCGTTCTGACCGTAGAGGGGGCGGAAGGCTTTTTGATTCTGGATTTGAGAAGCTTTTCTCTTCGCGGCACGGAGGAGCCCGAAAAAGACCGCACCCTTCGGGGGCCGCACGTCGGGATGAATGAAAGCCTGATCTCCAATTTGATTCAGATCCGACGGTATCTGAGAACGCCGCTCTTCCGAACGGAGCGCATTCTGATGGGGAAAAAGGTCAAAACCGAGGTGGCGATCCTATCGCTGAAGGGCAAATGCGACGAGAGGCTTTTGGAAACGCTCCGCAAAAGGCTCCGCACCGCTCCCCTCCCCGCTCTTTCCATGACCCAGGAGAATCTTGCCTCCATCCTGTTTCCGCAAAGAGGATGGGCGCTGATGAATCCCTTTCCTCGTGTTCGGTATACGGAGCGGCCCGACGTGGTGGCCGCCACCCTTTTGGAGGGCAAGATCGCGATTCTTTGCGACAATTCTCCCTCGGCCATTTTGCTTCCCGAATGCATTTTCGATTTTTTTGAGGAGGCGGACGATTACTACTTTCCGCCCGGGGTGGCCAGCTACCTGCGATTGGTGCGGGCAGCCGTCTTTGCCTGCTCGATTTTTCTGATCCCCATTTGGCTGTTGATCGTGCAAAACGAGGGGATTCTTCCCGATCCCTTCCGCTTCATTCTCGCCGAAGGGGACTACGCCGTTCCGCTGTTTTTGCAGTTTATCATCATTGAGCTTTGTCTGGACGGTCTGAAAATGGCCTCCCTGAACACCCCCAGCACCCTTTCCAACTCCTTCTCTGTGATCGGGGGGCTTCTTTTGGGAGAATTTGCCGTCAAAAGCGGGTGGTTTGTGCCTCAGACCATTTTGTATTCCGCTTTTACGGGAATTGCCAATTACGTGCCCACCAACTACGAATTGGGATACAGCTTCAAATTCGTTCGGATGAGTCTGATCCTGGCGGTGGAATTTTTCGGAATATGGGGAATGCTTTTCGGCTGTCTGACGTGGCTGGCAGTACTGATCTCCACCCGCAGCGTAGCGGGCAAATCCTATCTTTATCCTTTTTTTCCTTGGGATCTCAAGGGAATTGCAAAGCTGTTTTTTCGGTTTCCCAAGGGAAAGGAATGGGAAATATGATGCACCACGGGCAAAAAAACTCCCGAAAGCCCGCGGGCTTTCGGGAGCGGAAAAACGAAATTACTCTTCGCTGACCACGTACTCTGCATTCTCGGTCAGGATGGCCTCTTCGGCATTCTCCTTGGCCTTTTCGATGAGAGAACGCATCGACAAGCTGACTCTGTGGGTCTCATAATTGATATCCAGCACCTCAACCTGAACCTCATCGCCGATCTTCAACACGTCGGCGGGGTTGGCGATCTTGCGATCGGCGATCTGAGAAATGTGGATCAAGCCGTCGATTCCGGGAATCAATTCGGCAAAAGCACCAAAGGGAGTCAGGCTGACGATCTTCACGGCGGCAACGTCGCCGTTCTGATACTGATCCTGCAGAAGCTTCCAGGGGTTGGTATCCTCGGTCTTGTAGCCGAGGCTGACCTTTTTGGCTTCGGGATCAAATTCCTTCACGAATACGGTGATCTCATCCCCGAGGCTTACGACCTCAGCGGGGTTCTTGATCTTCTTCCAGGAAAGCTCGGTAATATGAACCATACCGTCCACACCGCCGAGATCCACGAATGCGCCGTAGGAGGTCATGGATTTCACCTTGCCGGTGTAAACCTTATCCACGGCAACCTCCTGCCAGAATTTCTCCTCAAGAGCCTTCTTCTCCTCGCGGAGCACCTCACGGATAGAGGCCACGGCTCTCTTTCTTGCGGGGTCGATCTCAATGATCTTGAACGCCACCTCGGTGCCCAGCATAGGATCGAGCTCGGTGCCCTTGGGTACGCCGGTCAGGGATGCGGGTACAAAGTAGCTCTGGATCTCATCGGAAACGAGAATGCCGCCCTTTACCACGGCGGTAACCTTTCCGGAAAGAACGATTTTGTTTTCGTATGCTTCCTGTGTTTTGAGCCAACCGGCACGGGAATCCACCTTCTTCTTGGAAACCTGAACCGTTCCCTCGGGGTCGTTGAACTTCTGCACCAAAACGGTGATCTGATCACCGGGCTTGAAGCTGGAAAGCAGATCCGATTCCGCATCGGATACTTCCGAGGACGGGAGAATACCTGTATGCTTAATGCCGAGATCCACGTGCACCTCGTTGGTGAACACGCTGGTCACAACACCCGTAGCTTCCTCTCCTTGGCGAATGGTCTTAAATGTTTGGTCGAGCAATTCTTCAAAGCTCAGTTCGTCGTTTTTGATTTCCGACATGGTTTGTATTACCTCCTTGATCACACTGTCGGGGGTAGAGGCTCCCGCCGATACTCCGACAGTCATATCCTTTCTAAAGATCTTTCGCGGCAATTCCGCCGCATTTCTGATATGAACGGTTTTGCAAATCTCTTCGCACACCGAAACCAGCTTTTTGGTGTTACTGCTTTCTTTGCCGCCCACGATCACCACAAGATCGCTTTTTTCGGCAATGCTCCGCGCTTCCTTCTGACGGATGCCCGTAACGCTGCAGATGGTATCAAAAAAAGAAAGACGGGAAAAGACCTCGCGGGCCCTTTCACAGCAACGCTCCCACTCCGACACGCTATGAGTCGTTTGGGATAAAAATATATGCCGAGCCTCCCGATCCGCTGTTTTCTCATAGGAAATCAATTCCTCGCAGGAATTGATGACCGCCACGGGAAAATGCTCCGCGCAGCTGACGATTCCCTGCACCTCGGGATGGGTCGGATCCCCCAGAAGAACGAAAGCGATTTTCTCCCCCGAAAGGAGAGCCTTCCTTTCCTCCTCCAAGACAATGTTATGTATCTTTTTCACGAAGGGGCAGGTGGCATCCAAATAATCAAGCCCGTGCTCCTCCAGACGCTTGACGGTATCCCTTGTGACGCCATGAGTTCGGATCAGAACCAAAGCATCCTTCTCCACACGGTCCAATTCCTCGGGCGAAACGCAGACCACGCCGCGCCTTTCCAGATCGGCATTAAAATCCTCGTTGTGGATGATATGCCCCAAGGTGTAGATCTTCTTTCCCTCCGAAAGACGGGATTCCAAAAGCTCCACCGCACGTCGGACGCCGAAGCAAAAGCCCGCGTGCTCGGAAAGCAAAATATTCATTTGGCCTCCAGCCTCGCCCTTTCCTCCAATTCCGCAATGCGTTCATAGAGGCGAGAGGTGATCTGCAGAGCCTGCTCTTTTTTGCCGAGATTCTCATCGGCGCAAAAATTCTCGGGCTCTCCAAAATAAAGATAGGTCTTGCGGAAGGGGCGAACCTTGAAATTCTTTGCATAGATACCCACGGGAAGAATGCGGACCCCCGCAAGGGATGCCATCATCCCGACGCCGGCCTTAAAATCCTCCTCACAAAGGGGGTAACGGCAACGGGTTCCCTGGGGAAAAATGGACAAGATCTTGCCGTTTTTCAATTCTCTGACCGCCTGACGAAGCTTGGCGGCATCTCCGCCGTTTCGGGAAAGGGGGATCACACCGCACTCCTTCACCCATTTGCCGATGATGGGACGGGAAAAAAGCTCTTCCTTGCCCATAAAAGTAAGATTTCTCGGTAGAAGGATCGCCAAGAAAAGCGGATCAAAAAAAGAAATATGATTGGGACAAACGATCAATCCCTCCTCCGACAGCGTTTCCGGCAAGCCGAAAACCCGAACGGGGAAGAAAAAACGAATCAGGGGCCGAAAAAAACGAACCAAGCGGTCGTACAGGTTCATAATGCCTCCCGTTAAAATAAATCGCATAACATTATAGTACAGAAAAGCAAAAAAGTCAAGGAAATCTCAATAGTTTTTTCGATTAAATTTCGTCTTTTTTCATAGCGGGTTTCCCTCAAAAAACTCGCACCGAGCGGAAGCCTTTCGGCGCTTTATTTTTCGGCAGAGGCGGCGCCGCGGCGCTCCCATTTCTTAGCAAGGCGTGCCTGATAATATTCCCGATCCTCCGGAGAAAGCTTATCCGCCGCGGCAAATTCTCTCCAAGCCTTCATTTTTGCGATATGATAATTGACGATCATTCCCAGCGCCGACAGCGCCCAGGAAAGAGGGATACACAGATACAGCGCAAAAACGCTTTGCGAGAGAGATTCTCCCCGATCCAAAAAGGGGAAGACCCACCATACCCACGCCATACGGAACAGACAAATGCAGCTGATATTGATGACGGTGGGACGAGTAGACTGGCCGAGCGCGCGGCACCCCGAGGTCAATTGCTCGGAGAAGGCATACAGCACGTAGCCCCAAGCGGTCATCAGAAGCTTGGAGGTTCCCGTTTCGATCACAAGAGTGCTGTTGGTGAAAAAGCCCATAAAGAACTGCGGGAAAAACGTGATGGCGGTATTGACGATCAGCATCACCACCTCCACGATGATCAGGCTGGCCGCCAGCATCTTCGTCGTGCGGCGCAGCTTTCCTGCCCCGTAATTCTGAGCGGAAAAGCTGACCACAGCGCTGGTAAAGGCCGCTCCCACGGTGTGTACGATATGGGTCACGCTGTTGGCGGCGGAAACCGAGGCCACCACGGTTTTTCCCAAGCCGTTGGCGGCGGCGGAAACGATGGTGCCCGATAAATTGAACAGAATACTGTTGACCCCTGCGGGAATGCCGATCCGCAGAATCTCCCCAAAGCTTTTTCCGTCCGGACGGAATTCGGAAAGCTTTAAGCGAAACTCCCCTCTCGGATGAAAGAAAATCACCATAGCCGCCACGATGGAAACGTAATGGGCAATCACCGTAGCCAGAGCCACTCCGGCGGCATTCATATGAAAACCGATGACGAAAAGCAAATTCAACAGCACGTTGAGAATTCCGGTCGCCGAAAGGATCCGCATGGGAACGGAGGAGAGGCCCCGTGCACGGAAAATGCCGGCGCAAAAGGTGAACATCAAGCTGGCGGGCTGACCCAAAAAGATGATGCGCATATACAAAACCGCTTCGGCCAAAATCTCCTCGGGGGTTTGGATCAGTCTCAGAATAGGGGGGGTGAAGAAATAGCCGAAAATCGACAGAAAAACACCCATTGAAAAAGAAAAGATCAACGAGGTGTGGATGATTTTCTTGCTTTGTTCTTCATCGCGGCTCCCGAAGGCCCGAGCGCAAAGTATGTTGGAGGCAATCGAAATACCGATAAACAAATTCAGCAAAAGAGACGTCACGGTGGTGGTGGCGCCCACAGCCGCAAGGGAAGAATCGGAGGCGAATTTGCCCACAACCATCAAATCCGCAGAATGATACATTTGCTGTAAAAAGCCCGTTACCCAAATGGGAAAGGTAAATGTCAGAAGCTTTTTAAAAATGGGTCCCTGGGTCAGATCGATGCTTTTTCCGGATGCCATTTTGTCACCTCACTTTAAAAAATCTGTTCGGTCGGCTCGGCCTCCGAGGCTGCAGCCGCCTTCTCCGAATCCAGCTTTTTCTGCTCTTTCTTTCGGTAACCAAAATAGCAGATCAATTGGGAAGCGGAGGAGAACACGTAGGAAATGGGGTAGCAGAGATACAAAAAGGAAAAGGTCGGATGCAGCGGAAACACAAAGGAGGTCCAGAGAAGGCGGGGCACGCAGATCATAACGGCATTGAGCACCGTGGGGACGACGGATTTTCCCATTCCCCGCAGGCACCCGATGGACATATCGGAGAGAATATAGATAAAATAGCCCAATCCCATCACATACAGCCTCGGAACGGCCGCCGTGATCACCTCGGCATCCCGCGTGAACAGCCCAAGAAAGAAGCGGGGAAAGACGGCAATAAAGGCAAAAACGAAAAGATAAATGGCCGTGGTCACCGCAACGCTTTGCCACAAAAGCCGATCGATGCGCTTTAAGTTTTTCGCGCCGTAATTCTGCCCCGCAAAGCTGATGGTAGCGGTGTAGAAGGACACGAGGATCTGATAGGTGAAGCCATCGATGCTTCCCGCCGCGGAATTGGCGGCGATCACCGTATCGCCGAGAGAATAGATGCCCTTGGCAATGGTGAGATTGGAAATGCTGAACACCATTCCGTTCAAGCCGCCGGGGATCCCGATCTTCATAATGCGGGAAAAGATTTTTCGATCGAAGCGCAGACGGAGAAGGTTCAATCGGCGTTCATTTTCCGTATGGCATAAAACCGCAAGAATAAAGGCCGCCGAAACGTAATGGGAGACGGTGGTGGCCAAGGCAACACCCGCGGAATCCAGATGGAACACCACCACGAAAAACAGATTCAGCACCACGTTGATCACGCCTGCCACGGACAGAATATACATAGGGCGCTTGGTATCGCCCCTCGCCCGCAAAATACCCGATCCGAAATTATAGATCAAGCTTCCCGGCTGGCCGAGAAAAATGATCTTCATATAAGTCACAGCGTGATCGAGTACCGTTTCGGGCAAATCCATAGCGGCCAAGATCGGCCGTGCCAAAAAGAAGCCGCAGACGGAGATGAAAACGCCGCTCAAAGCCGCCACGATCAAGCCCGTTTCCACGGCCTTTCCGTAGTTCTTCATATCCTGCGCCCCGTAGAAGTTGGCACAAACCACGTTGACGCCCAGAGAGAGGCCGATGAACATATTGATAAGCAGATTGGTAACGGTTCCCGTGGAGCCCACCGCTGCCAAGGCAATCTTACTGTCGCGGGCAAAATTGCCCACCACGATCACGTCGGCAGAATGATAAAATTGCTGTAAAATATTGGCAAGCAAAATGGGAAGGGTGAAGATCAGAAGCTGCTTTAGCACCGACCCCTTCGTTAAATCCTTCGAATATCGTTTTTCCATCCGTTCACCTTTCTGTTCAGCGGCATTTTCTTACGCCAAGATCCTCTCATGCTCTCGCAAAGAAGCTCTCTTCTCCCGAAGGCGGTACCAAAGATAGCAAATGATCTGCCCCACCCCCGCAAAAGCCCAGGAAACGGGATAGCACAGCATCAAAAACCAATAATTCGGAGAAAGCGGGAATAAAAACAAGATCCACAAAAGCCGCAAAATACAAATACAAAACACACTGATCAGTGTGGGCGCAGCGGTCTTCCCCATCCCCCGCAGACAAGCGGATGCCATTTCCGAGAAGGAGAAGATCAATTGACCTCCGCACATCACCATCACCCGAACCGAGCCCTCTCGGATCACCTGAGCATCAGAGGTGAAAAATCGGAGCCAAAAATCGGAAAACGGAAGGAGCACGGCATTGACTACCAAGAGGATTCCGTTTACCAAGACAAGTCCCTTCAGGAGCAATTCATCGATCCTCTTTTGGTTGCCCGCACCGTAATTCTGCCCCGCAAAGCTGATGGCGGCATAGGTAAAGGCGCCCACAAACTGATAGATCAGCGCATCGATCCCCGAGGCGGCGGAATTGGCCGCGATCACCACGTCCCCCAAGGAATTCACCGAGGAGGAGAGAAGAACGGAGGAAAAATTGTACATCATTCCGTTGATCCCGCCGGGAATGCCCACCCGCAAAATGGCAAAAAGCTCCTCGCGGTAGATCCTCGGGCGGCGAAAATTCGGCTTCAGATCCTCCTCTAAGTCCCGAAATAGGATGAGCACCGCAAGGGCGGAAAGATAATTGGCGATCACCGTTGCCAGAGCCACTCCCGCGGCATCCCAATGAAACAGCATCACAAAAACAAGGTTCAGGACCACGTTGACCGCTCCCGTAACGGAGAGCACCACCATAGGACGGCGGGTATCCCCCAGAGAGCGGAGAATGCCCGCGCCGAAATTGTAGACCATCACGGCGGGCTGGCCGAGAAAAATGATCTTCATATAGAGGGCCGCCTCGTCGATCACCGTTTCGGGAGAACCCAAAAGCGCCAGCAGAGGACGGGCAAAGACCACGCCTACCGCGGAAATCAAGATACCGCCCGCCAGAGCAAGCAAAAGCCCCGTTTCCATGGCGCGGCGCAGAGACTGCAGGTTTCCGGCACCGAAGCGGTTGGCGCAAACCACGCTGACCCCCACGGAAAGGCCGAAAAGGATATCCAAAAGAAAGGCACTGACCGCACCCGAAGAGCCCACTGCCGCCAAGGCGATCTTGCTGTCGCGGGCAAAATTTCCCACCACCACAATATCGGCGGCATAATAAAGCTGCTGAAGCAGATTGCTCAGCAGGATCGGGATGGCAAAGATCAAAAGCTTTTTCATCACCGACCCTCGGGTCAGATCCATTGAACGAGTGGTATGCATTCTGTCACGGCAATTCGAAAGCCGTTTTCTCCTTTACGTTGATTCTTGATTCAAGCGCTTCCGTTACACCGCCGCAGAAGCTGTATCGGCGGCCTTTAAGGCCCTTTTTTCCCGATGCATACAGTAAAAATAGCAGAAGGACTGCGCCGCTCCCGAAAGGACGTAGGAAACGGCATAGCAAAGATAGACCATCTCCAGCGTCGGGTACAGCGGGAACACGAAGGCGATCCACAAAAGGCGGGGCACACAGATCATCACGGCGTTCAAGGCCGTTGGGAAAACCGATTTTCCCATTCCTCTCAAGCAGCCGATGGCCATTTCGGAGACCGTATAGAGAATATACGAATACCCCACCACCATCAGGCGGCTCTTACCCGCCTCCATAACCGCAGGATCGTTTGTAAACAGCCGCATAAAGAAGTTCGGGAAAAGATTGATCACCACAGAAAACACCAAAAGACAGCCGCCGCACAAAAGAATGCTCTGCCAAAACAGACGGTCGATTCGATCGAAGCGCTTGGCACCGTAATTCTGCCCCGCAAAGCTGACGCAGGCGGAATAGAAGGCGGCAAGAACCTGATAGACCAGATTTGTCACACTGCTGGCAGCGGAATCCCCCGCCACCACCACGTCGCCCAGGCTGAACACCGCATTGGCAATGATCACGTTGGAAATGCTGAACACCATACCGTTCAGACCGCCGGGAATTCCGATCCGACAGATCTTTTTGAACAGGCTCACGTCAAAATGCAGATGAAGAAGATCCAGCCTCTGCTCCCCGGCGGGACGGGAAATCAAAAACAGCACTGCAGCCGCGGAAACGTAGTGAGCAATGATCGTGGCAATGGCAACACCCGCAGAATCCAGATGGAAAAAGGCGACCAGTACAAAATTCAAAACGAAATTGACAACCCCCGAAACGGAAAGGATCATCATGGGGCGCTTGGTATCTCCGTAGGAGCGGAGAATGCCCGCACCGAAATTGTAGATCAGGCTTCCGGGCTGACCGAGAAAGATGATTTTCATATAAACGACGGCGTGCGGCAAGACCGATTCGGGTACTCCCATGGCCGCAAGGATCGGACCTGCCAGAAAAAAGCCCACCGCATCGATGAAAATTCCGCCGATGGCGGCAACGATCAGCGCGGTGCCCATGGCCTTTTGCAGATCCTCGTGCTTTTTGGCTCCGTACAGATTGGCGCAGACCACGTTTGACCCCAAGGAAAGGCCGAAGAACATATTGAGAAGCAGAGTGGTTACCGAGCCGCTGGAGCCCACCGCCGCAAGACTTACGGTGGTATCGGCGGAAAAATTGCCGACCACGACCACGTCAGCCGCGTGGTACAGCTGCTGAAGCATATTGCTCAGCAAAATCGGGACGGCAAACAGAACCAGGTTTTTAAAAACTGAGCCTCGCGTCAGGTCTCTGGAATGACGGGATGCCATGATACTCCTCCGAATCATCAATCGTAATCGCACCAAAAATTATATCACCAAACCAAAAAAATGCAAGGCAAATACCGAAAAAACATTTTATTTTTTCTCAAAACTTCCCTTTGCCCGAAAAAATGACAGAAAAGAGAAAAAAACATTGGAATCTTCGGCTTATTCTCGGTTTCGCCTTGACTTTGAAAGGAAAATTTGATATATTATATTGATAGCATTTGCTTTTTTCAACATTCGGAAAGGATTCTTCTTAATTTATGATCAAGAGTATGACCGGATACGGCAGAGCCACCGAGTCTGTCGGCGGCTACGAGGTGAGCTTTGAGATCCGTGCCGTGAATAACCGCTATTTCGATATCAACATCCGCCTTCCGAGGATCTACGGATACCTGGAGGAAAAGATCAAAAAGAGCGTGCAGAGGGTTGCCGCCCGCGGCAAGATCGACGTTTACCTTTCCGTGGAGCGCCCCGAGGGAGACAAAACCGAGATCCTTTTGGACGAGGCGCTGACCGCGCAGTACGTGAAGGCCCTTCGCACCATTGCGCAGAACCACGGCCTGCGGGATGATATTTCCGTTTCCGCCGTTTCCCGTTTTTCGGATATTTTTTCCAAGAAATCCCGCGAGGACGATGCGGATGCGGTCTGGCAGGCGGTAGAGCCCGTGATGACCAAGGCGCTGGAGCAGTTTTCTCAAATGAGAGCTCGGGAGGGAGAAAGCCTGTTTCGGGACGTGGATTCCCGCTTAGACCGTTTGGAAGAGATCCTGGCCGAGATCCGAGAACTCTCCGCCTCCGCACTTTCAAAATACCGCGAGCGTATGGAAGCCCGTCTTCGGGAATATCTGGAGGATCGCAATTTGGATGAAAACCGCCTTCTGACCGAGGTGGGTATCATCGCCGATAAGATTGACACGGGAGAAGAGATCACCCGCCTTGCCAGCCACATCGGACAATTCCGTTCCTTGATCCGTCAGGATACCCCTTCCGGTCGAACCATGGATTTTCTGACCCAGGAATTGAACCGCGAGGTCAACACCATCGGCTCCAAATGCTCGGAAATCGCCATCACCCAGCTGGTGATCGACGGAAAAAACGAGATCGAGCGCATTCGCGAGCAAATTCAGAACATCGAATAGGAGGGCAGAGCTTTGATCAACATCGGATTCGGTAATTTTATGGCCTCCAGCCGCGTGGTAGCGGTGGCAGGGCCCGATTCGGCTCCCATCAAACGGCTGATTCAGGATGCCAAGGATGCGGGCATTGCCGTGGACGTGACCTGCGGCAGAAAGACCCAATCGGTGATCCTCACCGACAGCGGACACGTGATCCTCTCCGCGCTGGCTCCCCGTTCCGTTCAGCGGCGTCTGTCCGGCGAGGAAGGAAAGGATGAGGCTGACAATGAAGAATAACATTTTGATTTTTTCCGGCTCTGCCGGCAGCGGCAAGGGAACGGTTCTGAAGCGGGCAAGAGAATTGTGCCCGAAATTGCGCTTAAGCATTTCCATGACCACCCGTCTTCCCCGCCCCGGCGAGGAAAACGGACGGGAATATTATTTTGTTACCCGAGAAGAATTTCTCGAAACCTTGGCACAGGACGGCTTTTTGGAGCACACGGAATACTGCGGAAACTTTTACGGCACTCCCAAAAAGCAGTTTTTCCAAATGATTGAGGAGGGCTACGTTCCCGTTCTGGAAATCGAAACGGACGGAGCCGAGCAGGTGATGCGTCAATTGGACCGTTATCTGTCCGTGTATCTTTCCCCGCCGAGCTATACCACGCTGGAGGCAAGGCTTCGCGGCCGCGGAACGGAAACGGAGGAATCCATTCAGAACCGCTTGCGTACCGCCAAGGAAGAGATCCTTCGCTCCGAGCTGTACGAAAACATCATCCTCAACTTTGACGGAATGGCCGAGGAAGCTGCTCTGGCCATTGTGGAGCTGGTCGAAGAGGGAAAAACCGAGCGAAGCGTTCTGGTGCGGGACCGTGCCGCCTTTCTTTCGGACTTTCAAAAATAGCCGAAGCATCGGCGTCTTTTATCAAGCCAAACATTTTACGTAAAAACATATTGAATTCAAAGGAGAAAAAAACATGATCTATCCGTCTATCAGCGAGCTTTCCGATGAAGGAGTAAACCGTTATATGCTTTCCATTGCCACCGCCAAGTGTGCAAGAAAGATCACCGACGAAAGATTGGAGAAAACCCAAGGCATCGCCGAGGGCAAGGAGGAGAAATTCGCTTCCGCCAAGAAGACCATCGTCGGCGAAAAGCCCGTCAAAGAAGCCATCGAAAAGCTTTATACCAGAGAATATACGATCACGCCCAATCGGGACTGATCGAAAAAGAGCTGTTACCGTGGGAATTTTCCGGATTGCGAAGGTCCGATTGCTTTCCACGCCGAAGGCAACCGATCGGGTATACGATTACCTTTGCCCTGCCGAGTCCGCCGTTTTTCGCGGTGCGGTATGCAAGGTGCCCTTTGGAAAAGGAAACCGCGAGTGCTACGGCGTGGTCACGGAGGTGACAGAGGAGGAGCCCTCCATGTCTCTCAAGGCCATTGCGCAGGTGATGCCGTCGGAGGTGGCTTTGACCGAAGAGCTTTTGGCACTGTGCGATTATCTGCAGGAACAGCTGTTTTGCACCTTCGGAGAAGCAGCCAAGGCCATTCTCCCCTCTCCCGTTTATCAAAAAAGCGCCAAAAAGATCCGCTTTCTCTCTCTTCCGCCCGATTCGGACGCCAAGGGGGCCTTACAAGGCTTTCGGGGCAAAAACAAGGAAAAATACCTTGCGCTGACCGAATATCTGTCTCTTGTAGGCACAGCGGAGGAAAAGCAATGTCGGGAGCTGTTCGAGCTGGACGGCGGCGCGGTTTCGTTTCTGGAAAAAAAGGGTCTGATCCAAATTGCCCTTCAGGAGGAATTCCGAGATCCCTTTCTCGGCGTTTCCCGTGAAAAGGAAAAGCCATCCCTTCTCTCTCCCCTTTCTCCCGATCAGGAGAAAGCCTTTTTGCTTCTCCGCGAAAAGGCGGACAGCGGCAAAGCCGCCTGTGCTCTGCTGCACGGCGTCACGGGGAGCGGTAAAACGAGGGTAATGCTGGCTCTGTGCGATCACGTGCTGAAAAAAGGGAAAAAGATTCTGTTTCTGGTTCCCGAAATTGCCCTGACGGGGCAAAGCGCGCGGCTCTTATACCGCCATTACGGAGATCGCGTGGCCATACTTCATTCGGCCTTGTCGGAGGGAGAACGGAGAGACAGCTACGTTTCCATCCGAAACGGTGAAAAGGACATTGTGCTGGGCACGCGAAGTGCCGTTTTCGCTCCCTTGGACCGGATCGGTCTGATCGTCATGGATGAGGAGCAGGATCAAAGCTACAAATCCGATACCCAATTAAAGTTTCACGCCCGAGACGTGGCACGGTTCCGCTGTGCCAAAAACGATGCGATGCTTCTGCTCGCCTCCGCTACCCCCGACGTAGAATCCTATTACAAGGCAAAAAAAGGACTGTACACCCTGGTGGAAATGCCCCGTCGCTTCGGCAACGCCGTTTTGCCCGAGGTGCGCATTGTGGATCTGCGACCCGAAATGCGAAAGAATCCGGGCATTCTTCTGGGAAGCGTGCTGAAAGAGGAGATCCGTCGGAATTTGGAGAAAAAAGAGCAGACCATTCTGCTGATGAACCGCCGCGGATACCGAAGATTCGTTTCCTGTACCGATTGCGGAAGCGTGATCCGCTGTCCCCATTGCAGCGTTTCTCTCACCCTCCACAACGGTGAGACCAAGCGTCTTTCCTGCCATTACTGCGGCTACGCCACCTCTCTTCCCCAAAGCTGCCCCGATTGTGCCTCGCCCCATCTGATCCCCCACGGCTTCGGCATTCAGCAATTGGAGGAGGAGATCGGAAAGGTATTCCCCGAGGCCTCCTTGCTCCGTATGGATTCCGATTCCCTTTCGGGAAAAAACGCCCACGATCAAATTCTCTCGGCCTTCCGCCGAAAGGAGGCCGATATTCTCATCGGCACCCAAATGGTGGCCAAGGGGCACAATTTTCCCGACGTGACGCTGGTGGGGATTGTGATGGCGGACAGCGCCTTGTATCTGAGCGATTTTCGTGCCGCCGAGCACGCCTTCTCCCTTTTGACGCAGGTGATCGGAAGGGCGGGACGGGCCGAAAAAAAGGGACGGGCCGTTATTCAGACCCTCAATCCCCGTCACAACGTATTCTCTATGGCCGCCGAACAGGATTTCAAAAGCTTTTTCGAAGGGGAGATCGCCCTGCGACGAGCCTTTTGCTTTCCGCCCTTTTGCCAATTGGCGGTCTTCACCCTTGCCCACGAAACGGAGACCCTTCTGAGAATGGGCACCAAAAAAATGAGCGATACCCTGCAGGATGCCCTGCAAAATCGCTTTCCCGACGTGAAAATGATCGTTTACGGTCCCTTTGACGCACCGATCTATAAAATGAAAAACGTTTTCCGTAAGCGTTTTATTATCAAATTCAAAAACAACGCCCGCGCCCGAGCCCTTTTCCGATACCTATTGGAGACGATGAACGATTCCGATCGGTATGCCGTTCGGATCACGGTGGATATCGGACCGGGAATGATTTGAGGAGTATTATGGCCATTTTAAACATTGTCAAAGACGGCGACGAGATCCTGCGCAAAAGATCCCGCGAGATTTCGGCCGTCGATGAAAAAATTCTGACTCTTTTAGAGGATATGAAGGAAACCATGCACAAAGCGGGAGGCGTTGGTCTTGCCGCCGTGCAGGTTGGAAAATTAAAGCGGGTCATCGTCATTGATATCGGCACGGAGGAATTGGAATTGATCAATCCCAAAATGCTGAAAATGAGCGGATCTCAGGAGAGCCTTGAGGGATGTCTTTCCTGCCCCGACCGTTGGGGCATTACCCGCAGACCCTTGCGGGTGGAGGTAGAGACCCTGACCCGTGAGGGAAAGACCGTCCGCAAAAAGGCCGAGGGCTTTTTGGCCAAGGCGATTTGCCACGAGATGGATCATCTGGAGGGCAAGCTTTTTTACGACGAGGCCCTTCGGATGCTCACTCCGGAGGAAATGAAGGAATATGAGTAAAAACCTTGTTTTTATGGGAACGGGTCCCTTTGCGCTGGCCGCCCTGGAGGGGCTTTACGAATCCCTTTCTCCCGAGGACCGCTTGACGGTCTATACCAAAGAGAATAAAAAATCCGGTCGGGGCATGAAGGAAAGCGTCGGCTGTGTGGCGCAATTTGCCCTGGATCGAAATTTGCCTTTGTATCAGCCCCACAGTCTTCGGGATCCGTCCGAGCAGGAGCGCTTTCTTTCCCTGGGGGCAGATCTGGCGGTGGTGGCCTCCTACGGGCTGATTCTGCCCAAGATCATTTTGGAGGCGCCCAAATTCGGATGCCTTTGCATTCACGCCTCCCTTCTCCCGAAATATCGCGGGGCCGCTCCCATTCACCGTGCCATTTTGAACGGGGAATCCGAAACGGGCATCACCATCATGCAAATGGACGAAGGGATCGACACCGGGGATATGCTGATGCGGCGGAAAACCGAGATCGGCAAGACCGAATGCGTGGGCGAGCTGTTTGATCGCTTGAGTCAAATGGGTCGAGAGATGCTTTTGGAGATCCTCCCCTCGATCTACGGCGGCACCCTTACCCCCGAAAAGCAGGACGATTCCCTCTCCTCTTACGCCGCCAAGATCACAAAAGAGGATCAGCACCTTTGCTTTTCGGAAAGCTCGGATCGGGTTTTGGATCGGATCCGAGCCTTTTCCCCCGTTCCCTGCGCCGTTTGCATCACCGAAAAGGACGGTAAGAATCTGAAGATCCTGTCCGCTGAAAAGGCGATCGGTGATTTTGAAGGAGAATGCGGCACGGTCATTGCCGTAAAGCCTCGGGTTTTGGTCAAAACGGCCGACGGTGCCGTGGCTCTTGGCATCCTTCAACCCGAAGGCAAGGGCAAGATCACGGCACAAGATGCCGTGAACGGAAGAAAAATCGCCCTCGGAGATCGGCTGATATGAACCGCGCCCGCAAGGCCGCCTTGCTCTCTCTTTGCAAAAGCACCGAAAAGGGAGCCTTTTCCAATTTGGAGGCGGATTCCACCCTGCGAAAATTTCACGATTCTCCCGAGGACCGCAAGCTCTACACCAAGCTGTATCTTGGCGTGGTGGAGAAAAAGATCACGCTGGATTATCTTCTCTCCCGTCTGTCCTCGGTGCCCCTTCACCAAATGGAGACGGAGGTTCTGTGTATCTTGGAGCTTTCCGCCTATCAGATCCTTTATATGGACCGCATTCCCAACCGTGCGGCCATTTTTGAAGGGGGCGAATTGGCCAAGCACTATGCGCCTGCCGCTCTCCCCCTGATCAACGCGGTGCTTCGCCGCCTCGCAAGCGATATCCCCGCCGCGCTGGCGCTTTTGGAGCATCCCGGAAAGAAGGGCTTGTCTCTGCGCTACGGCTATCCACGCCATTTGATCGGTCTTTGGCAGGAGGCCTACGGAAAGGAGCGCTGTCTGGACATTTTGGAGGCGCAAAACACCGAGGCCGCACTGACCCTTCGGGTCAACACCTTGAAAACCGATCTTCCCTCCTATTCGGCTCTTTTAAAGAAAAACGGGATTTCTCACCACTCGGCCGCACTGTGCCGAAACGGCATTACGGTGGAGGGATCCGGAGGCCCCGCACTCTTGCCGGGCTTTGAGGAGGGCTTGTTTTTCGTACAAGATGCCGCCGCTCAGCACGCCGTTGACCGATTGGGTGCCAAAAAAGGCGAACGGGTGCTGGATCTCTGCGCCGCTCCCGGCGGAAAAAGCTTTGCCGCCGCGATGGATATGGAGGGCGAGGGAGAAATCGTTTCCCACGAATTCTACCCCTCCAGGCTCTCCTTGATCACCAAGGGGGCACAAAGACTCGGCATTTCCATCATCCGTGCCGAGGCACGGGATTCCTCAAGGCCTCTTGAGGACGCAAGGGAGGCATTTGACCGCGTGATCTGCGACGTTCCCTGCTCCGGCTACGGCACCATTGCCAAAAAGCCCGATATCCGACACAAGCCCAAATCCGACGCCGATGCCCTGCCTCCCCTGCAGGAGGCCATTTTGGATGTGGGCGCCCGTGCGCTGAAAAAGGGAGGGCGCTTGCTGTATTCCACCTGCACCCTCAATCCGAAAGAAAATGAAAACGTCACCGATCGCTTTCTTTCCCTTCACCCCGAATTCGTCCGTGTGGGAGAGGCCGAAACGCTGTTCCCCAAGGGTGGGGAAAACGACGGATTCTTCTGCGATCTGCTGGAGAAAAAGCTATGAATGAAAAAATCGATCTTCGATCTCTTCTCCCTTATGAGATTTCCGATATTTTAAAGAAAAACGGAATGGAGGGGTACCGTGCGGGACAGATCGTTTCCTGGCTGGAGCGGGGTGCCCGCAGTTTTGAGGAAATGACCAATCTTTCCAAGGAGCATCGAAAAAGGCTCTCGGAGCTCTTTGAGATCTCCAATATGGCCGAATGCGAAAGTCTGACCTCCAAAATCGACGGAACGGTCAAATTTCTGTTCACCCTTCCCGACGGAAATTACGTAGAGAGCGTTTTGCTTTCCTACAAGCACGGCTACAGCGTTTGCCTGTCCACGCAGGTTGGCTGTAAAATGGGATGTCGCTTTTGCGCCTCCACCAAGGCGGGCTTTGAGCGAAATCTCAGCGCCGGCGAGATCCTGTTGCAAATGGTGGAAATCACCCGCGAGGAAAGGAAGAAACAGCCCGATTTCCGCATCGGACACGTGGTGCTGATGGGAATCGGCGAGCCGCTGGACAATTACGACAACGTGATGCGCTTTCTCCGCCTTTGCAACTGCAAGGAGCTTTTTGGGATCGGGTATCGGAACATTTCCCTCTCCACCTGCGGGCTGATCCCCGAGATACGCCGTTTGATGACGGAGGAAATCCCCATTACCCTTTCCATTTCCCTTCACGCCTCCAATCCCGCACTGCGCTCGGAATTGATGCCCATCAATCGGCGCTACCCCTTGGAGGAGCTGATGGAGGTCTGCAAGGAATACACCGTGAAAACCGGTCGCAGAATTTCCTTTGAATACGCCTTGATCGCAGGGGTCAACGATACCGAAAAGACAAAAAGCGAATTGATTCATCTGCTTTCGGGATGGATGAACCACTTGAATCTGATACCCATTAATCCCACAAAAGAAACCACTTATCGCCCGGGTGACCGCAAAAAGCTGGAGCAGTTTGCCGCTTCCTTACAGAAAGCGGGCATCAACGCCACCATCCGCCGAACACTGGGTGCCGACATTCAGGCCGCTTGCGGCCAATTGCGCAGAGAAAAACAGCTGCGCTGAGGAGAACACTTATGCAATATTACGGCTCCACAAACCAAGGAATTCGCCGCAGCAACAATCAGGATGCCTTTCGCATCAAGATCGCGGGCAATCTTCTGCTGGCTACCGTATGTGACGGAATGGGCGGTGCCAACGGCGGAAACGTGGCCAGCGCCATGGGAATCGACGCCTTCACGAAAAAGCTTTCCAAATACATTCTGTCGGCGCTGAGCTTTCTCTATTTGGGCGAGATTCCCGAATTCGGAGTTCCCTGCGAGCACTTTCCCGATCTGCGGCTGAAGGATTTCATTCAAAAATCCGTTTTCTTTGCCAACCGTGAGGTCTTCGCCGCGGCAGAGCAGGACAAGTCCCTTTCGGGTATGGGAACCACGCTGACCTCCTGCGCTGTGACCCCAAAGGGAATTTACACCACCAACATCGGTGACAGCCGCATTTACTACGTAAAGGACGGCTCCATTGAAAAATTGACCAAGGATCACTCCCTGGTGCAATCTCTCATCGACGAGGGCAAGATCTCCGAAAAGGAAGCGCAGGTTCACCCCAACCGCAACATCATTCTCCGTGCCTTGGGCGTGGATGAAAAGGTGGAAGCGGATATTGAATTTTTTCCCTACACTTCGGGAACACTTTTACTGTGCAGTGATGGGCTTTCCAACTATTTTGACAAAGACTTTTTTTTGAAAACGCTGGAAAGCGAAAGAAGCTGCGAGGAGCAGGTCCATCTTTTGATCGATTATGCCAACGAATGCGGCGGCGCCGATAACATTACCGCCGTGGTGATCAAGTTGAATTAAAACGAAGGGAGTTTGGTATGGATTCCGTACAAAAATACGCCCACCTTGTGGGAACGGTGATCGATGACCGATACGAGGTCCTCAAGGTCAAGGGAATCGGCGGTATGGCGCTGGTTCTGAAGGCCAAGGACCGATTGAAAAACCGAATCGTTGCCCTGAAAATGCTCAATGAAAAGCACAGCAACGATTCCGCCTCCATTCGCAGATTCGTCAACGAATCCCGTGCGGTGGCCCTTCTCTCCAACGAGCACATCGTGGATATTTACGACGTTGCCTTTACGGGAAAAAGCAAATACATCGTTATGGAATATATCGACGGCATCACCCTGCGGGAATACATCAAGCGCAACGGCCCCTTGGGCATTGAAAAAAGCTTGGATTTTACCATACAGATTCTGTCCGCTCTGGAGCACGCTCACGAAAAGGGCGTGGTGCATCGGGACATCAAGCCCCAGAACATTATGGTACAAGCAGGCGACAAGGTCAAGGTAACGGATTTCGGCATTGCCCAGATCAGCGACACCAAGCAGACCAATTCCGGTGTTGCCATGGGAACGGTATATTACATTTCTCCCGAGCAAGCCAGCGGAAAGGCCACCACCTTTTCCTCGGATCTGTATTCGGTGGGAATTATGCTTTACGAAATGGCCACGGGCAAATTGCCCTTTGAGGGAGACACGCCCCTTTCCATTGCCATGATGCAGGTCAACACCAAGCCGCCCCGCCCCCGTAAAATCGATCCGAAAATTCCCCAAGGGCTGGAGCAGATCATTTTGCGTGCTATGAATAAAACCCCCGAGGAACGCTTCCGCTCCGCCAAATCCATGCGCCGTGCCTGCGAGATCGTGCAGAAGGACAAGTCTGTGGTGTTCGTGGAGCCCAAGGAATCGGCCTCGGAGGAAAAGAACAAGAACGCCGCCGCAGAGCCCTCTTCCAAAGGAATTCGGGAAAACAGAGCCCGTCCCGACGAGAGCGGAAAAAATCCAAAAAAGCAAAAAAAGACGAGGGTCAAAACGCCGCCGAGACGCTTCGGCAGGCCAACGGAAGAAACCAAGCTCTCCCGTCAAACGCTCTTTCCGATCATTTTGGGCGTCACCTGTGCCTTTTTGATCGTCATTGCAGGCGCGGGAATCATTCTTCTCTCTTCCCTTTTGGAAATGACCTCGGAGGACAATACCCTCTTGGTTTCCATTCCCAATCTCATCGATCGGGAATTCAATGCTTCCCTTGAGGCGGAATTGGAGGAATCCAATATTCTTCTTTCGGTCAAATACGTGAACAACGATATTTACGATGCAGGTCGGATCACCCTGCAAAAGCCCGAGGGCGGACAGACCCGAAAATTGGCCTCCAAGGATAAAAAGGTCACCGTGGAGATCGAAGTGTCCGCGGGAAAAAAGAGCTTTTCCCTTCCCGATTTTTCCAACCGGGAATACCGAGAGGTTCAGCTTCTTCTGGAAAAAATGGGTGCCAAGGTCGTGGTGCAGGAGCGATTTGACAGCACGGTGATTTCCGGCTTTGTCATTATGTCCCTTCCCAAGCCCGGTACCTACCTTGCCAGCGGAGATACGGTAACTCTTCTGGTTTCCAAGGGAGCCGGCACCAGCTTTTCCAATATGATCGACGTGATCGGTCAAACGGCGGAGGAGGCCAAAAGAGCCCTGCTGAATGCCAATTTCATTGTAGGAACCATCACCCGTGCCTATTCCGATACCATTCCCGAGGGCTGTGTGGTGGAGCAAAGCATTCTGCCGGGAGAAGCCACGGCACAAAAATACACCGCGGTGGATCTGATCGTCAGCATGGGAAAGGATCCCAATCCGCCGCCGAAAACCGAAACCGAGCCCGAAACACGGGAGCCGTAACGGAATGGAGATCGGAAAAATTCTCCGTTTAAACGGAGGGATCTACACGGTGGAAATCGGATCGGAGACGGTTTTATGCTCAGCCAAGGGGCGTTTTCGTCATTGCGATATTGTCCCCACGGTGGGAGATGAGGTGGAGATCCTTCGGGAGGAAGGCAAATCCTCCGAGGAATCCGGTGGGGTGATCGCATCGGTTCTCCCCCGAAAAAACATTTTGATCCGTCCGCCCTTGGCCAATTTGGATATGATCTTCGTGGTGGCATCCGTCAAAAGTCCCGACCCCTCCCTTCTGGCCTTGGACAAGCTTCTTTCCGTTGCCTGTCACAACGGGATCCGTGCGGTTTTGGTCTTCACCAAGAAGGAATTGGACCCCGAGGGGGCAGAAAAGCTTTGCGATACGTATCGCAAGGCGGGCTTTTCTGCCGAGGCCGTGACATGTGAGGATCCCGAAGAAATCGCCTCTCTTTTGATTCCGTACATCAAGGATCGCAGCGTTTGTGCGCTGGCGGGCGCCAGCGGCGTAGGAAAATCCACCTTAATTCAACTGCTTTTCCCTCAGATTCAAACCGAAACGGGCGATCTGAGCGAAAAGACACGGCGCGGCCGACATACCACCCGACAAAGCATTCTCTATCCCATTCCGCTTCCCAAGGGAAGAGGGAGCGTATACGTCGCCGATACCCCCGGCTTTTCCCTTTTGGATTTTGACAAATTCTTCTTTATGGAAAAGGAGGATCTCCCCCTTTCCTTTCCCGAATTTCGGGATCGCCTGGGACAATGCAAATACACCAAATGCTCCCACCGCAAGGAGGACGGCTGTCAGATCCTGGAGGCGGTGCGGCGCGGCATCATCCCCCAAAGCCGCCACGATAGCTATACCGCGCTGTACGAGGAATTGAGCAAAACCAAATCCTGGGAGCTGGACAAAAAAAGAACCCGAAAATAAGCCCGAAAACAAGAAAGAATCCATCCGCGCATTTTTTGCAGATGGATTCTATTTTTTATTCTTGATTTTTTCCCAATAGGCCTTTGCGGCCATTTCGGTTTTATTTTCTCCGAAGCTGTAATATCGCTTATCCTTGATATCATCGGGCAGGTACTGTTGAGATACCCAATGATCGGGGTAATCGTGGGGATAAAGGTATGCCGCTTTTTTCTCCCCCACTCCGAAGAAATGATTGTTCTTCAATCGGGAAGGCATATCGGCACCGAGCCCTGCGGCAATATCCGCCGCCGCGGCACTGTAGGCCATATACGCCGAATTGGATTTGGGAAGGGTTGCCAAAAACACAGCCGCCTCGGCCAAGGGAATTCGAGCCTCGGGCATCCCCACCATCAAAGCGGAATCCACACAGCTTTTCACCACGCAGATCGCCTGCGGGTAAGCAAGGCCGATATCCTCCGATGCAATGACCAAAAGCCGCCTGCAGGCACCCTGCAGATCGCCTGCCTCCAGAAGCTTTGCCAAATAGAAGATCGCGGCGTTTTCATCGCTCCCGCGGATGGATTTTTGCAAGGCGGAAAGCAATTCATACTTATCGTCACCCGAGCGGTCATAGGCGGTATAATTTCGCTGAGCGCAGGATTCCACGTCCTCGGGGGTGATCGTTTCATCGGAAACGTAATAACAAAGCTCCAAAAAATTCAAGGAAGCGCGAACGTCGCCGCCGGAATACAGAGCGATTTTTTTCATCGCTTCCCGATCGGCACCCTTGGAGATACCGTTTTCCTCATTGAGAAAATCCAGCCCGCGGAAAAGATTTTTTTCCACCGCCTCGGGGGAGATGGGCTTGAATTCGAACACGGCACAGCGGGACAGGATCGCCTTGTAAACGTAAAAATAAGGGTTTTCCGTGGTAGAGGCAATGAGGGTTACCCGACCGTCCTCAATATACTCCAAAAGCGTTTGCTGTTGCTTTTTGTTCAGATATTGGATCTCATCCAGATAGAGAACAATGCCGTTCATCCCATCCAGCCCTTGGGTCTCCGACAAAACCTCCTTGATGTCCTTTCCTGCGGCGGTGGTGGCGTTCAGCTTGCGAAAGGGAAGCCCTGCCACACCCGCCACCAAATTGGCAACGGTGGTTTTTCCCACGCCCGAGGGACCGTAGAAGATCATATTGGTCAGCTTTCCGGAGGAAAGAAGGCGCTTGAGCGGTCCTTTTTCCCCCAGAATGTGATCCTGACCCACAACATCGCTCATTTCGCGGGGACGAAGCCGCTCAGCGAGGGGGGTGTTCATTTTGCAAAGTAGCCCAAACGGAACAGAAGCTCCGCTACCTCCACGGCGCCGCCTGCGGCTCCGCGAAGGGTATTGTGAGAAAGACCCACAAATTTATAATCGTAAACCGAATCCTCGCGAAGACGGCCTGCGCAAATGCCCATACCCTTTTCCGTCATACGGTCAAGACCGGTCTGAGGACGGGCGGGATCTTCAAAATACGTAATGAACTGATGGGGAGCGGAGGGCAATTCCAATTCCTGAGGAACGGAGCGGTAAGCCTTCCACTTTTCCAGAATTTGCTCCGCCGTGGGCTTTTTCCCGAAGCGGATGAAGGTGGCGGCCATATGCCCGTCGGTACAGGGGACACGGAGGCACTGGGCGGTAATGGCAATGTCCTTGTTGTGCTCCACGCCGTTTTCGGTGATCTTACCCCAGATCTTCAAGGGCTCCTTCTCGCTCTTTTCCTCTTCTCCGGAAATGTAGGGAATGATATTATCCAGCATTTCGGGCCATTCCTTAAAGGTCTTACCGGCACCGGAGATGGCCTGATAGGTGGTGACCACGATCTCCTTGGGCTCAAACTCCATCAAGGGCTGAATCAGGGGAACGTAGCTCTGAATGGAGCAATTGGGCTTGGCGGCAATAAAGCCGCGGCGGGTGCCGAGGCGCTTTCTCTGCACGGGGATCAGATCGGTGTGATGGGGATTGACCTCGGGAATGATCATGGGAACGTCGGGGGTCATACGGTGAGCGCTGTTGTTGGAAACCACGGGGATCTCCGCCTTGGCCAAAGCCTCCTCGTACACGCGGATCTCTTCCTTGGGCATATTGACGGCGCAGAACACCATATCCACCGTGCTCGCAATGCGGTCGATATCAGATGCATCGTAAACGGTCATTGCGGCGATCTTCTCGGGCAGAGGGGTAGCCATTTTCCAGCGGCCCTCCACCGTTTCTCCGTAAAGCTTCCCTGCGCTTCTGGCGCTGGCATAGAGCCCTGCGATCTCAAAATAGGGGTGATTTTCCAGAAGGGTAACGAATCTCTGACCTACCATACCGGTAGCGCCGATGATACCCACTTTGATTTGGTTCATAAAATCCTCCAATGACGAAAATTACAAAAGCCAATTCCTTCCACCTTGTGGTCGGAATTGGCATGACTTCCTGCCGGTCAGGCAAGGAACGGCGGCACGCCACCGTGTTGCACTATCCCGCAAACTTATTTGTACTTGCGCTTTCTTGCAGCTTCAGATTTCTTTTTGCGCTTCACGCTGGGCTTTTCATAGCACTCGCGCTTGCGAAGTTCGCTTAATACACCGCTTCTGGCGCACTGGCGCTTAAATCTGCGAATAGCACTGTCAAGTGATTCGTTTTCTTTAACTCTAACTTCTGCCATCTTTTTTCCCTCCCTTTGCACATAGCGAAGAGATAAAACAAACCAGTCTTTTAGACTATTGTTTATTATAATCCATCTTTTCGTCAATGTCAATAAGTTTTTCCATTTTTTCATCATGAAAATGTCCGTTCGGCTGTTCGCCGAACGGACAAAGGCCTTATTTTGCTACGATGTTGACCAATTTTCCCTTGACGTAGATCTCCTTGACGATACTCTTGCCCGCAAGATGCGCGGCAATGGCCTCGTTGGCCTTGGCGGCAGAGAGAACCTCGTCCTGGGGTGCCTCGGGTGAGATATTCATTTTGGCTCTCACCTTTCCGCAGATCTGAATGGCGATCTCCACAGTGGCATCCACACACTTTTTCTCGTCGTAGACGGGCCAAGCCGTTTGGTTCAGCTGTCCCTCAAAGCCCAAGAGCACCCACATTTCCTCGGTCATATGAGGTGCGAAGGGGTTCAACAGCGTAATGAAGATCTTCAATTCCTCCTTGGTGACGCTTGCGGTGGCAGAGATCTCGTTGAGAAGAGCCATCAAGGCGGCGATGGCGGTATTCATCTTCAAGCCCTCGATATCCTCGGTCACCTTACGGATGGTTTTGTGAACGGCGCTTTCCACGCAGCCTCTCACAGCCCCCTCGGTCACCGTATCCATCAATGCCCAAACGCGGTCCAAAAAGCGCTTGCAGCCCTTAATGGAGGCGGAATTCCAAGGAGCGGCCTTTTCAAAATCGCCGATGAACATTTCATACAGACGCATGGTATCTGCGCCGTATTCATTCACGATATCATCGGGGTTGACCACGTTTCCGCGGGATTTACTCATCTTTTCTCCGTTTTCGCCCAGAATCATACCGTGGCTGGTACGCTTGGCGTAGGGCTCGGGAGAGGTGACCGCATCAATGTCGTAGAGAAACTTGTGCCAGAAGCGGCTGTAGAGCAAGTGGAGAGTGGTGTGCTCCATACCGCCGTTATACCAGTCAACGGGGAGCCAATACTCCATCGCCTCGCGAGAGGCCAAGGCATCGGAATTCTTAGGGTCGATATAGCGGAGGAAATACCAAGAGGAGCCTGCCCACTGAGGCATGGTATCCGTTTCTCTCTGAGCGGGGGCACCGCAAACGGGGCAGGTGGTGTTGACCCAATCGGTCATTTTGGCCAAGGGAGATTCACCCGTTTCCGTGGGCTCATAGGAATCCACCTCGGGGAGAACCAAGGGAAGCTCGGATTCGGGCAGAGGCACGGCACCGCACTTGGGACAGTGCACAATGGGAATCGGCTCGCCCCAATAGCGCTGACGGGAGAAGACCCAGTCTCTCAGTTTATAATTGACCTTCTTTTCTCCGATGCCCTTTTCGCTGAGCCATTCGGTGATCTTCTTTTTAGCCTCCTCCACGGAGAGGCCGTCCAAAAAGCCGGAATTGGTCATAATGCCCGTGGCGCAATCCACGAAAGCCTCACGGGTCACATCGCCCCCCTTGACCACCTCGATGATGGGAAGGCCGAAGACCTTGGCAAAATCATAGTCTCTTTCATCGTGAGCGGGAACCGCCATAATGGCACCCGTTCCGTAAGAAGCCAGAACGTAATCGGAAATGAAGATGGGGATCTCCTTGCCGGTCACGGGATTGACGGCAAGAACGCCCTCCAGACGGACACCCGTTTTCTCCTTCACCACCTCAGTGCGCTCAAAATCGCTCTTCTTGGAGGCGGCGGTCTGATAGGCGCGGATGGCTTCCAAATTGGTCAGACGATCGGCCCACTTCTCGATCAGAGCGTGCTCGGGGGCCATTACCATATAGGTGGCGCCGAAAAGCGTATCGGGACGGGTGGTGTACACCTCCAAAACGTCTCCCGCGGTGGTTTGAAATTTCACTTGGGCACCGGTGGAGCGGCCGATCCAGTTTCTCTGCTGGGTCTTGACACGCTCAATGAAGTTCACGTCCTCCAGCCCGTTCAAGAGCTTTTCGGCGTAATCGGTGATCTTCAGCATCCACTGGCTCTTGACCTTGCGGACGACCTCGCTGCCGCAGCGCTCGCAAACGCCGCCTGCCGCCTCTTCATTGGCCAGCACGCACTTGCAGGAGGGGCACCAGTTGACGGCCATCTCCTTTTTGTAGGCCAAGCCCTCGCGGAAAAGCTGCAGGAAGATCCACTGCGTCCAGCGATAATATTCGGGATCGGTGGTATTGATCTCCTTGGTCCAATCGAAGGAAAAGCCGAGGGATTTCAGCTGCTCCTTAAAGCGAGCTACGTTCTTTTCCGTCACCACGGAGGGATGGATGTGATTTTTAATGGCAAAGTTTTCCGTGGGAAGGCCGAAGGCATCCCAGCCCATGGGGTACAGAACGTTGAAGCCCTGCAATCTCTTTTTGCGGGATACGATATCCAGCGCCGTGTAGGAACGGGGGTGGCCCACGTGCAATCCCTGCCCCGACGGATAGGGAAATTCCACCAGCGCGTAAAACTTGGGCTTGGAATAATCGGTCCCCGCAACGAAGGTTCCCTCACGGTCCCAAATCTCCTGCCACTTTTTTTCTGTTTGCTTAAAATTGTAATCCATTTTATTATCCTCTGCTTTCTTAAAAGCTAATCTTCTTTCTTTTCAAATTCCACGTTCACCGCACCGTTCCACAATTTCTCCAGCTGGAAGAACTTGCGGCCCGTATCGTCAAACAAATGGACGATCACATCCTCATAATCCATCAGGATCCAACCGCCGCCCTGATATCCCTCAACGTGGGCGGGCTTCAGGTCCTGCTCGGTTTGCATTTTCCATTCCACCTCATCGCAAAGAGCCTTGAGGTGGGTGGAGGAGGTAGCGGTGGCGATCACGAAAAAGTCGGTAATCACCGTTTCCTTTTCCACCTGCAGGATCACCGTATCTCTTCCCTTTTTCAAATCCAGAATCTCTGCAATGCGGACAGCCTTTTCTTGAGCGTTCATACTTTTTTTCCTTTTCAGATCCTCCATCGCCTCCAACGTGAGGGGATGGATGGGTAATTGTTTTTCCTTCAGATGCCGCACCGTGCTTTCCAAAACGTCCAAAATACAGTCGTCCAAGCGGCGGCGAATTTGATCGGAGGAGGTCGGCAGATCGCGGTAGAACCGCTCCCGCATTTGACGGCACGGCAGATGCGGGCGATTTTTTTCCACGTAATCGGCAAAAAAGAGGATCTTTTCCTCGTCACTCATTCCCTTTCTGCCGGTGGTATGGTAGCGAATCGCATTGCACTCCTCGTCGGAAAGCCCTTCTTCCCTCGCGATGGCGGCGGCGGTGATGCCGTGAAGCACGGCGGGAGAAGCCAGATCCTCTCGAGAAAATTCAATTCCGCAAAAGCGGGCCTTTCGAATCTGCTCCTCCGTGCTCATTTCCTTGGTCATATCGTGGTAAAGAGCGGCAAGAGAGAGCGCCTTCCGATCCGCCTTTCCCAAAAGGCGGCACAAAACCGCGCATTCCTGCTCCACCGCCAAGGTGTGGATCAGCCTTTGGGGGGTCAAAGTCGCGGCAAGGCGCAGACGAAGACGGCACTCCTCGGGAAAACGCGCCGCTCCATAGAGCCCTTTTTCCCAAATCAGGCGGTTCACGGCAGGAGACAGAGACAGCGAAAAGCCGAATTCCTCCAGCTCCTCCCGAACCTCGGTTGAGGATATTATATATGCTTTTTCCTCCAAAAGCAAGCAGTGTGCACCGAATTCTTTCTCAAAGTACTGTTTTTTTGCAAAAAGATCCCCTTTTTCCTCGTAGCGCTCCATAGCGCACAGGGTGCAAAGGAAAAAAATCAGCCGAAATTCCCGCCAGGTCTCAAAAGCAAGAAACTGATCGGTTCCCACGAAAAGGAAGAATTCATCGTTCCCGTGCCACGACCGAACCCTTTGGAGGGTGCGATACGAATAGGAAATTTCATCGGAGGAAATTTCCAGATCCGAAACGCGGATTTTTTCCGAGAGAGGCAAAAAGGCCTCTTCGGCCATCCGAAGCCGATCCTGCGATTCGGCTCTGCCCGATATTTTCTTGTGAGGGGGGATTCCCGAGGGGATCACGTAGCATAGATCCAGCTCGGCCCCCGCAAGAAAGCTCTGCAGGGCTCTTTCGTGCCCCAAATGGGGCGGGTCGAAGGCACCGCCGAAAATACCGATGCGCATAATCAGTCGAAGAGGGCGTCCACAAAGCTTTTGGGATCAAAGGGACGAAGATCGTCCACCCCTTCGCCGACGCCGATGAATTTCACGGGAAGACCCAATTCCTTTTTCAAAGAGAAGACGATGCCGCCCTTGGCGGTGCCGTCAAGCTTGGTGAGCACAAGACCCGTGATCCCCGCACTTTTACTGAATTCCTTGGCCTGGCTGACGGCGTTTTGCCCCGTGGTGGCATCCAAAACCAAGAGAACCTCCCGATCCGATCCGGCCATTTCCCGATCCAACACGCGGTGGATCTTGCCGAGCTCATCCATCAAATTCTTTTTATTGTGCAATCTGCCTGCGGTATCCACGATCAAAACGTCGGCATTCCGTTTTTTGGCGGCGGCCGCGGCGTCAAAGACCACGGCGGCGGGATCGGCACCGTCCTTCTGGGCGATCATATCCACTCCGATCCGATCCGCCCAGATCCCCAATTGATCGATGGCGGCGGCTCGGAAGGTATCTCCTGCCGCCAGGATCACCTTTTTCCCCTCGGATTTCAAATAATTGGCGATCTTGGCAATGGAGGTGGTCTTTCCCACCCCGTTCACGCCGATCACCAAAATCGAGGCGGGAGAGGTGGTCAAATTCAATTTTCCCGTTTCCGACTGCAAAAGAGAGGTCAAGATCTCGCGCAGAGCCGCCTTGGCTCCGTCCCCGTTCATGATCCGATCCTCCTTGACCTTTTCCCGCAAAAGGTCGATGATCTCCATGGCGGTTTCCGCACCGAAATCCGCCAAAATCAGAATTTCCTCCAATTCTTCGTAAAAATCCTCGTCGATCTCCCCACCGAGGGCGCGGAACAGCGCATCGGCACGGTGAAGGATCGCATTTTTCGTTTTGGCTAAGCCAAGCTTTAATTTCTCAAAAAATCCCACGTTTTTCTCTCACTTTTCATCAGTACTGAATTTTGCGGATTCCTCCGCATCCAAACGAATAAAATCGCTGATGCCCTTTTCCTGCATGGTGATGCCGTAAAGAGTATCGGCCTCCTCCATGGTTCCGCGGCGATGCGTGATCACGATGAACTGCGTTCGGTCGTTGTGATTCTTAATGTATCGCGCAAAGCGGCGGACATTGGCCTCATCCAAGGCCGATTCGATCTCGTCGAAAATGCAGAAGGGGCTGGGGTTGATATGCAAAAGGGACATATACAGGGCAATGGCCACGAAGGCCTGCTCTCCGCCGGAAAGCAAGGAAAGGCTCTTGATCAATTTTCCCGGAGGCTGGACCTTGATCTCCACCCCGCAATTCAAAAGATCCTCCTTGTTGGTCAGTTCGATATCGGCAGTACCTCCCCCGAACAGCTCGGTAAAGATACGGCGGAAGGTATAGCGGATCTTTTCGAAGGTTTCGGAGAACATATCCCGCATGGTGCTTTCCAGATCCGAGATCAGCTTTTCCAATTCCTCCTTGGATTTGATAATATCGCTGTACTGCCCGTTGAGGAATTCAAATCTCTCCTTGGCCTCCTCCAATTCCTGAACGGAATCCAGATTCACGGGCCCGATGCGGCGAAGCTGGCCGCGCAGGGTCTGCAATCGGGCTTCTCCTCCCAATGCCTCCACGTCCGTATTCTCCAGAAGACGGAATTCCTCGCTGTCGGCGGAAAGCTCGTATTCCTCCCGAAGGGAGCGCAGAATGCCCTCCTTTTCCTTGGCGGCCGAGCCGAGACGGGCCGAGAGGCGGGAGAAGTTCTCCATTCTCTTTTCCTTTTGCCCCTGCAATTCTTTTTGTTCCTGACGAATGGCGGCAGATTCCTCGCCCGCCGCATTCACACGGCTCTGAAGTGCGGAAATCTCTTCCTTCTTTCCGTGAATGTCATCGGAAATTCTTTCCCGTTCCTCTTGATGGGTGCGGATTTGCAAAAGGGCATTTTCCCGATCCTCACGCAGCTTTTCCAAAAGGGCCTCTCGATTGCTTTCTTTTTCTCTCAAAAGGCGGAAGGCGTTCTCATTTTCATTTAAGCGAACGGCCTCCTGCTCCAATCGAAGCTGAGCGGTGCCCCGCAGAGCAAGAATGCTTCCCTGCTCAATGATCCTTTCCTCCCGCTCCTTTTCCTTGGCTTCCATTTCAGCTTGAAGCTGCTCCAAGCGAGGGAGAATATTCTTTTCCTCGGAATCCAGCAGAGCGATCCTTTCCTGCAAGGAAGCGAGGTTTTCCTTGCGCACCCGATCCTTCTCCTCCAATTCGCGCATTTCCTCTTCGATGCGGCGATAGGCGTTTTGCGCGGCCAAAGCACGCTCCTCCTCCAGCGTCAGGCTGTTTCGAGCCTCTCCCGCCTTTCGACGGAGGCCGTTCAGATATTCCTCCTGCTCTTTTGCCTCGGCACGCAGAAGGCTTCTCTTCTCCTCCAAAGAATCCGTTTCGCCGCGGAGCTCTTCCAGACGGCCGCTTTTTTCTTCGATCTGATCCTTTAAGCGAGCCAGATCTCCCGTACGGGAGAGAACGCCCGTCAGATTCAGCGCCTGACCGCCGGTAAAGGATCCGCCCGCGTGGATCACCTGTCCGTCCAGGGTGACGATCTTGACTCCGTATTTTTCCGCTCTTGCCAAGCGGGAGGCCGAATCGATATCACGGCAGATCAGGGTTTTTCCCAGCAAAAATTCAATGGCGGGGCGATATTTTTCTTCACAGCGGCAAAAATCGGAGGCCAGCCCCAAAAAATCCTTCTCCCGAATCTGTGCGGTGTTGTATTTGGCCACCCTCAGCGTGGTCAGGGGAAGGAAGGTGGCTCTGCCGTAGCGTCCCTTTTTCAAGAAGGCAATGGCCTCCTTGGCGCACTGCTCGTTTTCCACCACAACGTTCTGCACGCCGCCGCCCAAGGCGGTTTCAATGGCGAGCACGTAATCCTCATCGGTGGAGATCAGTTTGGAAACGGGACCGCAAATTCCGGAAAGCTCCTCACCTGCGGCATTCATCACCTCTTTGACGGAATCGGAAAAGCCCTCCAAAAGCCGCTCCATCCGCAAAAGAGTATCTCTTCTCTGCTCCAAATCCATTTTTTCCAAGCGGATCGTTTGAAGCAGTTCATTTTTTTCATCGATCCTTTCGCCCAAGCGATACAATTCCAGATTTCGTTCACCGTCCAGGCGCTCCGCCTTGGCAAGCTCGCCTTGAAGGGCTTGGGCATTTTCTCTCAGCTGCGCCAAGCGCTTGGCGGCCTCGGCATCCTGCACCCCTCCTTGGGAAAGGCGATTTTGCAATTCTTCGATCTGCTGACGGGCGGCAAGAGCGAAGCCCTCCTCCTCCTTGGTTTTCAGGGAAAGGCTCGCTTTTTGACGGGCGAGATCCTCCTTTTGGGTCAAAATCGCCTCCTCCTCTTCGGCAAGAGCGGCAAAGGCAGCCGTTGCCTCCCGCTGGCGGCTTTGATTCTCCTCAAAGGATTTTTCAATTTGATCCAGCTCGCTCTGCACCTCTGAAAAACGGATCTCAAGCTGAGCCTTTTCTTCGGCCAGTGCCTTTTCTTTGGCACCGCCCTCTTCTCCCATGGATGCAATCTCCGCCCGCTTCAATTCCATATGATGCAGTTCGTTTTCCAAAACGGAAAGCTTGGCGGAAAGGGATGCATCCTCCGCGGCCAAAGCGCTGACCTCTCCTCGGAGAAGCTCGCTTTTCAGGTTTTTTTCCTGGGTTTCAATATAGATTTCATCCAGAACGCGGTCCTTTTCCTCGATGATGCGATTCAATTCGGCAATGGCCTTTTCCTCGGCCTCATACTCCGCACCGCCCTTGAGGGAAAACTCCTCGATCTTTTTCAGCCTTTTGGCCCAGATCCCCATTTCCAGATTGCGCTTTTCATCGCAGACGGCCAAATACTCCTTGGCCTTGGCGCTCTGCGCCTCCAGCCGCGGCAATCTTCCCTGCACCTCGGAGAGAATATCGCCGATTCGCAGAGAATTATCCGTTACCGATTGCAATTTCAAGGAGGCCTCGTGCTTGCGGTAGCGGAAGCGGGAGATTCCCGCCGCCTCCTCAAAGAGCTCTCTTCTCTCGTTGCCCTTCAGGGAAATGATCTCCGCAATTTTGCCCTGACTGATGACAGAATACCCCTCTCTGCCGATACCGGTATTCAAAAACAGCTCCACCACGTCCTTTAAGCGAACCTGCTTTTTATTGAGAAAATATTCACTTTCTCCGCTGCGATACAAGCGCCTGCCGACACTGACCTCGTCGTAATCGATCTTCATCAGAAAATCGGAATTATCGATGGTCATCACCACCTCCGCAAAGGAGGCGGGCTTGCGCTTAGCGGAGCCGTTGAAGATCACGTCCTCCATTTTACTTCCGCGGAGGGATTTTGCGCTCATTTCGCCCAAAACCCAGCGAACCGCATCGGAAATATTACTTTTTCCGCTGCCGTTCGCACCGACGATGGCAGTCATTCCCTTATCAAATTCAATTACCGTTTTATCGGGGAAGGATTTAAATCCCTGCAATTCCAACGTTTTCAGATACATCGGTTTTCTCTCTTCTTATTATATATTATCTTATATCTTTTCTCAGTGGCTGTCCTTGGGGACAAAAGCACTGTCCTCCCCAAACCAAAAGGCCAGGGCATCCCGAGCGGCATCCTGCTCCGCCTCGCGCTTGCTTTTTCCTTTTCCTCTGCCGATGATATTGGAATTCAAGCGAACCTCCACCTCAAAATGCTTGTGGTGATCCGGGCCGGATTCCCGCACCAAACGGTACTCCACCTTTTCTCCGGGGCTGGTCTGCACCTTTTCCTGCAAAAGGCTTTTACAGTCATCGTCCCTCAATTTTCCGTTTTGCATCAAGCGGTGAAACCTCGGCTCGGCGAAGCGCAGAACAAAGGCCTCGGCGGCTTCAAAGCCCGCATCCAGAAACAGTGCCGCGATCAGAGCTTCAAAGCAATCCGCCAGAATGTTCTTCTGATGGCGGCCTCCCGTTTCCTCCAGGCCGTGGTTGAGGAGCATATATTCTCCCAGCAAAATGCTCTCGGCATACTCATACAGCGCCTCCGCACAAACGGAAGCGGCGCGGAGCTTGGTGAGAATCCCCTCTTGAAAGGTCGCATGATCTCCGAACAGATGCTTGGATACCACCAGAGACAAAACGGAATCTCCCAGAAATTCCTGTCTTTCGTTATGTTCAAAATAAATTCGGTTGCGCCTTTCGTTGGAAAAGGAGGAATGGGTCAGCGCGATCCAAAGATATCGGCGCTGTGCAAAGCGATGCCCGATCCTTTCCTCCAGCTCCGAAAGACGTGCCAAAAAGCCCTGGGGATAATCTCTCTCCTCCGCCACCGGAATCTCACTCATCTTTTTTCTCCTTTTGTACTTCCATAGCCGAAATCATCATTTGACAAACGCCGGATTCAAAGCATTTTTTCGCCTGCTTGGCCGCGCTTTTGATGGCGGAGGCGCGGGAGGAGCCGTGGGCCTTGATGATGGGGCCCGTGGTTCCCAAAATCGGCGCACCGCCGTAACGCTCGTAGGAAAGACGGCTCTTGAGGGATTTGATATCCGACAAAAGCAAAAGGGCCGCCATTTTCCCCCGAAGACCCTTGCCGAACATGGTCTTCAATTCATAACTCATAAATTTCCCGAAGCCCTCGGAGAGCTTTAAAATCACGTTTCCCACAAAGCCGTCGCACAAAACGGCGTCGGCCGCTCCCAAGGGAATGTCTCTTCCCTCGATATTTCCCACGAAATTCAGCCCCGTCTCCTGCTTCAAAAGTCGGTGAGATTCCACGTAAAGAGCCGTTCCCTTCGTTTCCTCCGCGCCGTTGTTCACCAAGGCAATGCGGGGGCTTTCCATTCCGAAAACACCCTTCATATACGAATCGGCCATATGGGCAAACTGCACCATTTCCTCCGGCGAAAGCTCCACGTTGGCACCGCTGTCCAGCAAAAGGGTGGGACAGGTCAGAGGGAGAACCGAGGCAATGGCACAGCGGCGCACCCCCGGAATCTTCACCTTATAGATCCTGCTGGAGGCACCGACGATCAAGGCGCCCGTAGAGCCCGCGGACAAAAAGGCGTCGCCCTCGCCGTCCCGCAGGAGGCAAAGGCCCTTGGCCATGGAAGAATCCCGCTTGCTTTTCAGAATGCAAAGAGGATCATCCTCCATACGGATACAGTCGGGAGCATGCACGGTGCGGACACGGTCAAGATTCTTTCCGCTTTCTCCGAGGATCTTCCCGATGCATTCCTCATCGCCCGTGAAAACGATCTCCAGCTCGGGATCCTCCTCCATCGCGGCAAGAGCGCCGAGAACGATCTCGCGCGGGGCGTGATCCCCGCCCATAGCATCAACGATCAGTTTCATCTGTTATCTCAACTTTCCTTATATTTGCACTCCTTGGAGGAGCACACCACTTTTCCGTTTTTCTTTTTCACCAAAAGCTGTCCGCATTCGGGACAGGTCTCCCCGGTGGGCTCATCCCACAGAGAAAAATCGCATTCGGGATAGTGGTCACATCCGTAGAAAACACTCTTCCTGCCTCGCTTTTCCACGATCTCGCCGCCGCATTTGGGGCAGACAACGCCGATCTTCTTGGCCTTTTGACGGGTGAAGCGGCATTTGGGATAGTCGATGCAGGCATAGAATTCGCCGAAGCGCCCGCTTTTCAGCACCACGCTCTTACCGCAATTCTCACAGACCATTCCCTCCACGATCTCTTCCTTTTCCTTTTCACGGGGAGCTGCCACCTTTCCGTCGCGGTCCAGGGTCATGGTGGTCTTGCATTCGGGGTAGCCGGGGCAAGCGGCAAATTTTCCGAAGCGGCCGCTTTTTACCACGAGCCTTCTTCCGCAATTGGGGCAGACCTCATCCAATTCCTCCTGCGGCAGGAGCACCTTTCCCTGTTCGGAAAGCTCCTTCTCCGCAGCCTCCAAAAGGGTCTTGAATTCACCGTAGAATTCGGAAATCACGCCCAGATATTCCTCCTTCTTTTCGGCAATATCATCCAGCTTTCTTTCCAGATTGGCGGTGAATTCATAATCCACCACGGTGGCAAAATGCTTTTCCATAATATCGTTGGTCACCTCACCCAAGGGGGTGGGAACAAACTGTTTTTTATCCCGCGCAATGTAGCCGCGGTTCAAGATGGTCTCCAGCGTGGGGGCGTAGGTGCTGGGACGCCCGATTCCCTTTTCCTCCAAGGCATCCACAAGGCTGGCCTCGTTGTAGCGGCGGGGAGGCTGAGTGAAATTCTGCTTGGAGGCAATTTCCTTCCGCTTCAGAGGGTCGCCCTCCTGAACGGGAGGCAGCTTTCCGCCCGTTACGGAATCGTTCTCCCCCTCCTCACGCAATTCGCCGTACACCTTCAAATAACCGTGAAAACGGGTATTTTCTCCGCTTGCGCGGAAGGTATAGTGCTTTCCGTCACCGCAAGAGGCCTCGATCTCCACGTTTTGCACGTGAATGCTGGCCGATACCATCTGGCTGGCGATGAAGCGATCCCAGATCAGTTTATACAGGCGGTACTGCTCCGAGGAGAGCACCTCCTTGAGGCTTTCGGGGGTTTTGGCGGGAGAGGTGGGGCGGATGGCCTCGTGGGCATCCTGACTGGCTCCCTTGGACTTGTAAACGCGGGGCTTTTCGGGATAGAACTTTTCTCCGTACTGTGCCAGAATCACCTGTTTTGCGGCCTCTCTTGCCTCATCCGAAATGCGAAGCGAATCGGTTCTCATATAGGTGATCAGACCGTGCTCCTCGTGCTTACCCAAATTCAAGCCCTCATAGAGGGATTGGGCAATGCGCATAGTCTTTTTCGAGGGGAAGCCCAAGCGCTTGAAAGCCTCCTGCTGAAGCTGGGAGGTGGTAAAAGGCGGAGCGGGATGCTTGGATTTCATACTGCTTTCCACCTTTTTCACGGTAAAGACGGCATTCTCCAGGGACCGAAGCACCTCCGAACAGCTTTTTTCATCGGGCAGCGGCATTTTTTTGGAACCGACACCGTAAAAGCGAGCCGCAAATTCCTTCTCCTGCGGGGTTTCGAGAAGAGCGGTCAAAACCCAGTATTCCTCGGGAACAAAGGCGCGGATCTCCCGCTCCCGATCCACCACGAGGCGGGTCGCCACCGATTGCACTCTCCCTGCGGAAAGGCCGTTTTGCACGTTCTTCCACAAAAGCGGACTGAGCTTGTACCCCACGATACGGTCCAGAATCCTGCGGGTCTGCTGAGAATCCACCAAGGCCATATCGATGCTGCGGGGATGGGCAATGGCATTTTTCACGGCAGGCTTTGTGATTTCGTTAAAGGAGATGCGCCCGCCCGGCTTTCCCTCCAGCCCCAAAACCTTTTGAAGATGCCAGCTGATGGCCTCTCCCTCTCGGTCAGGGTCGCTGGCGAGAAATACCTTGTCGGCATTTTTCGCATCCTTCTTCAGCTCCGCGATCAGATCGCCCTTTCCGCGGATGTTGATATATTTCGGTGTAAAATCGTTTTCCAGGTCCACACCCAGAGTGCTCTTGGGCAGATCGCGGATATGCCCCTGACAGGCCACGACCTTATAGCCGCTCCCCAGAAAGCTTTTGATGGTTGTTGCTTTGGTTGGTGATTCCACAATCACAAGGTTATTTGCCATACTGTTTCCTTTCACGCCTCCGCACGGTCTGCGAGAACAAATTTTCCTCCCGCAACCTTGCGTACAAGGCCTTTGATTTCAAGTTTCGTTAAGATCCGAAGAACCTCGGCGGCGGTCTGCCCCTCTCTTACGAGGCTGTCCGCCAAAACCGGCTCGAAGCCCAGCGCAGTATATACGCTTCGCTCCTCCTCGGACAGAGTCGGCAAGGGCGAGGCGGCGGGGATCTTCTCCGATACGGACGGTTTCTTTCCCTGCGAATCCTCTTCTCCCGCCATCACGAAATCGTATTCCGGCGGTAAGGACTCCTCTTTTTTGCGCTGTGCCCCCGGAAATACGTACGATTTGATCTTCTTTTTCAAATTCGGCTTCTTTTCCTTTTTCTTCGGCTCCTCCTTCTTTCCGAACAGCGAAAGAGCCCCCGCCAGATCGGGATAGGAAGCTCTGTAGTCCTCAATGAGATCGTAAGCGGAAAGGCAAGGCTTGGCTCCCACCTTCAACAGAAAATTGCTCCCCGCAGAGCCTGCGGCAAAAATGGAGCCGGGGACCGCATACAGCCCCTTCTTCTGCTTCATGGCCTCCTCGGCCGTAATCAAAGATCCGCTTTGCTCGCTTCCCTCGATCACGCAGACCGCATCCGACAAAGCGGAGATCAAGCGGTTGCGGACGGGAAAGTTTCTCCCCATCGGGGCGGTGCCCGGAGGAAATTCCGTGATCAAAAGCCCCTTTTGGATCACGCTTTCATAAAGCTCCGCATTTTCCTTGGGATAGACCCGATCGATTCCGCAGCCCAGGATCCCCACGGTGAAGCTTTCGTGATACAAAGCGGCACGGTGCGCGGCGCTGTCAATCCCGCTGGCCATTCCCGAAACGATCACTGCACCCGCACGAGCCAGATCGTAGGAAATGCGCTTGGCGGCGTGAAGCCCGTATTCACTGGGGTCACGGCTTCCCACCACGCCGACGGTAAAGCGATTGTCAAAATCGCAGAAATTTCCGAGATAATACAAAACGATGGGCTTATTGGGCAGAGGACGGAAGGATTCGGGATAAAAATAATCCGAAGGCGTGGCAATTCCGATCTTCTGCTTCCGACAGTAGGAGAGAATTCCCTCGGCCTTTTCCAGATTCTTATCGGCCAAATCCTTTTCGTGCCCGTAAAAGGGGGTATCCACCTCCTCCAGATCCTCGGGGCTTGCCCGATAAACGTTTTCCGCCGAGCCGAAATACTTCAAAAGCGTTGAGGGGAGCACCGAGCCCGAGCGGCAAGCCAACGACAGCCAAAGCCAATACAGCAATTCCCGATCCTTCACGTTCTTTCCCCTTTCTTTCCCGACATTTCCCACAAGAAGATCGCGGCGGCAACCCCCGCATTCAAGCTTTCGGCGCGGGAAATGGGGATGATGGCCTTTTCCTCAGCCGATTCAACGGCTTTGGCGCTGAGCCCCTTTCCTTCGTTTCCGATGAAAACGCAGACGGGGGCGGAAAGCCTCGCGCGGCCGATCTCCACCGCATCCTCGGAAAGACACGCCGCAACGCTGTGAACGCCCTTTTCCTTCAAAAGCTCGAAGATCTCCCCGACCTCCCGAAAGATCCGAATGGGAACGTCGGCAATGGCGCCCATGGAGGCGCGAGTGGCCTTAACGGAAAAGGGATCGGCACAGCCCGCAAGCAAAACACCGTCCGCTCCCAGAGCGGCCGCCGTTCGGATGACGGTTCCCACGTTACCGGGATCCTGCAGATTTTCCAAGGCGATCAGGCGCTCGTATCGACAAAGGGGATTTTTCTCCCTCAGCTTTTTTTCGGAAAACAGCGATACGATCCCTTGACTGCCCTTTTCGGTGGTGACCTTTTCAAACACAAAGGGGGCAAGAAGATATTTTTCACACGGGGTTCCCGAAAGCAGCCCCTCCGCCTCCTCCCGCAGGGCGGCGTTGGCAGAGGAAACGAAGACCCGCTCGGGGGCAATTCCCTTCCGCAAAAGATCGGTAAAGAGGGTCTTTCCCTCAGCGACGATCAACCCCTCGCGGCAACGAACCTTTTTCTCCGACAGCGCGCACAGCGATTTGACCGCTTCGTTCTGACGGCTTTCGATGACCTTCCAGCTCACCCTTTTCCCCCCTTTCAAAACTATCATCTTTTATCATATACCAAAAGGGGGCAAAATTGCAAGTTATTTCTATATTATTTTTTATATAATGAGGAAGTTTTTTTCTTTTTCGGACAGATTTCGTCTTCTCGGAAGGGTTTTTTTGAAAAAAATTCAAAAAAGTCTATACATTTTATTTTTTCTGTGATATAATGATAACTATGAGAGAGAACGTTTTTAAAAAAACCGATGAAAAAGATGCGTCCGAATTTCAAAATGCGGGCGGAGAGATCGTAGCGGGGCGGAATGCCGTTCTGGAATTGCTCTCCTCCCCCCGTCCCGTAGATAAGATCTATCTGCAAAAGGACGGAGAGGGCTCTTTAAAAAAGATCGTATCCTTGGCCAAAGAAAAAAAGATTCCTTTGGCCTATGCCGATCGGAAGCGCCTGCAGCTTTTGTGCGGCGGCTCTTTTCATCAGGGCGTCGTTGCCCTTACCACGGCCAAGGCATATGCAAAGCTGGAGGATCTTTTCAAGATCGCTCATTCCCGCGGAGAGGACCCCTTTTTCGTTTTGGCGGACGGGATCTCGGATCCCCACAACCTGGGGGCTCTGATCCGTTGCTGTGAGGGAGCAGGCGTCCACGGGATCATCATTCCCAAGGCGGGGGCAGTCGGTTTAACGCCGACGGTGATCAAATCCTCGGCGGGAGCGGCGGAGCATCTTGCGGTATGCCGCGTTTCCAACCTTGCGCAAACGGTAGAGCTTTTAAAGGAAAAGGGGCTTTGGATCTACGCCTGCGAGGCGGACGGCAAGCCCTACGACCAAACGGATTACAAAGGACCCGTCGGGATCATTCTCGGAAGCGAAGGCTTCGGGGTTTCCCGTCTGCTCAAGGAAAAAAGCGATTTTGTCATTTCCCTTCCCATGAAAGGAAAGGTCAATTCTCTGAACGTTTCCTGCGCAGGCGCCGTCATCTTATATGAAGTTTTAAAACACAGATAGATTTCAGAAAGGGCTTTTCATGGCTTCCATTTACAGATTCTCAAGAAAAAGTAAAAATGAAGACCCGAAGGGAAAGTCGGGAAAGAAGAATAAAGATTGCGACGAAGAATTTTTCCCGCTGTTATTCAGCGAAGAAAATATGCCTGCCGCCGGTCGAGGCGCGGCAGACCCCGCTCCTTCCTTTTCTCAGGCGGCCTTTGAGCCCGCCGTTTTATCGGACAGTCAAGCTCCCGATGACAAGGACGTAAGCGATCCCATCCCCGAAGAAGCACCTGCCGTCGAAGAGGCAGCGGTGCCCGAGGAAGAGATTGTCGAGAATGAAGCCCCGGAGGAGGCAGCTTCTCCCTTGGAGGAAACCCGCGATTTCGTTTACTCCGAGGAGGACGAGAAAGCCGCCACCCGCGAGATCTCGGAGCTTTCCGAGGAAGAGATCGGTAAGAATAAGAAGATCGATGCCGTTTTCAATCACACCAAGGGAACGGTTTCCGCCGATACGGGCGAAGAGGAATACAATCACACCGCCGCACTTCTTCAGGAGGTGTTCGGCTCTGACAAAAAGAAGAAAAAGAAAGCCGCTCCCGATTTCAACGCGGAGCCGGGCCTTGCCTTCTCCTCCGAGGAAGAAGCTATCGATCCTCTTTCCGAGGAGGAAAACGATTCTTACGTTGCCGTGCACGACGGGCAGGATGAAAAAACCAAGGAATACAACAGCAGCTTTTCCATTGAGGAGACCCTCAACAGCTTGACTCCCGAGGAAGATCAGGCAACGGTGCCCCAGCTTTCCGAGGAGGTTCGGGTTCAGGATCAGGAGAATCCCTATCTTGACAACGATCATTACGATGATTTCTCGGAGAAGGACGATTCCAAGGAATACCTCCCCGATGAGTTTTCCGCGCAGGAGGATTACGACGAATTTGCCGAATATCTGCGCAACCGCAATTTCCGTTATCTGTGCAACGTGGCTTGGTCCGTGATCGCCTTTTTTGCCACGCTGTATTTGGAAAGCGCTCTGTTTTCCAATCTGTATCACCCCGAGTTTTTAAAGCCCGGCGGGATCTACAATATGGTATATTTGGTCATCGACATTCAGCTGGTGATGATCTCCGCTCTTTTGGTTCTCTCCTCTTTGGGAGACGGCGTTCGAGGCTTGTTCCGCTTGAAGCCGAACCGCAACACCATTCCCTTTTTGGCAACGGTTCTGGCGGTGGCACACCCCGTTGTTCTGATGCTCTCTCATCAGACCGATTACGCGCTTTTCGGCTCGGTCGCCTCTTTGTTCTGCCTGATCTCTTCCATCTGTGCTCTTCTCGAATCCAAGCGGATCTACCGCACCTTCCGTATTTTCGGTAAGGCGGGAGAGAAGTTCATGACCGAGGAATTGCCCGAGGATGCCGCCGAGAAGGAGGCCTTCCGTGAGCAGCTGGAGGGTGAGCCCAAGTTTTACTCCGTCAAGCGCACGAATTTTGTGGACGGCTTCTTTGAAGGAGTGGAAAAGCCCTCAAGTCTTGAAAAATCCTTCGGGGTTTCCCTCATTCTTTCCCTTTTGGTTGCCATCGCCTTCGGTGCGCTGTCCTTCCGTCAGGAGGCAAGCTGGCTCTTGGCCTTCAATCGCTTTACTGCCATGGCAATGATGTGCTTCCCCTTATGCGGTGTCTTCACCGTGGTTCTCCCCTTCTCTCATCTGTCCCGCGTGGCGGAAAAGAAGGATTGCGCCATTCTCAGTGCCGCCGAATCCGACGAGCACGCCTTTTGCGACGTGGTATCCTTTGCCGATCAGGAGATCTTCCCTCCCAAGAGCGTGAAGGTTTCCACCATCCGTACCTACGGACAGACCCGCATTGACGAGGCCATTCTCTACGCCGCTATGATCTTCCAGAAGCTGGGCGGCCCCCTCTCTCTGGTATTCAAAAAGGCCATTGCCGGTGTTTGCACCGAAATTCCCGACAATTTCGATTTTCTGGAGATCACCTCCGACGGTATGTGTGCCAAGATCGGCGGGAAGGACGTTTTTGTCGGCAACCGCAACTATCTGATGGCTTATGACTTCGGCTACACCAAGGATACCATCGACGACAGCTTTGAATCCAAAGCAGGCCGCATTATGTATATGGTCATCGGCTCGGAATTGGCCGCCAAGTTCTACGTTCGCTATGCCATCAGCAAGCGCTTCAAAAAGACCCTGCTTACCATTTTCAAAACCGGCGTTTGCCCTGCAGTAAAGACCTGCGATCCCAACGTGGATTCCGAGCTGCTTTCCGTTTTGCTGCAAAACGACCGCATCCCCGCAGGCATCATCAAGACCTGCGAGGTTATGAAGGAAACGCCTCCCGCTGAGCGGGCAAAGAGCGGTTTGGTCTGCACTTCCACCATTTCCAACCTGCTTCGCGGCTTTAAGATCTGCGATTCTCTCCGCAGACTTTCCAAGATTAATATTGCCATCAAGCTGATCTCCCTCTTCGTGGGCGCAGGCGTGGTGCTGTTCCTTCATCTTTTCGGTGATCTTTCCCGCATCAACGGCTTGTTCGTTCTGATCTACCAGCTTTTGTGGCTGATCCCCGTTGTGATTCCGTCTCTGACCGAATGAATTTCGGTTCATCGAGACCCCTCTGAAATAAGCGGTGCCGATCTTCGGCACCGAATATCCACCCTTAGCGCAATTGGATAGAGCATCAGATTCCGATTCTGAAGGTTGGGAGTTCGAACCTCCTGGGGTGGACCAAGGGCCGACGTTTTCCCGTCGGCCCTTTTTTTCGCCGTCAAGCGATGGCACTTTTTACATGAGTTTGCCCCCATCCCTTGACGGAAAAATTCTCCTGTGATATGATAAAAAAAACACGATAAGGATCCCTTGTTCTCCAATGAAATCACCTTACGCCAGACTTCGCTACGGCTGCTGGGCCGTCAATCTTTCCATGTCGGTGGTGGCCAATCTGCCGCCCCTTTTGTTTTCAACCTTTCGCTCTCTTTACGGGCTTTCTTTTTCTTCTCTGGGATTTTTGATCCTGATCAATTATCTGACGCAATTGGGAATGGATCTGCTCTTTTCCTTCTTTTCCCATCGCTTTGATCTTTGCAAAACCGTCCGTTCCGCGCCATTCTTTACCATAACGGGTTTGGTTTTGTATTTGTTGGCTCCCGCGATCCTGCCCGGGAGAGAATTCTACGTGCTGCTTCTCGGTACGGTGATCTTTTCCGCCGCCGCGGGAATCGCAGAGGCGCTGATCAGTCCCGTGATCGCCGCCATCCCCTCAGAGAATCCTCAAAGGGAAATGAGCCGCCTGCATTCGGTTTATGCTTGGGGCGTGGTTCCCGTTATTTTGCTCAGCGCCCTGTTTCTTGTGGTCTTTCAAAAAGAAGCCTGGCAATGGCTGGTGGCTTTTTTCCTTTTGGTTCCGCTTTGCGCCGCCGTGCTTCTCTTTCGCTGTCCTTTCCCTCCGATGACAAAAGGAGAAAGGGTTTCGGGCGTTTTTCGCTTTATGAAAAACAAAAGGCTTTGGCTTTGCATCCTTTTGATCTTCTTCGGCGGTGCCGCGGAATGCACCATGGCCCAGTGGGCCTCGGGGTATCTTGAGGAGGCCTTGGAAATCCCAAAATTTTGGGGTGACGTGTTGGGCGTGGCGCTTTTTGCCGTGCTTTTGGGGCTGGGCAGAAGCCTTTACGCCAAAAAGGGAAAACGCATACGGCCGATTCTTCTGGGAGGCTTTTTCGGCGCCGTTTTTTGTTATCTGCTGGCGGCCGTTTCCCCCTTTCCCGCCCTCGGTCTTTTCGCTTGCGTTCTGACGGGCCTTTTTACCTCCATGCTGTGGCCGGGCAATCTGATCTTCTCCTCAGAGCAATTTCCACGGGGAGGCGTGGTTCTCTTTGCTCTTATGGCCGCAGGCGGTGATCTGGGTGCCTCTTTGGTGCCCCAGGCCGTGGGAATGGTAACGGATCTTGCCGCCGAGATCCCCGCCGTTTGCCAATGGGCCGCTGCGCTTTCCATCACGCCCCATCAAATCGGAATGAAGATCGGATTGATTCTGGGTATGCTCTTTCCCTTGGCGGGAGCGATCCTCCTGCTCTTCTTTCCTTCAGAAAAAGCCCCTGCCGAGAACAAGAGCGAGGCGATCCCTCATTCGGGCATAAAAAAACGGTCCGTTTGAAAACGGACCGAAAAAAACGATCGGATGCTATGAAAAGCCTCAGCGCCCTCTTTTACCGGAGGAAAAAGGAAGCAGAGAACGCCAAAGGCGCTTCTTTCTGCGGATCCACGATTCTCTCTCCGCCCCGGTGGTTCTGTGAATTTCCATATTGATATAGCGGAGCTCCTCGGAAAAGGACTGAAAAAAACGGAGACCGCAAACCAAAGCCACCAAACCGAAAAGCAAAACGATCAAAACGATCAAAAGAATTTCTTCCATTTACTGATTCTCCCAATGATTGAATAGATAAGTAAAAGTAGACTTAAGGTTTCACCAACCAAATACCGATTTTATCACATTCTGTCGGAAAATGCAAGCCTATTTCTTTTTATATACAAAACGTTTAAAATTCAACCGATAGTTTGCAACAATTCACATTTCTCCCCCGATTTTTTACCATAAAGGAGTATGACAATGATTACAAGAGAATTTCAAAACGGCTCTCTTCCGATGCTGGGACTCGGCTGTATGCGTCTCCCCTTGATAGAGGGCGGCAAAAACGGAGACATTGACAAGGAAAAAACAGCCGAAATGGTACGGATGGCATTGGAGGGTGGGATCCGTTATTTCGACACGGCATACCCTTACCACGAGGGAAACTCCGAAACGGTGATGGGAGAGATCCTTTCCCGATACCCCAGAGAATCCTACCTTCTCGCCTCCAAGTACCCCGGTCATCAGATCGCTCCCTCCTATCATCCCGCTGAGGTCTTTGAGGATCAATTGAAAAAGTGCCGCGTGGAGTATTTCGATTTCTATCTTCTCCATAACGTATTTGAGAAATCCATTGAAACCTATATGGATCCTCAATGGGATATCGTCAATTACTTTATCCGCCAAAAGAAAGAAGGGCGGATCCGCCATCTCGGCTTTTCCAGCCACGGCAAGCCCGATGTCATCCGCGCTTTTCTGGACAGATGGGGGGATGAATTGGATTTTTGTATGATTCAGCTGAACTGGCTGGATTGGTCTTTGCAAAATGCCGCCGAAAAGGTGCATCTTTTGCAGGAAAGAAAGATCCCGATCTGGGTTATGGAGCCCTTGCGGGGCGGAAAGCTGATTCAGCTTACCGAAAAACAGCAGGATTTGCTGAGAAAGGCCGATCCCACCCGTAAAAGCGCAGAGTGGAGCTTTCGCTTTCTCCAGGGCATTCCCGGCGTTACGGTGGTGCTCAGCGGAATGTCCTCTCCCGAGCAGATGGCCGAGAATCTGAAGTATTTTGAAAAGGAAGCTCCCCTCTCCGAAAAGGAGCAGGCACTTCTCTTTGAGGTCGCGGAGCAAATGAAGCATTCCGTTCCCTGCACAAGCTGCGGCTACTGCCTGAAGGGCTGTCCCAAGGGGCTGGATATTCCCTTCTTCCTTTCGGTATACAACGAGCTGCAGGTTTCAAAATCCTTCAACGTATCCATGCGCATTGAATTGATGGAGGAAGACAAGAAGCCTTCCGCTTGCATCGACTGCGGGGCTTGTATGAGCATTTGTCCCCAGAAGATCAAGATTCCCGAAAAGCTTCGGGATCTGAGCGAAATTTTAAAAACGATGCCCTCTTGGCGAGCAATCAGTCGGGAGCGGACAAAATTGGCTGAAACGCAACGAAACGGTAGAAAATGATGGCAGAAACCGAAACGCTTATGGAAGCAAAAGCACCGTCGGCGGGATCGGAGCTGTGGATGCAATTGGCCTCCGAGATCGGCCTTCGCATGGCCTCCTCCGGTGCGGAAACCTACCGTGTGGAGGAAAGCGTGGTTCGGATCCTCTCCTCCTGCGGCTTGAACGCTCAGGTGTATGCGGTTCCCAACAGCCTTTTCGTATCCGTGACCGCGCCCGATTCTCCACCCCTTACCGTTTTACACCGCATTTCCCGTCGGGGAACCGATCTGGAGGCAGTGGAGCAATACAGCAATCTCAGCCGCCGCATTTGCAGCGAGCATCCTTCTCCCGAAACGGCAAAGGCTTGGCTTCGGGAAACCGAAGCGCGGTGCAAAAATTACCCCTTTTTCATATTTTTGTTGGGGCATATGCTGGTTGCGGGGGGATTTTGCGTTTTTTTCGGCGGAACCGCAAGAGATTGCCTTGCGGCCGCTCTTTGCGGTCTGCTGTTGGGGGCCGTTTTGCCCTTGGCGGAAAAGCAGAATACCAACGTGTTTTTTCAAAAGCTTCTGTCCTCCTTTTTAATGGGCTTCTTTCTCTATTCCACCGCTGCGCTCGGTCTCTCGGATCACGTAGATACAGCCATTATCGGAACGCTGATGCTTTTGGTGCCGGGGATCTTGTTCACCAATGCCATGCGAGATATCATCTTCGGTGATACCAATTCCGGCATCAACCGCATTGTGGAGGTGCTTTTGATTGCCGCCGCCATTGCGCTGGGTACGGCCGCCGCCTGGAATGCGGCCGACGGTCTTTGGTCTCTGCCTCTTTCGGCAGAGGGCCTTACGTACTCCCCTCTCGTTACCTGCATCGCCTCCTTTTTTGCCTGTCTCGGCTTCGTTTGGGTCTTTAACATTCACGGAACGGGAAGCCTCGTTTGCGCTCTGGGAGGAACGGCGGTTTGGGCTGTTTACTGTCTGGTGCTTCATTTCGGAGCGGGCGAGCTGGTCGCATACTTTTTCGCTACGGTTTTTGCCGCCGTTTTTGCGGAGATCATGGCAAGAGTGCGAAAATATCCCGCCATTTCCTATCTGACCATTTCCCTTTTGCCCTTGATTCCCGGTGCGGGAATTTATTACACCGCTCGGCAAGCGGTCTCGGGGATCAGCGGGGCCGTGGTCTCTCAAGGGGCCCACACCCTTGCCATTGCGGGCGTTATGGCGGCAGGGATCCTCGTGGTCAGCACGGGTGCCCGATGGTTTCACGCCGCAAAGCACGAAGCAAACGTTAGAAACGCCGAATAAATGTGTTTTTTAAAGAAAAAAGCACTGTTTTTTTCCAAGATTTCGGCATTTCTCTTGCGCAGAGCCTTATCTTGTGTTAGAATGATGAGGCAATGAATATGATAAGGGGGACAAAACTTATGATGTCACTGAACGAAATTGCAAAAGCCATCGGCGTTGTAAAATACGACAACATTCCCGAAGGAATGTTCCGCTATTATCCCATTCCCGAGAACAGAAAAGCAGAGCTTTGCTCCATGGAAATGATCGACCGCTTACAGGAGCGCTTCGATTTCTTCGGCGAGTATTACGAAGCAGCCAAGAAGAGCTGGGCCGCCATCGAGCAGGACGAAAACAGAAAGACCTGGGTGGACGTTAGCAGCCTTTATATGATCGATGAGGAATACGAGAAGGTTACCAAGATCCCCGTTCCCGATCCCGACGGAACCCCGGCGGGCGATTTGCTTCAGCTTTTCATTCACGTTCCTGCTGTGGAGGCCGCATACGACGGCTATATCAAGCGTGGCTTTTCCGAAGAGTTTGCCCTCAAATATATGCGCCGCTATTACGGCAACGTCAGCCATACCTCCAAGAACATCATCGGCCGCCCCTCTCTGATCGCCATGTATTTCCGTTGGCTTTGCCTTTACACCAAAACCAGAATCTTCGATCATCTCGGCTTCAACTTTGAGCTTCACAGATATTCCCTGGGGCACATTTTGAAGAACAAGAAAACCGGTGAAATTCTCCCCGTTTCCATTCCTCAAACGATGCACAAGAGCGGCCTTCCCTTGGGGTCTGCAGGTTGTGAGGATACCGATGGCTCCTTTGAAACCACCTTTGAGGAAACCGAGGAGGCTTATATCGGTTATCCTGCCAAAAACGGCAAGTACTTTAACGAAATCAAAACCTTCCCCAAATCCGAGTGGGAAGAGATCATGAAGCCCGGCGATACCTGCATCGGCATTCACATTCCCAGAGGAGCCGACGTTTCTCCCGAGAATTTCTCTGCCGCACTTGCAGGTGCCAAGGAAATTGTGGAAAGAGGCTACGGCGATTGGTCTCCCAAAATGTTCTGCTGTTCTTCCTGGCTTCTTTCCTATGAATTGGAGGAAATGCTCAAGCCCGATTCCAAGATCCTTTCCTTCGGCCGTTGCTTTGTCCGCTATCCCAGAAAGGATAAGGGCAGAAGCGTATTCAGCTTTGTATTCCCTCAAAGCTTCAAGGGTCCCTTGGAGGAGCTTCCCGAGGATACCAGCTTGATGCGTTCCATTAAGGCCAAGTACATCGCAGGGGAATTCGTTCACGATTACAGCGGTGTCATTGAGCTGTAAGGGCGAAAGTTTTCATAGAAAAAGAGAACCAAGCAAAATTGAAGTGAACCCAAAAGTTTAGACAAAAATAAAATATTAAGTTGTTTGTGAATGAGCTCGGTATTGCACAGGGCTCATTCCTTTTAGTTTGAGAGAGATTCTCTCATTGTTGTAGTAATGTATGTATTCTTCCAATTTTTC
>JAFWBD010000022.1 GCA_017507325.1 Clostridia bacterium | reverse complement strand
CGGGCGGAGAGCCGCTCCTTCAGCGGGATTTTCTTTTGGCTTGTCTGCGCATTCTGAAAAAAAAGGGCGTTCACTGTGCGGTGGAAACCTCCCTGTTTCTCTATGACGAGGAGGTTTTCCGCTCTGTCGATCTGATTTTGGCGGATTTTAAAATTTGGGACGATGCCCTCCACCGCCGCTACACGGGGGTTTCCAACCTCCCCATCCGAGAGCATTTTCTGCGCCTCGGCGGGGGAACAACACCCATTTTGGCCCGAACCCCTCTGATTCCCGAGATTGAGCAGGGAATCGAGGAAATTTCCCGCTTTCTCCAAGGGATTCCCGCCGTCCGAGAATACAGCCTTTTGCCCTATCACCCCTTGGGTCTGGAAAAGGCAAGGGCGCTGGGTCTCTCTCAGCAGCAATTTTCGATCCCCTCCGAGGATCTGATGGAAAGGACCCGTCGCTATGCTTTCCTACGATGATCGCATGAAAATTCTTCGCGAAACCAAAATACGCCACACCTTGGAAAAGCGGGCGCAGAACGGCTATACCGATCTGGATGATTTCGGCACCGTTCCCCTGCCCGAAAACTACGAGGTAATCCCCTATTACAACAGCGAAAACGGAAGCTTTTACGGCTACAGCGCCATGGCTGAGAATTTTTGCCGTGTGATGGCCGCTCACCCTCCTTACGTGGACCCCATGGAACTGCTTTGCGGCAGATGGCGGGATATGCTGGTCAACTACCGCGGAGACGTGCATTATTTGCCCGATTGGCTGAAAAACAAGCCCAAAACCCAAGAATTGATGAAAAGCGCCACCCATCTTTGGTCCAAGCGCTGGGATGAAAAGCGCTTTCCCTACGATCATCTCAAGCCCCTGCAGAAAAAATACAATCTGCAAACGGGCATCGATTCCGACGCTCACTTTGCCTGCGATTACCGCATCGGCTTTTCCTTGGGCTTCGGCGGGCTTTTAAAAAAGGTGGAGGCGGGTCTTGCGGCCCACCCCGACAAAAAAGAATTTTACGAGGCGGAAAAAAGAGTGCTTCTGGCCATCGTGGATTTCATTGATCGGCATATTCTTCAGATTGAAGCCCTTCTAAAAGAAGAAACGCGCCCCGAGATCCGCGCTTCTCTGGAGGAAATGCTCTCCGTCAACCGTGCCATCCGTTTGGACCCCCCCAAGACCTTCCACCAGGTTTGCCAATGGACGGTGCATTTCAACTGTGCCGCCCGCATTTATACCCGTGACGGAGCAGGCTTTCGGGGAGACGTGCTTTTGTACCCCTATTATCAAAGGGACGTGGAGGCAGGGATCCTCGATGACGAAAAGGCCGTCTTCCTGTTGGCCAATCTGATGCTCTGTGACCCCCATTACTATCAGCTTTCGGGGGTGGATGAAAACGAACGGGATCTGACCAATCCCCTGACCTTCCTGTGGCTGGAGGCGGCGGACAAGATCAATATTTCCTGCAATCTCACGGTCAGCGTTCACGAAAACTGCGATCCCGAGGTGCTTCGCCGCTCCGCTTATTATCTGTTGAAGAATCAAAATGCCTGGCCTCGCTTTTGCAACGCCAAGGCTCTCACCGAGGGCTATATAAAAAACGGGGTGGATCGGAAGACTGCCTCGGAGCGCATTGCCGTGGGCTGTAATTGGATGAGCGTTCCGGGGAAGGAATACCCCATGAACGACACCGTCAAGGTCAACGTAGCCAAGGTCTTTGAGGTGGCCTTGGAGGAATTGGAGGCGGAAGAAAGCCCCTCCGTTGCCCGTCTGTACGAAATCTACCGCCATCATCTGCGAGAGGCGGTGAGGGTCATTGCCGAGGGCGTCAATCTCCATTTGGATCACCAGTGGGAGGTCACCCCCGAGCTGGTGATGAATCTTTTGATGCACGATTCCTTGGAAACGGGCGAGGACGTTACCCGCTGTGCCTCCCTCTTCACCGTGGGGGTAGACGGCGCGGGGCTTGCCGTGGTGGCAGATTCCTTTGCCGCCCTGGAGACCCGTGTGGAAAAGGAGGGGCTTTTGAATTGGGACGAGCTCTTTTCGGCACTCAAGCAGGATTTTCCCGATGAAAGAGTCCGCTTGATGCTGGCATCCACCCCCAAATACTGTCACGGCGGAACCGAAGCCGATCGCTGGGCCGTGGAATTAACCCGCAGCTGGACCGAAACGGTCAAAGCGCAGAAAATGCCCGAGGGCAGATGCCTGGTTCCCGGCTGGTTCTCCTGGGCGCGGAGCATTGAATACGGCAAGACCGTTGGGGCCACTCCCAATGGCAGAAGAAAGGGACAGCCCCTTTCCCACGGAGCCAACCCCAATCCGGGCTTCCGTCGGGACGGTGCCCCCACCGCGCAGGCCTGCGGAATTGCCTCGGTACAATGCGGCTTTGGCAACGCCGCTCCCCTTCAGATCGAATTCGACCCCAATCTGAAGGCCGACAAGGACGGTGTGGATACCGTGGTTCAATTCATAAAAGGCCATTTTTCTCAGGGCGGAACCCTGATCAACATCAACATTCTGGATGAAAAAAAGCTGATGGAGGCACACCAAAACCCCGATCTTCACCCCGATCTTGTGGTGCGGGTCACGGGCTTTACCGCGTATTTTGCAAGCCTTTCCCCCTCCTTCCGCGAGCTTGTCATCCAAAGATTCTTGAAAGGAAGCGTATGATGAAGCTGGAACAGATCATTCAAGAAAAAGGACGTTTTGACGTGATTGTGGTCGGCGGCGGTATCGCAGGCGTTGCGGCGGCCGTAGCGGCCTCCCGAGGAGGGGCCAAAACCCTTCTTTTGGAAAAAGGAATCAATCTGGGCGGACTGGCCACGGGCGGTCTGATCTCTTGGTACGAGCCCCTTTGCGACGGAGAGGGCAAGCAAATGATCTTCGGCCTTTCCGAGGAAATGATCCGTCTGGCAACCCGATGCGGCTTTAACAATCTGCCGAAAAAGTGGGGCGGCAAGGAAAAATGCGCCCCTCGGAACGAGCGCTATTCCTCCTATTTTTCTCCGACGGTCTATTCCCTTCTTTTGGATCGCTTTGCCTTGGAAAACGGGGTCACCCTCCGTTTTGAAACGCTGGTCACCCGTCCCGTAATGAAAGATGGCCTTTGCCGCGGCATCATTACGGAAAGTGCGGGCGGCAGTGAATATTTCGAGGCCGACGTTTTCATCGACGCCTCGGGCGATGCGGTTTTGATGCACCGCGCAGGAGTTCCCACCGTGGTCGGAAAGAATTACATGAGCTACATTGCCCACGGATATTTGACCGAGGATGCCGCCGCCTTGGCAGAAAATCACAACACCTGCGCCTTCCGCAAATGGATCAATTCGGGCAGTAATATGAACGGTGTGGGTCAACCCGAGAAAATGGCGCGGGTCACCGGCGTCACCGCCGAGGAGATCACCGATTATCTCATCATCGGCAAAAGCCGAATGCTGGATCGCATCTCGGAATGGGAAGAAAATTCCTTTGATCTGATGATGCTCCCCACCATGCCTCAATTCCGCACCATCCGCCGTATTTGCGGCAATCGGGACTTTTGCGGCATCGACGGGGAAACATTCGAGGATTCCATCGGAGATTGCGGCGATTTTCGGAAAAAGAACGTCGGCAAGCACTACCAGATCCCCTTCGGTTGCCTTTGGAATCGGGATTTTCCCAACCTGATCGCCTGCGGTCGGATCGTTTCCGCTCCCGAGGGAGACGGCTGGGAGGTCACCCGTGTGATCCCCGTCTGTGCGCTGACGGGTGAGGCCGCGGGCAAGGCCGCCGCCCTTTGTGTCAAAGAAAATAAGACCCTTCGGGAGATCGATTCCGAGGATCTGAAAAAAATTCGTATTGAAAAAGAAAAGGAATAAACCATGCCACTGAAAAGCTTTCAGGGAGTCATTCCCGCCTTCATCACCCCCTTCGACGAAAAGGGAAATTATTCCGAGCGCTGCGCCGCTCAAATGATCGATTGGCAGATCTCCAAGGGAATCGGAGGCTACTATTTTCTCGGTAGCAACGGCTACGGCCCCGCTATGGATTCCCGTGACCGTATGATGGCCTTGGAATCCATGGTCAAATTGGTCAACGGCAGAGTCCCCGCCGTGGCCCATATCGCCGCCGTATCGGGAAAGGAAACGGTGGAAATGGCAAAGCACGCCCAAGAGCTGGGCTGTCTGGCCGTCTCCGCAGTTCCCTCCTATTATTACAAGCTTTCCTCCGAGGAAATGTACCGCTATTACAGCGAGATTGCCGAGGCCGTCTCCATTCCTCTGATCGTTTACGCCAAAACCGCCGATTATGCTCCTTCGGTGGCCATGTTCCAAAAATTAGCCGAGATCCCCGGGGTGCGCGGTGTTAAATACACCGGTCCCTCCCACTATATGATGGGCCGCATCAAGGATCATCTGGGCAAGGATTTTATGGTGTATTCGGGCTACGATGAAATGTGCCTTTCGGGCATTCTCTCCGGCGCCGACGCCGTCATCGGCGGTACCTATAACCTCTACCCCGATCTTTGCATCCGCGCCATTGACCGACTGAAAAAGGGCGACGTCAAGGGTGCGCAGGAGGATTATCTCGCCTCCAACGCCATCATCGAGGTGCTCTTCCGCTACGGCAACCTTCAGTCCGTTATGCGTGCCGCCATGGGCTTTATGGGCATTGACGCGGGCTTCAACCCCCCGCCCTTCACCCATATCTCCGAGGAAGCCGCTCAGAGTCTGAAGAAGGAATTGACCGAACTGAAGAAAAAGCTTGCCATTGCCCCCATCGGCCTGTTTGAGGCGCTGGACTAAGCGGACAAGGCAAAAAAAGAAAATCCCCACCGTCTGCACAGGCGGTGGGGATTCTTTTAACTGCGATGGATCATTTCCAAAAGCTTTAAGGCGATCATCTCGCCCGTTCCGGGAACGTAGTGGCATTCCAGCGCCTCGTAGCCTCCGTTGGGGAAGGCAAGAGCCGAGGGCATATAGCTGTGACTGCCGTTGGTATAGCCGCAGAAGAAGGTCATCGGGTAGCGCGAGGCATCGCGGAATTCCTTTCCGCAGGTGTCAAACAGCTCCACGGGGGCAAAGCCCATAGCCAGATCCCCCAGGATCAAAGCCGAAAGCGGCATCTGTCGGGTTTCGCCGAAGGCACTGCGCTTGATGATGGCACTGACCTCGTAGCGGTTTTCGATTCCCGCCTCCGCCATCATTTTCTTTCTTTCCTCTTTATCGGGATTCTTTTGGATCTCCTTTGCGATCTCGGCCAGATGGGTCTTTTTGTGGTTCACCCGACAGGTCAATTCATCGCGGATCAGAACCAGGCGATCCAAGGAAAGGGGCTTGGCATTTTCCAAGGCAAAAGCCACGTCCTCCGCCATTTTGCGGCCGATATGGAAGCAGTCGCCGGGCCAGCCCTCCCGATCCTCGGGCAGATTCGCATTGCAATTCACGTTGCCGCAGGCGCCCTGCAGATACATCAGAAGGCTTTCACCGTCCGCCTCCACCTTCTTGCGCAATTCTCCCACAAAATCTGCGTGGATCTGAGTGGGATGCGAGCCTTGCCCGCTGGCGGCGTGGGTCTGAAAGTTCACCAAAACCACCGACTTTTTCCCCTCCCGATGAATGCGGACCGCCCGCAATTCGGGATCGGCACGGCTCTCGGAGCGAGCGAGAGGAGAGGTGCTTTTGGGGGAAGCAATGCCGTAAAAGCTTCCGTCCTCGCGAAAATAGCGGCGCACGAAGCTCAATTTCTTCGTTTCCGCTCTGCCGCCCTCTGCCCCCGTAACGGGAGCAAGATCCGCCAAAGCACGCTCGGCGGCACGGCACATGGCAGGCAGGCCGATCTTCTTTTCCCACGCGTCAATATCGGGTCGGTCGTTGAGGGAAATATCGGGTGCGGAATGGTTGTGGGTGGCGGAAAGCAAAATGCATTCGGGAGGAATTCCCGTTTTTTCGGCAATCACCGCCAGCACTCTCGCATAGTCCTTATCGTAAAGGTTTCTTAAATCCAGAGAAAACTGCAAAACGGTCAGATCTTCCCACCGAAGCGCAAGGCAAGAGGCAAAAATCGAATCTCCCACCTCGGTCACGTAGCGGGTGGAGTTATTGGATATGGGAAATTCCGTCGGTGTGAAATCCTCCCGTCCAAAGCCGATCTGCAACAGATTCATTTTCTCATTCTCCTTTTTTGCTTTACTTCAGGCCCAATTCTTCCTTGGTGGCAAGGCCGATTCCGTGAGCCGACAAAACCGCACGGAACTTTTCCTCATCCGCTACACGGAACACCATATAGGCCTTTGCGTTCTGATGGGTGAACAGAGAATACATATATTCGATATCCACGCTCCCCTCTGCCAAAAGCTTCAACACCTCGGAAAGCCCTGCGGGCTCATCGGGAACGGAAACCACGGTAACGGGGGTCATGGAGAGCACACAGCCCTTTTCCAAAAGCGCGGCGGTAGCCTTTTCGGCATCGTCGGCAATGATGCGCAAAACACCGTAATCGGCGCTTTCCGCAATGGAAAGAGCGCGGAGATTGATGCCGCTTTCCGCCAGCATTCCCGTCACCTCAGCCAAGGAGCCGGCGCGGTTTTCCAAAAAGATCGAAATCTGATGAATGTTTGTCATATCTTCTCTCTCCTCAAATTTTACGCTTGTCAATGATACGAACGGCCTTGCCCTCGCTTCTGGCAATGGTCTTGGGAGCCACCAGCTTCACCTTGGCGTAAATTCCCAGCATCGCCTTCAGGGCGCCCACCAGCTGCTTTTCCATCTCCCCGATCTTGGACAAGGAGTCGGAGAAGTTCTCGGCGGTCATTTCCACCTGAACCTCCAGCGTATCGGAATTGTTCACGCGATCCACAATGATCTGATAGTTGGCCTGATATCCCTGCTCCAAAAGAACGGTCTCGATCTGGCTGGGGAATACGTTTACGCCCTTGATGATGAGCATATCGTCGCTTCTGCCCATGGGCTTGGACATTTTCACGTGGGTTCTTCCGCAGGAGCACTTCTTGCGGCTGAGCACGCAAATATCGCGGGTTCGGTAACGCAGAAGGGGGAAAGCCTCCTTGGTAATACAGGTGAACACCAGTTCGCCCTTTTCACCCTCGGGGAGCACCTCGCCCGTATTCGGATCGATGATCTCGGCAATGAAATGGTCCTCGTTGATGTGCATACCCGTCTGCTCCTCACACTCAAAGGCAACACCGGGACCCGAAATTTCGGTCAGACCGTAAATATCGTAAGCGCGGATGCCGAGGCTCTTTTCAACATCGCGGCGCATCTCCTCGCTCCAGGCCTCCGCACCGAAAATGCCGGCCTTCAATTTGATCTGATCTCTCAAGCCTCTTTCGTGAATGGATTCGGCAAGATAAGCGGCGTAGGAGGGGGTACAGCAGATAATGGTCGCCTCCAGATCCGTCATAAACTGAAGCTGACGGTCGGTGTTGCCCGAAGACATGGGCAGAGTCAGACAGCCCACCTTATGAGAACCGCCGTTCAGACCGGGGCCTCCCGTAAACAGACCGTAGCCGTAGCAAACCTGGCAAACGTCCTCCTCGGTGCCGCCCACCGCCACAATGGCTCTGGCACAGCAATCCTCCCACAGATCAATGTCCTTCTGGGTGTAAAAGGCCACCACTCTCTTGCCGGTGGTGCCGGAGGTGGATTGAATGCGAACGCAATCCTTTAAGGGCTTTCCCATCAAGCCGTAGGGATAAGCCTCGCGCAGATCGTCCTTGGTCAAAAAGGGCAATTTGTGAAGATCGGCAACCCCCTTGATATCCTCGGGTGTCAGCCCCTTCTCCTCCATCTTCTTGCGATAATACGGAACGTTTTCCCAAACGTGATGAACCTGCTTGACCAATCTCTCGTTTTGCCAAGCCAAAATCTGCTCCCGGGAAGCGGTTTCGATTTCCGGTTGATAATAGCGTTTCATTTTTTCTCCTTTTTCTGTTAAGCTTGTCTGCCAAGCAAAAATGCTTTTTTGTTCAGTTCCAAAAACTTTTCGGGAACGCTCTCCTTGATGGCGCAAAGCCATTCCTCCTCGGAAAAGTCAAAAAACTTGGAAAGTCTGCCCATCAGCGCAATGTTCACTGCCTTGGCACTGCCCGCCTTTTCCGCCAGGGAAAGGGCGTCGAAGGATTCCAGCCCGATGCCCGCACTGCGAATCTTTTCCTCCAAATTTTCGGGATACTCCGCCGCACCGATGATCACGGGCAGAGGATTGATCCTTTGGGTATTCACCACGATCTTTCCGCCGGGCTTTAAATATTCCGTCCAACGGGCGGCCTCCAATAGCTCGAAGGAAACGATAAAATCCGCTTCTCCCTTATCGATAATGGGAGAATACACCTTGTCGCCGAAGCGAACGTAGGTCACAACGCTTCCGCCGCGCTGGCTCATACCGTGCACCTCGGAAACCTTAATATCGTAGCCGCGGGTCAAAAGAAGTCTGCCCAAAAGCTTGGAGGCCAAAAGACTTCCCTGTCCGCCTACGCCGACGATCATAATATTCTGCGTCTTCATTCTGCCATCCTCCCTTACAGAGCCCCGAATTTGCACAGCTGAGCGCAAACGCCGCAGCCCGTACACAGGGTGTTATCGATTTTGGCCTTCCCGTTCTCCATACTGATGGCGGGATAGCCGATCTTCATACAAGCCTTACAGCTGCGGCATTTTTCCGTATCCACGGCAATGGGACCGCGGTGCTTGACGTATTTTAAAAGCGCGCAGGGTCTTCTGGAAATGATCACCGAGGGCTCAGCGGCGGCCAATTCCTCCTTCACCGCCTCCTCGGTCTCCTTCAGGTCGTAAGGATCCACCACCCGCACTCTGCGGATGCCCACGGCGCGGCACAATTCCTCCAGATTGACGGCGGCGGCAGGCTCACCCTTCAAATTCATTCCCGTGGTGGGATTCTGCTGATGGCCGGTCATACCGGTGATGGAGTTATCCAGAATGATCACCGTGGCATTGGAGGCGTTGTAGGAAGCGTTCACCAATCCCGTAATGCCCGAATGCATAAAGGTGGAATCACCGATCACACCCACGGTCTTGGAATCGGCACTGCCCTCCAGCGCCTTCACAAAGCCGTGCAGGCCCGAAACCGAGGCGCCCATACAAATGGTGGTGTCCAGGGCGGCAAGAGGCGGCACCGCACCGAGGGTATAGCAGCCGATATCACCCATAACGGTGATCTTGTTTTTCGCCAAGGTGTAAAACAGACCTCTGTGAGGACAGCCGGCACACATCACGGGGGGTCTTTGGGGAATATTCTCCTCCAAGGCCTTTCCTTGGGGAACCTCTTCTCCCAGCAGCTCCTTCACGAGGTTCTGGCTGAATTCTCCGATGGGTGAAAATACGTCCTTCCCCACGGGATCCAGGCCCAGATTGCGGGCGTGCTCCTCAATGAAGCTGTCCAATTCCTCCACCACCACAAGCTTTTTTACGCTCGCGGCAAAATCCAGGATCTTCTTTTTCGGCATGGGCCAGATCATTCCCAATTTCAAAACGGGATAACGGTCTCCAAAGGCCTCCTTCACGTACTGATAGGAGGTGGAGGAGGTGATAAAGCCCATATCATTGCTTTCTCCCGCCTCCAAACGGTTTCCTTCCCAGGTCTCCGCCCATTCTAAAAGAGCACGTGTCCGCTCCTCCACCACGGGGTGGCGGCGCTTGGCGTTGCCGGGCATCATAATGTATTTCTGAGGATTTTTTTCGTACGAACGGCTCTTCTCCACCCGCTCTCCCGGCTCCACCACGCTCTGAGAGTGGGAAACGCGGGTACACATCTTCAACAAAACGGGGGTATCAAAGCGCTCGGAGATCTCGTAGGCCTCTTTGGTAAAAGCGATCGCCTCCGCCGAATCGGCAGGCTCCAGCATGGGGATCTTGGCGGCGCGGGCATAATGGCGGGAATCCTGCTCGTTCTGCGAGGAGTGCATCCCGGGGTCATCGGCCACGCCGATCACCATACCGCCGTTCACACCGGTGTAGGCAATGGTAAACAAGGGGTCGGCCGCCACGTTGAGGCCCACGTGCTTCATACCGCAAAAGCTTCTCTTCCCCGCAAGGCACGCACCGAAGGCGGATTCCATGGCCACCTTTTCATTGGGAGCCCATTCCGCATAGATCTCGGCGTAGCGGGCGGCGCACTCGGTAATCTCGGTGCTGGGGGTTCCGGGATAACTGGAAACAAAGGAACAGCCTGCCTCAAACAGTCCGCGGGCCACCGCCTCGTTTCCCAACATCAGTTTTTTCATTCTCATTCTCCTTCTTTTTCGGGCACGAAAAATTCCTCTCGCCGAGGCTCTTTTCCGAAAGCACCCGTTTCCTCTGATATGATTTCTCGGGGTCTTATCCGTTGATCTGCTGCTCCACCAGACTGCCCTTGCAATATTTTTCTCTCAAAACGGGCTTTTCGATCTTGCCGGTGGGGTTGCGGGGCACCTTGTCAAAAAAGATCTTCTTGGGTCTCTTGTAACGGGGCATTCCACCACAGAAAGCGTTGATCTCCTCCTCGTCGGATGTTTCCCCTTCCTTCAATTCAATGATCGCGGCGCAGATCTCGCCGAGACGGGCATCGGGCAGGCCGATCACCGCCACGTCCTTGATTTTATCAAAGGCACGCAAATAATCCTCGATCTGTACGGGATACAAATTCTCGCCGCCGCTGATGATCACGTCCTTCTTGCGGTCCACCAGATAAATGAAGCCGTCCTCATCCTCCTTGGCCATATCACCCGTATAGAGCCAGCCGTCCTTGAGGACCTCGGCGGTGGCTTCGGGGTTTTTGTAATAGCAGAGCATCACCCCGGGGCCCTTCACCAAAAGCTCGCCCACCTCTCCGCGGGAAACCTCTCTCTCTCCGTTGACGATCTTCGCCTCCCACAAATAGCCGGGCTTTCCGATGGCACCCACCTTATGGGTATTTTCCACGCCCAAATGCACACAGCCGGGGCCGATGGATTCGGAAAGGCCGTAGTTGGTATCGTACTGATGATGGGGGAAGATCTTCAGCCAGCGCCCCACAAGGCTGGGGGGAACGGGCTGTGCGCCGATGTGCATCAGCCGCCACTGATCCAGATAATAGTCCCCGAGGGAAATTCTTCCCGAATCGATGGCATCCAGAATGTCCTGCGCCCACGGCACCAGCAGCCAAACGATGGTGCACTTTTCCTCCGTCACGGCGCGAAGGATCCATTCGGGCTTCACCCCGCGAAGAAGCACCGCGCGGCTGCCCGACAAAAGAGAGCCGAACCAGTGCATTTTGGCACCCGTGTGATACAGAGGCGGAATGCAGAGGAACACGTCCTCTCTTTTTTGCCCGTGATGCTCTCTTTCCGTCAGGCAGGAGGAGACCAAAGCTCCGTGATTGTGCAAAATGGCCTTGGGAAAGCCCGTGGTGCCCGAGGAAAAGTAAATGGCGGCCAGATCCTCATCCTCCAATTTCACGGGCGGTGCAGAGGAGGAGCAGTATCCCATCAGACGCAAAACGTCCTCGCTGTAGGCGGGAGCGGCCTTGCCCACGAAAAAGTAGGTCTTCACCCCCGAGATCTCGGGAACGATGGGATCCATACGGGAAATAAATTCGGGTCCGAACACCAGGACCTCCACGTCCGCCAGATCCAGGCAGTATTTGATCTCGTCGCTCGAATAGCGGAAATTCATGGGAACGGCAATACACCCCGCCTTCAGAATTCCGAAATACAAGGGAAGCCATTCCAAGCAGTTCATCAGAAGGATCGCCACCTTGGTCCCGGGCTTCACCCCGCGGCTCAAAAGCAGATTGGCAAAGCGATTGGCCTTGCGGTCAAAATCCTTCCAGGAGATCTCTCTGCGGTAGGGCGCGTCGGAGGCAGTCTCGATCAGCTGAAAATCCCGCCAGGTCACCCCGTTATCCCGCGCCTCCGATGGATTCAATTCCACCAGTGCGGTCTCCTGCCCGTACAATCGGGCGTTGCGCTCCAAAAAATCCGTAATTGCCATACCGTTACTCCTTTGAGGAAAGAAAATAAAAAAATGTCCTTTTGCCCGCGGGCAATAAGGACGAATTTGTCGTGGTACCACCTTAATTTACTGCAAGCTGCAGCCTCAAAATGCGCGCTATCGGGCGCACCCGTCCCTCTCTACTGCTTTTTCAAAAGGGCCGCTCCGAAGCGAATTCTCCAAGCCTCTCTTCACCGCCTTGCACCGACCGGCAGCTCTCTGTCAAAAGAAAACAAGGGTACTCCTCTCCATCCTCGCGTTACTTCTTATATATCTTAGATTAGCATTTTTCTGCCGCAAAGTCAACATTTTTTTCAAAAAAACAGCCAAATTTGCCGCAAATTCTTTTTTCTGCCCCTCTTCTTTTTTTCCATTCCCACGGAATCGAGCAAAAATCGCGCCGCCTCTTTACAAAAAGGAAATTTCGCCTTATAATAAAGGGTGAATCCAAAATGACCGTATGAGGCGTATGATGTTCGATCTCTCCGTATTTTTTCTGACTATGCAAAAGGTTGCCTTCCTTTTGATCTTTATTTTTGCGGGATATTTGCTGCGGCGGAGCGGCAAATTGGGAAAATCCTCCACAGGCACCGTCTCCGTTCTGACCACCTTTCTGTTTGCGCCCGCCTATTCCATCGTCAACCTTTCCCAAACCTTCACCGTGGAAAATCTCGGCTCAAACCTTGCCATCGCCGGCCTTTCCCTTTTGCTCCTGCCCTTCATCATTATCTTTGCCCGCTTTCTGGCAGGGCGCTTTGCCAAAGACGATTTTGAGAAGCGCACCTTCTCGTATATGTTTGCCTTTGCCAACACCGGCTATTTCGGGTATCCCGTCATTCAAGGGGTCTTCGGCGAGGAAATGCTCTCTCGGTTTATGGTCTTTTGCCTCCCCTTGAACCTGGCCATCAATAGCTACGGCTACAGTCTGTTTCTCTCCGCCAAGGGCGGCTTCAGTCTGAAAAAGACCCTTCTCTCCCCCTTGATGATCGGCTGCTACGCAGGCTGTTTTCTGGGACTGACGGGCCTTGAAATCCCGCCCCTTCTCGGCGATACCCTATCGGGTGCAGCCTCCTGCATGAGCCCCGCCTCTATGATCCTGGCAGGCCTTGTCATGGGAGCCTTCCCCCTAAAAAAGCTTCTTTCGGGTCTTCGCCCCTATCTTTTGGGAGCGGTCCGTCTTCTTTTGATCCCTGCCGTCTTCGCGCTTCCCTTGTATTTTTGCGGTGTCAGAGGGATCTATCTGTTCTTATCCTTGGTCACCATGGCCATGCCGACGGGAATGAACATTGTGATCTATCCCGAAAGCTTGGGGCTGGATGCCTCGGATAACGCAAAATTTTGTTTTGTCTCCACGCTGACGTCTATTTTGACTCTGCCCGTGGTCTTTGCCCTGGCAAAAGCAGTCTCGGGACTGTAACTGATACATTTTGGAGGAAATCATGGGATTTATCAAAACACCCGTAAAAGGAATGAACGATTTTTTGCCGTCGGAAATGGCCATTCGGCAAAAAGCCCTGCAAAGCATCCGCGAAACCTACGCCGCCTTCGGCTTTAGCGAAATCGAAACCCCCTGCATGGAGCATATTGAAAATCTCACGGGAAAGCAGGGCGGTGAAAACGAGAAGCTCATCTTCAAGGTGCTCAAGCGAGGCGCCGCCCTTTCCCGCGCTCTGGAAAAGGGTGAGGATTTGGCCGATTCCGGTATGCGCTACGATCTGACCCTGCCCCTCTCCCGCTTTTACGCCCAAAACGGCGCTTCTCTTTCCGCTCCCTTCAAGGCTTTGCAGATCGGAAACGTTTGGCGTGCCGATCAGCCCCAAAAGGGAAGATTCCGCCAATTCACCCAATGCGACATCGATATTTTGGGAGACGCCTCGGTTCTGGCCGAGATCGAATTGATCGGCGCCACCTCTCTGATGCTCTCCAAGCTCCTCGCGGGCACGGGCGTTGAGGGCATCACCGTTCATATCAACGATCGCCGCATTCTCAAGGGAATGGCCCTTTCCGTGGGCTTTCCCGAGGAATCGCTGGACAGCATTTTCATCATTTTGGACAAATTGGATAAGATCGGCGAAGATGGCGTTCAAAAGGAACTGTTGGAAATGGGACTGGAGGAAAAGGCCGTTTCGCGTTATCTTTCCCTCTTCTCCCGTACTGCCGACAGCGTTTCGGAATTCTGCTCCCTTTTGGGGGAGGAATTTCTCCCCGCCTCGGTTCCCGCAGGGCTGGATACCATCCTCTCCTGCGTCAAAAGCTCCCTTCCCGATCACGTCAGCTTGAAATTCGACCCCACCCTGGTGCGGGGGATGGGCTATTACACCGGCACCATTTTCGAGGTCAAATTGAATGAATACAATTTCTCCATTGCAGGCGGCGGCCGCTACGATGAAATGATCGGCAAATTCTCGGGCCAAAAGGTTCCCGCCTGCGGCTTCTCCATCGGCTTTGAGCGGATCATCACCATTCTCCGCGATCACCCCGTCGAGGCGGAAAAGAGCGCAGAGGGCATCGCCCTTCTGGTGGAGAACGGCCTTGCCCCCGAAAAGCTGCAGGAGATCTTTTTGTCTGCCGCAGCCCTGCGCGGGGAAGGAAAGCGCGTCACCGTTCTCCCCCTCAAGAAAAATGCCAAATTTCAGATCGATCGCCTGATGGAAGAGGGCTTTGCCGATATCCGCCGCATCTATCGGAATTCATAAAGCCTTACAAGGCCTCCCATCACCCCTTTTACCGAATCAAAGATCATAAGGATAGAGAACGGTGCGCCGTTGCCCAACTTCTCATAAGGAAGTTGGGCAGTTTTATTCGCCTACGGCGAGTTCTATTGCTTCGCAGTGATATTCATCTTGCGATGAGTGGTATTCGCTACGCGAGTTCAGGAGGCGAATAAAATATCACTGAAGTCGCAAGGCTTCAATATCACGATTGCGGTAGCAATCATATCACTCCGACGAAGTCGGAATATCACTCTTGTTTTTTCTGTCGATTTGTGATATAATATCATTAACATTATTAGGG
>JAFWBD010000021.1 GCA_017507325.1 Clostridia bacterium | reverse complement strand
GGCTCCTTCCACCGCAAGCGGTCCCCCTCCCTCTCGGATGGAGGCTTTACGGGGCCGCCACTTTAGGGAATAAAATGGGCTGTAGATGAAATTTTCGCCGAGATGAAAATAAATCTCAATGCCAAAAAGGCACCCGTGCCTTTTTCTTGCTTTCTGCCTTTCGGATGGAGGCCTCATTGTGCCGCTGCTTTGGGGAATAAAATGGGCTGTGGTTGTGGTTTTTACGATAGCAAGGGACAGCAATCCCTTTTATTCTTTTCCCATTCTAAAAGTTTTTGGGAGGTTTGGAACCCTTTTTTCAAAAAGGGTTCCAAGAATAGCCCCACAAAAGGGTTCCAAGAAGGGTTACAAAAAGAATTCCAAGAAAAAAAGCCTTTGGCGGACGGCCAAAGGCTTTTTGGGGTTCAGTTTTCGGGGAAGAGGCGGCGGCGAACGTGGGAAAGGGCCTCAAAAAGAGAGGAAACGTTCACCGTGGCGCGGGCGGGATCGGGCAAGGAAATGCCCACGGAATGGCCAACCGCCTCGAACATGGGATAATCGTTGGTCCAATCGCCCACCGCGATCATATTGCGGGGATCCTCTCCCGAAACCTCGGAAAGAAGGCGAATGCCATCCCCCTTGGAAAGATGCGCGTAGCCGATATCCATACAGTCCGAATGCTCGTAAAGGCAAAGCTCCATTTCGGGCTTTAAATAGTCCGTCACAAAGGCACGCAGGGCGGGAAAATCCTCCACGTGGTACAAAAACGGCGTCAAGGTGGTTTCATTGGGCTGATACCAGAAGCGATCGGGGAAATTTTCCTCCAGAAGGCGGCGCAATTCCTTCAAGGCCGCTACCGTATGGGAGGGAATGGAGGCAATGCGAAACACCCGCGGCGGCAGGGCAATGCCCATTTGCAAAACCGCACCGTTTTCCCCAATGAGAACGGGATCGGAAAGCCCCAGCTGACGGGCAAATCCGCACAGATAATAAGTGGGCTTTCCGCTGGAAATCACAATGCGAACCCCTCTTATTTCCAGCTCCCGAAGGATGCGGGCGCACTCCTCCGGGCAAGGCTTGCCCAGAGGAGCCAGGGTTCCGTCCAGATCAAAGATTACGTAGGCCACTCAGTCCTCCAGATCGTCAAAGAAGATCACGGGCGGCGTCTGCGGCTTGCCGCGGGGCGGCGTTTTTTCCTTTTCCTTGACCTCGGCCTCGGGAATGGGCGGCATGGCGTTGATCTCATCGGCAATGCGGCGCATTCTCATTTTCTCACCGTCGCTCAAAATCTCCTCCTCCACGCGGGGCGCACTCTTGGGCGCGGCGGGGCGGGCGGGCGATGCAGGTGCCTGAGGACGGGGACGGGTCGGAGCGGGATTCATCTTTTCTCCCGTAGCCAGGCCGATTCCGCTGCCGACCGCGCGGGTCATCGCGGCGGGATCCACCGAGGAGGAAACGGGATTTCTCTGCATATTGGGGGTTCGGCTTGCCGTGGGTGCACTTCTTCCTGCGGGAGGAGCGGTTCTGCCTGCGGGAGGCACGGTCCGACTCGCCGTGGGAGGCGCAGCTCTTCCTGCGGAAGGCACGGTTCGGCTTGCCGTGGGGGGCGCTCTGCGAGGAGCGGGACCCGTGCCCGCGCTCTTCTGAGGAGGCGGAGCGGCAAAGATCACGTGAGGCGGCGCCTCTACCGTGGTGGGACGGTTGTGATGAGTCCAAACCAGGGTGAAGATCATCACGCCCAGACTGATCACGGTCAGAACGATCACCAGAATCCAAAGGAAGGTGTTGTCCCCTCCGGTGGGGGCGGCGGTGGTACCCTTGGGGGTGGTCATTCCGCCCATATTGGAATTGCCCGTGGTAACGGGAGCGGTGGTGGTGGTCACGGTGGAGGAGGTGGGGGGAACCACAACCTTTTTCGTGCCCTCAAAGAGCGCCACCACACCGGCCTGCTCAATATCCACCACCAAGTAATTGACACCGCCCTCGGTGGCAAGTCTCGTGGTCAGATCCTTGGCAGTGGAGGCGTAAAAGCCTGCGGTAATGGTATTCAGAATCTGCTGCTCCACCTCACTTGCCGTCAGCGGAATGCTGAAGCGAACCACAGCGGCGGTGGGGAAGGCAATGGCACGGCCGGTCGAATCCAGAAGGGTCACGGAAAAGCTCTTGAGGATCTTCTTGCCCGTCATATTCTCCAAGGCGGTCAAGGGATCCTGACCTGCGGTGGAAAGGGAGATCATCGCCCCCTCGGGAATGGCACCGCGGCTGGCGCTGACCTGAATGGTGGAGCTCTGCTCCCCCAAAACGTAGGAAAGATCGGCCACGTCCGTCACGGGGGTCATGGTCAATTGCCCCTCGTTCACAATGGAGAAGGTGCCGCTGACCACGGTGATCTCATAGTTCTCGGCCACAGCCTCGGCAAAGCCCACGCTTCCGATGAGAATGGAATACTTTCCGATATCCTCCCCGCCGAGTCTTTGGGGCTTTCCGGACAGCTCATCGAAAATTTCGCCCTCAACGGTGTAGGTCAGGGCAGGATCGGGATCCCGCAGAACCTTTTCCACGTCGTCCAGACGAATGGTGATCTTGCGGGGATGAACCGTAATCAGCATGGGGTTTGAGGAGGCCATTTGGCTCTCGCGATCGTCGTCATACAGCACCGCCGCCGTTACCTCACAGCGATAAGCGCCGCTGTCGGCGACGTTGGCAACGGGAATGCTCTTGCCGATCTGTCCCGCAACTACCTTTTCCTCACAATACCAGGTGTAGCGGTATTCCACACCCGTTACGTACTCTGCCAGCACCGCATTCAGGGTGATGGCCTCCCCGTCGTAGGTCTTGACCTTTTCCGAGGCGGTAAGGGTCACCGTGGGGGTCAGATCCACGGGGGTACAGAAGAAGTTGGTGAAAATATCGTATACCACCCATTCGGCGGGCTCAGCCGTAACGGTGACGCGCTCGGGGGCAGTGGTGCTCTGTCCCCCGCCCGTGGTGGGCTCCCCCGTTTCGGGCTCGGTTACACCGCCGCCCGTGGTGGGCTCCTGAGTTTCGGGCTCGGTTACACCGCCGCCCGTGGTGGGCTCCCCCGTTTCGGGCTCGGTTACACCGCCACCCGTGGTGGGCTCCTGAGTTTCGGGCTCGGTTGCACCGCCACCCGTGGTGGGCTCCCCGGTTTCGGGCTCGGTTACACCGCCACCCGTGGTGGGCTCCTGGGTTTCGGGCTCGGTTACACCGCCGCCCGTGGTGGGCTCCTGAGTTTCGGGCTCGGTTACACCGCCACCCGTGGTGGGCTCCTGGGTTTCGGGCTCGGTTACACCGCCGCCCGTAGTGGGCTCCCCGGTTTCGGGCAGGGTTTCGGGAAGGGTCTCGGGCTCCTCCACCTCGGCGGGAACGGTCTTCTTCTCCCACGTGGTAGTCTTGCCGTTGATGCTCACCTCAGAAACTTCGTTTTCCAGCTTCCAATCCTCGGAAAGGAAGCGAATGCGCACCTTGATCTGGTAGGATTCCCCCACGGTGAATACCTCGGAGGCCTCCATTTCCTTCAAAGTCTCGCCGGCACCGGAGATCCAAACGGTATTCATCAAGACCCAATCCGTGCCGTGCAGGAGGGTGATCTCCTCTCCCAAGGCGGTTTTGGCCGTGATGCGGATATTCTCCGCCAGCACCGCCGCAGGGCTCTGCCCCGCAACGGGCAGAGGGGCCTTGACCTGAATCCCCGTGATTTGGTCACCGGGCGCGGCCAAAACGCCGAGAACCAGCGCTCCCAGCATCAAAACCGACAGTAAAACAGCTAAAAATTTCTTCATAACGGCTCTCCTTTAATAAGAAGTGATCGGTAAGGAGGGATCATCCTCCCCTTTTTCAATGGCCCGAATTTGGGCGTAATACGAATAGCTCGGCGAGGGCGAGATGCAAACGCGATCCCCCACCCGTTTTCCCATTAAGGCCTTTCCCAAGGGGGATTCCTTGGAAACACAGCCCTCCAATACGTTTTCCCTCAGCGTGGTGACGAGTCGGTAGGTTTCGGTTGCTTCGTCCTCCTCGATGTACAGGGTCACCTTGTCAAAGAGCCCCACCTCGTCCGCGCGGGAATCGGCACGGATGATCTTGGCGGTGGCGATCATATTCTGCAAATAGCGGATGCGGGAATCGTTCTTCCCCTTTTCCCGCTTGGCGGTGCGATATTCGTCGTTTTCGCTGAGATCCCCCAGCTCTCTGGCCTGCTGAACGTCGGCGCGGAGCTGCGGGCGCAGGGAGATGCGGTAATCGATCTCCTCCTGCATTTTGCGAATATCCACCTCGGTCAATTCGTCGTTCATGGAATACGCAGTCCTTTCGGATACAAATTTTTCCCCCGACCGCCGCGAAGGCGAACCCCGCCCAAGGGAATGCGGCCGCAAAACAATACGGCAAGGCCGTCCGCCTCGTGGGGAAGCAAAATTTCTTCTCCCCGCAAATAGGCCGACACCCTTTCATCCGTCAGAGAAAGGGCGACCTTGCGGCGAAAGGAGGCGGCATACGCCAAGAAGAAACGGTGATGGGGGATCACCCGTCCCTTTTGCACCCGCCCGATGAGGACACCGGGGGACACGGTCTTTTCCGCAGGAAAAAAATCCCTCACGGCATCATAATATTCCCCTTGTCGGCACAATATCTCCCCTCTCGGGGGATTTTCCAAAACCTCGGCCAAAAAAGCCTGCACCGCCGAAAGCTCGGGATCGGGCCTCGGGCTCTTCTTTTTCCTCTCCCGAGGGGAGGGATTTTCCGATTCAGCGGCCGAGCGCGCCGTGTCGGCACAGCCGCCTTTTTGCAGAATGGCAAAAAACTGTCCCTCTCCCCGAAACACGTGGGGATAAAAGCGGCGGGCGGCGGAAAGATCCATTCCCTTCGTCCTGAGAGCGGGTCGGGAAACGGGCAAAATCTCCTCCCGAGGAGGCGTCAGCACCAGATCGGGATGAGCCTCGAGCAATTCGGCAAGGTTCTCCTCGTTTTCCTCCACCGCCCAGGTGCAGGTGGAATACAGAAGGATCCCGCCGGGCGCCAAGGCGCGGTACGCGCTCTCCAACAGCTTTTTTTGCCTTTCGGCACACAAAAGCACGTTCTCTACGCTCCATTCCGAAAGAGCCCTCTCGTGCTTTCTCATCATCCCCTCGCCGGAGCAGGGGGCGTCACACAGAACCAAATCAAATTTTCCTTCCCATTCCGCGGGAAGGCTTGTGGCATCCAGCCCCGTCACACGGGCGCGGCCTTCTCCGAAGCGCTCCAGATTCTGCATCAGGGCGGCTCTCCGCACGGGGGAGGGCTCGTTGCAGAAGATCACCCCGTCCGAGGAAAGGCTCTCGCAGGCCTGCAGGCTCTTGCCGCCGGGGGCGGCGCAAAGATCCAGAATGCGGTGATATTCCCTTTTCGGCAGGGCACAAACGGGTGCCATCGCCGCGGGATCCTGCACGTACAGCGCACCGCCGCAGTGCAGGGGGCTGTGGCCGATGCCATCGCCCGTATAATAGGCGGCAAAGGGGGCAAAGGGGATTTTTTCCCCCAGATCGGAGCCCAACAGAGCAGAAAGCTCCTCTTCCGTAATCTTTTCGGGATCCCAGCGCAGGGCGCGGCAGGGCTCTTTGGTGAGGGAATCAAAAAAGCTTTTCGCTTCCTCTCCCAGAAGATGCTCCATCCGACGGCAAAACTCCTGAGGAAAATCCATCCGAAAGCCTCCTTCCCTCCGAAATCAATATATCACAAGGCAGAAGAAATTACAAGGGGAAACGCGATCCCTTTTCTGCCAAATCGTAAATTTTCGGCAAATTTCCCGTTACTTTTTCAGTCGGGCTGCCGAAAATTCTTTTTCAAAACAAAAGTCCCTTCACCAGATACGAGGCCCCCATGATCAGCCCCGCCGTCACCACGCCCAAGGCAATGGCGGGAAAGGCGTATTTCATTCGCAGATTGGTCATAGCGGCCACCAAAGCACCCGTCCAGGCACCCGTGCCCGGCAAGGGGACGGCCACCAGAATAAACAGACCCACGAAGGTTCCCTTTTCCAGAGCGGATTGCTTTTTGCGCCCCTTCTCCTCCAGGCGATCCACCAGACGGTTGAGCTTGGGGATCCTTCTTCGGATGAAGAGAAACACCCTGCGGACAAAGAGGATGATAAAGGGCACCGGCACCAGATTTCCCAGCACCGCCACGGGGAAGGCCACCCCGAAGGGAATGCCGTAAAAGGCGGCAAAGGGAATGGCCCCCCGAAGCTCTAAAACGGGGGTCATACCGATGATGAAAATCACGATCAATTTTCCGACATAGGTGGTGGTAAAAAAGCTCAGCAAAGTAAAGCTCCTCCTGACGTTTTTGGGGGATGGTTCAGGCTTGGTCGGAAAAGAGCATTTTTTCCTGCTCCTTGGCCAATTCCGCCTCGGTTTTTGCGGGGGGCTCGGAAAACAATTCGCAAAGGCGCACCGTGGTCTGCACCGCCTCCTCCGGAAGACCGAAGGCAGTCAGGCGGACAAATCGCTCTCCGCTGTAGCCGAAAAGAGAGCCGGGGGTCACCACGAGCCGCTCTCTGTCCAAAAGGGTATCAAAGCACTGCCAGGAATTCATTCCGCGGGGACACTGCGCCCAGAGAAAGGGGGAATCGGCCGCGCCCACGTGGGGAATTCCCGCCGCCGAAAGGCCTTCGGACAAAAGGCGCCCCACCTTTTGAATGCGGTACAGCAGCTTTTCCGTCTCGGCGCGGGCCTCCTCGGAAAACAAAAGCTCCGCCGCGTGCTGCATCACGTAGCTCGGCGGGGTGGCGGTGGCGGGCTGGCGGGCACACCACAGATCCCGTAAATATTTGCCCTCGCGGCAAAGGGTGGAGGGGATGATCACGTACGCGATCTTCAGCTCCGTGACCCCATAGCCCTTCTCGAAGGAAAACAGCTCCACGGCGCAGTGCTCGGCGCCCTCCAATTCGTAAATGGAGCGGGGGCAATCCTCCGAGCGGACGTATTCGGCAAGGGAAGCGTCAAAAAAGAGAATGCAATCGTTTTCATTGGCCCAATCCACCCATTTTTGCAGGGTCAGGCGATCCATGGCAACACCCGTCACCGTAGAGGGGGAGGAAAGAAACACCAGATCCGCCCCCCGCACGGCAGGCGGCTCGGGACGGAAGCGGTTTTCGGGGAGGGCACGGCTGAAGGAGAGGTTTCTGCCCGCACAGCGATGGAGCGTCCAAAGGCTCCTCTCCCCGGGATCGGGCAGAAGAACGCTGTTTGCGGGGCCGAAGAGATTGGAAAGGCAGGCGTGGGCGCTTTCCAGACCCGAGGTGATGAAAACGTCCCGCTCCAGCACCTTGGCGCCCCGCTCGGCCAAATGGCGGGCGATGGCGTGCTTCAAGCTTTCATAGCCCGACCAGGGGCTGGAAAGATGGATCCCGTCGGGACGGGAAACCTCCAGCACCGCCTCCTGCATTCCCGCGGTGACCGTGGGAGGCAAGGGCATATTCATCAGATCCTGATCCAGACGGATCAAAACGGAATCGGGATGATTCTCCCGAAATTCCGCCACGCGCCGTTCCACGGAAAGGGTGCCCTCCGGAAGGGTCATGATTTCTTCGTTCAGTTGCATTCCGATCCTTCTTTCTCTCGATGGCGTTTATTTGAGCATTTCGTTCACAATGGTCAGAACCGTGCTGATGGACACCGCCGCAACGAAGGTGCCGTGGGGAGAATCCAGACGGTGGGTGCAAAAGCCCACGGCTCTGCCCGTTTCATCGAAAACGGGAGCACCGAACACCGTGGGGTTGGGGCGGGCGGCCAGATACGTCACCGAAACCGTGCTCTTCTGCCCGTTTCGGATCACCTCCGCCGATACCCCCGAGGAGGCAACGGTTCCCGAAAGCAGGGTCCCGTAAAATTTTCCCACCAGCTCCGAGCCTGCCACGTAAAGGGTATCCCCCCGATCCACAAAGGTAAAATTGCCCATATTCACGGGGGTCAGATCAAAGCCGCTCTCCACCTTCAGAAGGGCAAAGCCCAAGGCGCGGTCCAATTCCACCAGCGTCGCGCCAAAGGCGATCTCGTCATAGGTATGCACCTGCACCGTTACGGGGAGGTTCCGATCGGGAAAGAGCGAATCACAGCAAAGGGCGTAGCCGTCGTCGGAAATGAAAAAGCCCGAGCCGTATTCCACCGTGCCGCCCTCGCTTGTCACCTCCACGGTCACCACCGAAACCATAGCCGTGCGGATCATCTCCGCGGGGCTCAGGGACTGGTCGGATGCTTCGGAGCGAATGGGAACCTTAATGGAGCTGCCGCTTTGGGTCTGCGGCACATCGCCCTCCACTCCGGTCTGCAAAAGGGAAAAGACCCCCACCGTGGCCAGGCCCATCAAAACGGCAAACAGCGCCGCCCTGGCCAAAAGCCAAAAAACCCGTCCGCCCTTCTTTTTTTCGTACCGCGCGCGGGATTCATAGCCCCCGTAAACCGAAAGCTCCTCCTCGGGCGCGGATCTGTTTTTGTTGTAGCGTTGCATAAAGCCTTCCTTTTTTCAAGGGAAATTAAGAGTCAGGAAGAGCGCTTGGCTTTTCCTTGGGTAATGGGCAGGGAGAACACGAAGCGGGTATAAGAGCCTCGGCGGCTTTCCACCCAAATTTCCTCGCTGTGGGCGGAGATCACCGATTTGACGATGAACAGCCCCAGCCCCATTCCCTGCTTATCCAGACCGCGGGAGCGATCGGATTTATAAAAGCGGTCGAACAAATGGCTCAATTCCTCCTCGGGAATGCCCTCTCCGCTGTTTTTCACCGCAAAGAAGGCCTTTTTCTCCTTCCGCTCCACCCGAAGGGAAAGACTTCCCCCCTCGGGAGAAAATTTCACCGCATTGTCCAAAAGATTGTAGATCACCTGCTGAATGGCATCCCGATCCGCCAGAACGAAAAGGGAATCCTCGTCCGCCTCAAAGGAGACCTCCAATTTCTTCTCCTCGATCCTTTTTTCAAAGGAAAGCAGGGTGATCCTTCCGAGCTCGCACAGATCCATGGGCTCAAAGCGGTATTTTCTCTGCCCCGAGGTCATGCGGCTGGTTTCCAAAAGGGTCTGCACCAGGCGGGCCAGGCGGTTCACCTCGTCCAAAATGATGCCGAAATAATAGCCTTGCTTTTCGGGGGGGATGATCCCCTCCTGCATATTCTGAATGAAGCCGCCGATGGTGGTCAGCGGGGTTCGAAGATCGTGGGACACGTTGGAAACGAAGCTCTGACGGGCCAATTCGTTTTTCTCCACCCGCCCCGCCGTTTCGTTGAAGGTGCGAAAGAGAGGAAGAAGCTCTCCCCCGTCCTTTTCCTCCAGACGGAAGGAAAAATCGTTCTTGGAAAAGGCTCTGGCCATACGGTCCAGCCCCTGCAGGGGACGGATCATTTCCACGAAGATCAGATACCCGAACAGCAAAATCACCAAAAGATTCAAGCCCGCAAAAAACAGATAGCCGGGAAGAAAATCCCGCGAGAGCAGGCTGTTTTCCGTTTTGGCGGAAACCGAAACGAACACGGCACCCACCCGCTGGAGATAGGCGTTTCCGTGCTCCTTTTCCATCAGCATGGCGCGGCACAGCCGCTCCTCGGAAAAGATTCCCTCCAGGCGGGAGCGGAAAACCTCCCCCGAGGCGGCCTTTTCCGCCGCCAGATCCAGAAGCTGTCCCCCGGGCGTGGCTCCCGAGGCCAGATCGGAGAAGACCAATTTTTCCCCGCCCAGGCCCACGATCAGAAGATCCACCCCTTCGGGGATCCCGTTTTCGGCCAAGGAGCGAAGCAGCTCCGTTTCGTAATGGAGCAAATATTCAAAATCCCAGTCACTGGCCTCCACCAGCGCGGTGACGGTCATTTTCACGTTTTGCGCGGCATCCTCCAATTTCTCCAGGCGGCGGCGCAAATTCTGCTTTTCGGCATAGCCGAAGAGAAACAGCGTTAAAAAAAGCTGACAGGCCAGCACCAGCACAAAGAAGATGATACCGTAATGGAGATAGACTCTTTTTTTCATACCCTGCCTTCCCGAAAAAGCTCTCCCGAGAGAAAAAAGAAGCCGCGTTCCCCCAATCGAAAGAGAACGCGGATCCTGAATACCGAAGAGTCCGATTCTTCTTTTTCCGCACCTCTTCCGAGGCGATCAGAGAAGCTCGAATTTATACCCGACACCCCAAACCGTTTTCAGGGACCATTTGTTGCTGACACCGTCCAATTTTTCTCTCAGACGCTTCACGTGGACGTCCACGGTTCTGGAGTCGCCCAGATAATCGAAGCCCCACACCTTATCGAGGAGCTGATCGCGGGTGAACACGCGGTTGCAGTTGGAGGCGAGAAAATACAGAAGCTGCAATTCCTTGGGGGGAACCTCCACCACCTTGCCGGCCAGCTTCAATTCGTATTTACGCTTGGAGATCTCCAGATTGTCGTAGCGGATCACCTCTTCGCTCTCGTCCACGTCGCGGGTCTGAGAGCGGCGGAGCACCGCCTTGATGCGGGCGGCAACCTCCTTCATATCAAAGGGCTTGATGATGTAATCGTCGGCACCGAGCTCCAGCCCCAGCACCTTATCGAACACCTCGCCCTTGGCAGAGAGCATGATCACGGGCTTCTGGCTCTGCTCGCGGATCTCGCGGCACACCTGCCAGCCGTCCTTACGGGGCATCATCACGTCAAGCAAGACCAGATCGGGCTCGTAAAGCTTAAACATATCCACGGCTTCCGCGCCATTCTGGGCACATTTGACCTCGTACCCCTCGTTTTCCAAATAAAGCTTTAACAGTTCGCAAATATTGCGGTCATCATCCGCCGCAAGGATTTTGGTTGCCATCGCTTGTATTTCCTTTCTGAACGTTTCGAAAATTGCACTTTTTCCCAAAAAAAATTTCTTCTTCGACAAAAAATGCTCCGATTCTTACCGATTATATCATATCCTTTCGGAAATTGCAATAGAAAATCATACCACGTGGTTGATGCTTGCAATATCCAGAGAGGCAATGAAATCCTCGTCCACCGAGAACTGATCCTCCTTGCCGCTCACAAGACCCTTCTTGCGCTCCTTCTCCAGGATGCTGATGATGCTTTCCTTGGAATCCTCAAAGTTTTTCTGATTCAACTGACGGCGCGCCACCAGATAGACTCCCGCGGCATCGTCGATCCGACGGATCCCGTCCACCTCCATAGCGAAAATGGCCTCCTCCACGGCTGCAGAGGCAAAGCCGCTTCCCTTGGCGAAGGTCACGCCGTTTTGAGCAATCTCCTCGGTAACCTTTTGATCGTCGGAATGCTCCAGATACAAATCCCCGAAATTCTCCCCGGCCAAAAGCTTCTGATAGAGGCTGTCCGCCAGGGCCTCCTTTTCCTCCCGCTCGGCGGCGGGCAGGGCCACGGTCTTGCCGTTGGGATAGGTCTTGTTCTTGGTGTTGATGAAAATGCTCTCCACCGTGGCGTAGTTGGCGTTGTAATATTTTCTGGCGCTGTCCTCGGTCACGCGCATAGAGCCGTTTTCCCCGAAGAGAAGCTCCGCGCCCCGCCAGGCCAGGGCCTGCATGCACTGATAATCGATCATTTCCTCGTAGGTGATGCCGTAGCGCTTCAGATACTGATTGAATTCCTTTTTATCGGAAAAATCCGTCAGCATGGTGTTGAATTCCTTCTCCACGCTTTGGCGCAGGGTGGAGGTGAGAACGTATCCGTTCTCCTTGGCATACTGCTCCAGATACAGGGTGACCCGCACCTCTTCCAGAACCCTCTTTTTCAATACGTCCCCCAGGCTTTCTCCCTCTCCGCTGACCGCAGCCCAGATGGAGGGGTTATCCGTCAATTTGCTTGCGGATACCGTGGAAGAATCCACTCCGTAGGCCTCGTAGAGAAAATTGGTCTTCTCCACACAGCACATATAGCGGAACATCGCACGGCTGATCTTATAATCGCCGTATTTGACCGCCGTCCCTTTATCGGAGGAGCAGCCCGCAAAAAAGGGCAGGGCCAAGGCAAGGGTCAGGACGATGCAGAGCATTCGTTTCAAAGCTTGTTTCATGGTCGTTTTCCTTTCGGTTTTCGAAGATTTATGAATTTTGTCGGCAAAAGCCTTTCAGATGACAGAGAAAATCCGTGCATTGCACCAAGGGACTCTTTTTTTCCTCCAGGGTCAGAACCAATTCCGTTTTCCCGCCGAAGGAAAAATCCAGGCGGGAGGCGTATACCGCCGATAACAGCAAAAAGGCGTCCTTATGGTCACGGCAGAAGGTGAAGCGGATCTTTTTGCCCCGCTGGGCGATCTTTTCGCAGAAAAGCGCCTCGGCCTCGCCCCGCAAAAGAGAGATGCCGAACAGATTGAGAACGCAGCGCGGCACCTCGCCGAAGCGATCCAGCATTTCATCCAAAAGCTCCTCTTTGTCCTCTTCACAGCGGATGGAGGCGATCTTTCGGTACAGATCCATTCGGTCGGCAGGATACGGCACGTATGCTTCGGGAATGTATCCGTCCAGCGCCAGATCCACGGTGCATTCGCAGGCGGCCTCGGGCTTTTTCTCGCCCTTTTCCTCCAGCACCGCATCGGAAAGGATCTTCATAAACATTTCATAGCCCACGCTGTCCAGATGCCCGGACTGCTCCGCCCCCAGGAGATTGCCCGCGCCGCGGATCTCCAGATCCCGCAGGGCGATCTGAAAGCCCGAGCCGAAGCGGGTGTATTCCCGAATGGCCTCCAGGCGCTTTACGGAGATCTCCGAGAGCTGCTTGCCGCGGCGGTAGGTGAAATAGGCGTAGGCCTTGCGGTCGCTTCGCCCCACCCGTCCGCGGATCTGATGGAGCTGGGATAAGCCGAAATGATCGGCGTTTTCCACAATGAGGGTGTTGGCATCGGGCAGATCCACGCCCGTTTCGATGATGGTGGTGCAAAGCAGGATATCCACCTGGTGATCCATCATATCCTTCCACACGTCCGAGAGGGTGTCCTTATCCATTTTCCCGTGGGCAACGGCAATGCCCGCCTCGGGGAAGACTCTCTGCAGATACGGCAGACGCTCCTCCAATTCGCGGATGTTGTTATGCAGATAAAACACCTGCCCGTTCCGCCGCAATTCCCGGCGGATGGCCTCCTCGATCAAGCCCCGATCGTGCTCCATCACGTAGGTCTGCACGGGAAGGCGGTCCTCGGGGGCCTCCTGCAAAAGGCTCATATCCTTAATGCCCCCCAGGGCCATATTCAGGGTGCGGGGGATGGGGGTTGCGCTCAGGGAGAGCACGTCCACGTTTCGGGAGATCTCCTTGAGCCTTTCCTTATGGGTCACGCCGAAGCGCTGCTCCTCATCGATCACCAGAAACCCCAGATCGGAAAAGACCACGTCCTCCTGCAAAAGGCGGTGGGTTCCCACCAAAATATCGATCTGCCCCTCCGAAAGACGGCGCAGGATCTCCTTCTGCTCCTTTTTGCTGCGGAAGCGGCTGAGCATCTCCACCCGCACGGGGTAGCCTCGGAAGCGGGCCAGCACCGTTTGATAATGCTGCCAGGCGAGAATGGTGGTGGGCACCAGAATCGCCGCCTGCTTATTGTCCATCACGCATTTGAAAACGCCCCGCAGAGCCACCTCGGTCTTGCCGAAGCCCACGTCGCCGCACAAAAGCCGATCCATGGGGCAGGGCTTTTCCATATCCGCCTTGATCTCCCGCGTGGCCTGCAGCTGGCCCTCGGTCTCCCCGTAGGGGAAGGCCTCCTCGAATTCCCCCTGCCAGGTGGTATCGGGGGAGAAGGCAAAGCCCTTTTGGCGGCTTCGCTCGGCGTAGAGGGCGATGAGCCTTTTGGCAATATCCGCCGCGCTCTTTTTGGCGGCGCTTTTGGCCTTTTGCCACTCCTGCCCCCCCAGCTTATGAAGCTTTAAGGCGGCAGAATCGCTTTTGGGCCCGATGTATTTGGTCACGGCGTCCAGCCCCGAGCAGGGAACGTACAAAACGTCGCTTCCCGCGTAGCTGATCTTGATAAAATCCTTTAAAACGCCCTCGGCACTGCGCATTTTTTCCACACCGCGGAAAATACCGATCCCGTGGGCGGCGTGAACCACGTAATCCCCCACCGCAAGCTCGGTATAGGAGAGGATCTTTTGTCCTGCCGAAGCGCCTTGGCGCCTTTTCTTTTTGCGGAAGGCGGCCTTTTCCGCCTTGGCGTCACACAGAACCGCAATGCGGGAATCCGCCAGAGAAAAGCCCTCGCGGATGATCTCTCCCCCGCCGAACACGCGGGAAAGTAGGATCAGATCGGCCTCGGGCCATTCCTTTTCACTGCCGTCGGCCACGTAAACGCGCTTTCCCTTTTCGCGAAAATACTGCGATGCCGTCTGCACCGCCAAAGAGTTTTCACAGAGAAACAGGGTGCGGTACCCCTCCTCCCGCAAGGAGGCCACGGATTGGGCCAGCCCCTCCAGGGTTCTGAAATCCACCCCTTGGGTGCGGGTACGGAATTGAAAAATCCCGTGGGGCGGGATGGGGCTTTTCCCCGCGAAGAAATTCTCCATCAAAAGGCATCTCTGATCGCCGAGACGGCGGCAAAGCCCGACAAAATCCTCGGTGAGACGCATTTTTTCTCCGTCCAAAACGCATCTCTGCTCCAAGGTAAGGCTTGTCAACTGCTGCTGCAGAAGGGTATGAGCGGTCTTAAGATTCTCCTCGGCGTCGCTCTGCCCGAAGAAAAAGACGGTCTCTTCCCCCCAATAATCCAAAAGGGTGGCAAATCGGTACACCAAAGGCAAAAACAGATCGCGGGGGATTTCCGCATCGGCCTCCAGGCGCGCCAGATTCTCCCGCAAAAAGACCCTGCGCTCCTTTTCCCGGGGGTCGTTTCCGCTTTTTTTCAAGGCCTCCGATAAATATTCCCGAAGGACCCCCAGATCCTCGCGGGAAAAGGCGATCTCCTCTGCGGGGGTTACCGTCACGAAGGGAACGTTTTCGATCCTTCTCTGAGTCTCAAGGTCAAAGCGGCCGATGGCATCCACCTCATCCCCGAACAATTCGATGCGGTAGGGCTCCTCCGAGCCTGCGGGGAACAGATCCACCAGATCGCCGCGGGAGGCAAATTGGCCGACGCCCTCCACCCGCTCGGTCTCCCGATAGCCCGCCTCCAAAAGAAGGCGAAGAATCTCTTCCTTGGAAAGGGCGTCGCCCACCGCGATGCGGCGGGTCATTTTTTCAAAGACCTCGGGGGGCAGGGTGGCCTGCAGAGCCGCCTCGGGGGTGGTGACCACACAGTCGAAATCCCCGCTTTGCAGGGCGGCGAGGGTGCGAAGCCGCCACGCCGAAAACTCTTTTCCGGCGCTGTCCACCCCCACCAAGGCCCAGTCCCGCGCGGGGAAAAACAGGGTGCGGGGGAAGAGGGACGCCAGATCCTTGGTCCAGGCGGCGGCGCTTTTCTCATCGGGGAGCAAAAACAGCGCCTTTCCGCCCGCATCCTCCAAAACCGCGCAGCAAAAGGCGGGGCGGAGGGCGGTGGTCACCCCCGTGACCAGGACCGGCTTATTCTCTTTTTTCAAAGCAGAAAGGAGAGGGGCAAAATCCCTCTCTTTTCGGATGGCATCAAGTAAGAGCATATGGTTTTCCTGTCAAACAGCTTGATAAAGGGAAGATCATTCCTCTCCGAAGGCGACCCGTTCCGCCGAAAGGCATCTTCCCGTTTCGGGACAGATCTCAAAAAGAGCCCCCTGGGCCTCCACGGGCCCCTCGGCCACCTCGTAGCGGGTGGGCATATGGGTGAGGAATTTTTCCACGGCAATTTCCTTTTTCATTCCCAAAACCGAATGGATAGGTCCGCACATTCCCAGATCGGTGATATACCCCGTTCCTCCGGGCAAAACGCGCACGTCGGCGGTGGGAACGTGGGTGTGGGTGCCGAAGACCGCGGAAAAGCGGGAATCGAAATAAGAGGCGAAGGCCAATTTTTCTCCCGTGGCCTCTCCGTGGAAATCGCAAAAGGCAAAATCGTATTTGCCCTCTTCGCAGCGGAGGATCTTCTCCACCGCCTCAAAGGGCGGCAAAAGGGCATCCATAAACAGGGTGCCCTGCACGTTGATGACCAAAACGGAATATCCGCCGATCCTGCAGACGGTGTAGCCCCTTCCGGGACAGCGGGCGGGATAATTGCAAGGACGGAGCAGGGATCCTGCTCCGTCCAGAAAATCATAAATCTCCCGTTGCCTGAAAACGTGATTTCCCGTGGTAATCAGATCCACACCGGATTGATACAGCATCTCCGCCGATTCCCGATCGATCCCGCCGCGACGGGAGGAATTTTCCCCGTTGGCGATCACAAGATCGGCCCGTACCCTCCCTCGGAAGGATGGGAGGCGGCGGCGCAAAAAGAGGGTGCTCTTCTCTCCCACCACGTCTCCCAGGGCAAGTAAACGAAAGGCTTGTGTTTTCATAGCGCTTTGTTCAAACTGCTTATTTGGCGTATTCCACAGCGCGGCTCTCGCGGATCACGTGGATCTTGATCTGACCGGGATATTCCATCTCGGATTCGATCTTGCGGGCAATGTCGTGGGCGATAAACGCCATATTTTCATCGTTGACCACCTCGGGCTTCACCATCAGGCGCAATTCTCTGCCCGCCTGAATGGCAAAGGATTTCTCCACGCCCTCGTAGGAGCCTGCGATCTCCTCCAATTTCTGGAGGCGCTTGATGTAGGATTCCAGATTCTCTCTTCTGGCACCCGGACGGGCGGCGCTGACCGCATCGGCGGCCTGCACGATCACCGCCACCAGAGTCTGAGGCTCCACGTCGTTGTGGTGCGCCTCGATGGCGTGGATCACGTCGCGGTTCTCGCGGTACTTCTTGGCAATATCGGCACCGATCTGGGTGTGGCTTCCCTCCACCTCGTGGTTCAGGGCCTTACCGATATCGTGCAAGAGACCCGCTCTTCTGGCCAGCATGGGATCGATCCCCAATTCGTCGGCGATCATTCCCGCAATGTAAGAAACCTCCACGGAATGCTTCAGAACGTTCTGCCCGTAGCTGGTACGGAAGCGGAGACGCCCCAGAAGACGGATCAATTCGGAATTCATACTGTGGATTCCGCAGGAGAGCACAGCCTGCTCGCCCTCGCTCTTCATGGTGGCCTCCACCTCTTTTCTGGCCTTCTCCACCGTTTCCTCAATGCGGGCGGGGTGGATTCTGCCGTCGGTCATCAATTTCTCGATGGTCAGACGGGCAATTTCCCTTCTCATGGGATCAAAGCTGGAGAGGGTAATGGCCTCGGGGGTATCGTCAATGATCAGATCCACACCCGTGAGCGTTTCAATGGTGCGGATGTTTCGGCCCTCGCGGCCGATGAGTCTGCCCTTCATATCGTCGTTGGGCAGGGCCACCACGGAAACCGTAGCCTCGGTGACGTGGTTGGCGGCGATGCGCTGAATGGCGCCGGTGATGAGATTTCTGGCCTTCTCCTCCGCCGTTTCCTTGAGCTCCTGCTCGATCTCCGCCATGCGGATCCCCGCGGCGTGCTTGGCGGCGTTTTCATAACGCTCGAAGAGGATGTTCTTGGCTTCCTCTCCCGAGAGACCCGCCATGCGCTCCAAAACGCGGTTCTGCTCCTCCTTCATCGCCTCAAGCTCCTGCTCGCGGACGGTGTTTTCCTTCAGCTTCTTTTCCAGAGCCTCTTCCTTGCGCTCCAGATTTTCCAATTTGCGATCCAGATTTTCTTCCTTCTGGATGGCTCTCTTTTCCAAACGGGAAACCTCGTTTCTCCGTTCCTTGATCTCGCGGTCTGCTTCGTTTTTATTCTTCAGGGCCTCTTCCTTGGCCTCCAAAAGCAGCTCCTTTTTCCGTTGCTCGCCCTGACGGCGGGCTTCCTCCACAATCCGCTCGGCCTGGCCCTCTGCCGTTCCGATCTTCTTTTCCGCAATTCTCTTACGGTAAACCACACCGCAGAAGAAGCCGCAAAGCAAGGTCAGAACCGCCACACCGATCAGAATGACAATTTCAATTGCTCCCATTATGTAAACCTACACCTCCTTACCTTTCGAATTACGGCCCCTTGGGACCGATTAGAAGATTTCATAATGATGCATCCTAAAAAATGCCCTTCTATTTTACCTTATTTCGCCTTTCCTTGTCAAGGGATTCTCCCAAAAAAGTCCCAAATAATCAGCTTTTTTCCCTTTCGATCATTTCCTCGAGGGCGGCCTTGGCATCGGAAAAATTCCCCACGGCGTCCACAAGCCCCGCCTCGACGGCCTCCCTCCCTCCGAGAACGGTGCCGATATCCGTGGCCATATCGTGTCGGCCCGCCATCAGCTCCGAAAGCCTTTCGGGCAAAATGCCCGAATGCCTCACCACGAAATCGTCGATCCGCTCCTGCATCCTTCTTAAATATTCAAAGCTCTGAGGCACCCCCAAAACCAGCCCTTGGATCCGCACGGGATGCACCGTCATGGAGGCGCTGGGGGCAATAAAGCTCTTTTTGGCCGCCACCGCCAGGGGAATGCCGATGGAATGCCCGCCTCCCAGAACCAAGGACACCGTGGGCTTTTTCATCCCCGCGATCATCTCCGCCATGGCAAGGCCTGCCTCCACGTCGCCCCCCACGGTGTTGATGAGAAACAAAACGCCCTCCACGTCGCTTCTCTCCTCGGCCTCCACCAACTGGGGCAAAATATGCTCGTAGCGGGTGGCCTTGGCGGGAGGCGGCAGGCTTTGGTGCCCCTCCACCTGTCCCGCGATCACCAGCGTCAAAAGGGTTCTTTTTCCCTTCGTCAAAACACGGCCGAAGGCCAAAACGGGATCCTCTCCCCCGCCGCCCAAGGCCTTCTCCTCACCAATTTCTTCCATCAAATCGGCTCTCCTTTCGAATTCACAATTTATTAACCATATTTTTTTCAAATATGGTATTCTTGATGCAAAGAAAAGAGGTTTTTTTATGAAATACCGACGCATTCGATCCCTGACGGGGCTCTTGGCCCTATATCTCAGCCTTTCTCTCCTCCTTTCCGCCTGCGGCTCGGGAGGAGGGCAGTCCTCCACCTCGGAGGATCCCTATACCCCCCTATTCCGCTTCCGCATTGCAGAGGGCACCGCGGGAGAGACCCTGCTCTTTTGTCTTCCCGCCTCCGAGGGCTTTTTCTACCTGCATCCCGGAGAGGAATCGGGCTTCGTGGGGGGCTTTGTCTCTCCGAAGAGATCCGTTTCCGCCGAGGCCATTTTAAATAGCACCTCTCCCTTGGGCTTTGCCACCCTGCGGGAAACGGGGCGGGACACCGCAAGTCTTTTGAGCGGCGCGGGCCTCAGTCAGATCCTTTTAAAGGAAAAGGGCGAGACCCTTCCCTATCCCGATTTGGAGGGGGTTCGCTTTGAAAACGCCGTCTTTTTCGACGATCTTTCCATCGTGGCGGAGACGGATGATCTTCTCTTGCTCCTTCCCGTGGATTTTGCCGAAACTTACGTTTTGGCGCAAAAGGCCCTGCTTTCGGATTTTGCCCGCCTGCTCTGCGTCACCGGTGGCAAGAGCCGCCTGTGGTACGCCACCGCCGATGAAAGCGGCGCCTATACGGGCATTGCCTTTTTCGAATACGGGAAAAACACCCCCCTGGGGCAGAAAAAATTTTCCTTCGATTCCGTTACCCTCATCGGGGATCACGGCCTGCTCTTCACCCGTAAGGGCGAAAACGGAGAAACCGAATACCGCTATCTGGATCCCGAAAGCGGCTTTGAGCGGGTTCTTTCGGTGAAGGGCGACTTTGCGGGGGCGGTGTGCGACCTTGCGGGAGATCGGCTGGTGCTTTGCCGCTCCGAGGAAAAAAGCGGCGAGATCCTCCTTTTGGATTTCAAGACGGGAGAGAAAAAGGGCACTCATACCATCGCCTACGGAAATCCCGCACCCTCCCTTGCCCTTTCCCTTGACGGCAAGACCCTTCTGTTCGCCGTGGGAATGGGGAGCGATGCGATTTTGGCCACCTTGGATCTGGATCATTATTTTTCCCCCATAAACAGCAAAAAAATGTAAATAATCCCTTGCCCTTCCCCTCGGCCTTATGGTATGATGGAAAAAAACACGGGAATTCGGAGGATACAGTATGAAGATTTGCAAATTGCGCGCCAACCACGTCATTGACCACGCGGCGGAGGAATTGAAAAAATATCTCCGTATGATGATGCCCGAGGACGGAGAGGTGGAGATCCTCTTTGATCCCAAGGGCGAAAGCGGCTTCCGCTTGGGCCTTTTGGAGGATTTCGGCCTGGAAAACGAGGCGGAGGACGTTGCCTTGGACGACGTGATCCACGTGGATACCGACAAAAACGGCGGAATCCTTGCGGGCTCCAACCCCCGAAGCGTTCTGTTCGCGGTGTACCGTCTCCTGCGGGAGAACGGATGCCGCTGGCTCTACCCCGGTGTGGACGGTGATTTTGTCCCCGTCAAGCCCATTGAGGGAGTCAAGTATCACAAATTGGCCGATCACCGCTTCCGCGGCTTCTGCAACGAGGGCAGCGAAAGCCAGCAGTGTATGATGGAGGTGGCCGATTACTACGCCAAATTGGAAATGAACGTGTATATGATGGAGTGGTTCATTCCCCGCGGCTACTACAACCGTTATTACGACCATAAATTCAACGAAAAGAACCGCCGTCCCGAATCCGTCAGCGATCAGCAGATCCGTCAGTGGAAGGTGGCCATTGAGGCCGAGATCTCCAAGCGCGGTCTGATGTTCCACGACATCGGCCACGGCTGGATGACCAAGCCCTTCGGTATGCCCGCCAACAACGGCAAGATCCCGGAGGAAATTCTGAACGCCATCACTCCCGAGCAGAAATCCGTTCTGGCGCTGGTAGACGGCAAGCGGGAATTCCACAAAGGAAACGCCCCCATTTTCACCAACGTTTGTATGTCCCGCGAGGACGTGAGAGCGGGCGTGGTGAGGGAAATTGCGGATTACGCCGAAAAATCCGCTCACGTGGATTACGTTCACGTTTGGCTGGCCGACGGCACCCGCAACCACTGCGAGTGTGAAGAATGCCTGAAAAAGACCCCCTCCGATTGGTATTTGATGATTATGAACGAATTGGATGAGGAATTGACCCGCAGAAAGCTGGATACCCGCATCGTGTTCATCGTTTACGTGGATACCTTCTGGCCGCCCAAGGAGGTCACCATCAAAAATCCCCGGCGCTTCTCCCTGCTCTATGCACCCATTTTCCGCTCCTATTCCTCCAGTGTCACCGAAAACACCGTGACCCCGCCCACCAAGCCCTTCGTGCACAACAAGTGGGAGACCCCCGTTTCCACGGAGGAAAACTTTGCCTACTTAAAGGAATGGCAGAAGATCTGGCCGGGTCCCTGCTTCTCCTATGAATACCACTTCTGGCGCCATCAGTATCTGGACGTGGGCTCTCTTGCCATCGCCCGCCGCATTTACGAGGATATTCTCGGCTTGAAATGGATGAAGCTGGACGGATTCGTGGAGGACGGCTCTCAGAGAAGCGGCTTCCCCAACGCCTTCCCCGTTTACATCTACGCCGAAACGCTGATGAACCGCGACTGCGATTACGAGGCCGTTTTGGAGGATTACTATTCCCACATTTACGGCAAGGATTGGAAGGACGTTCTGAACCTTCTGGAGGCTGTGGAAAAGCTCTTTGATTTCGATTATATGGAGGGCGAAAAGAGTGCGGATCCCGCCATCGGCCCCTTCTACGATCCTGCCCGCGCTCCCTCCTTCGACCGCGTCTTCGAGCTTTCCGCCCGCGCCCGTGCCCTGAGCCTGGCGCACACGGTAATGCCCACCCGTCCTCAGACCGTTTCCTGGGCCCTTTTGGAATACTACGCCGAATATCTGGAGCGCTGGGCCGCTGTGATGAAGGAAAAGGCCTTGGGCAATGATTACCGTGCCTTGGAATTGATCGAGGAATTCAAGAATGAATTCGGCCGCCACGAGATCTACATCGAGCGCTACTACGATCACGGCCTCTTGGGTCACATCCTCGGCCACGTGAAAAAGATCAACAAAAAGCAGGGCATCGTTTGGTAAAAATCCCCCTGGGTGCGGGGCGGGGCCCTGCGGTATGATAAAAAATCAAAGAAAAAACAAGCCACCGAAAAATCGGTGGCTTGTTTTTTAGAGTATTCTTGGTTCTACGGCTTATTTCTTCTTGAAGATCTTGCCGCGGAATACGATGAGAAGCACAGCGGCAACCACAACAACGGCAGCGGCCACAATCACGATCACCCAGGGGAATCCGGCATCATCAGCGGCAGCAGCGGTGGTGGTAACAGCACCGGCAGCAGCAGTGGTGGTGGTGGGTTTCTTGGTGGTCGTGGTGGGCTTCTTGGTGGTGGTGGAAACCGTGGTGGAGGTGCTGGGTTCGGGTTCGGGTTCGGGCTCGGGGATCACGGGCGTCTCGGTACCGGTGATGGTATAGATGCCGTCCTTGGTGCCTTCCACGACAGTACCCTTCACACCGTTTGCGGTGGTGTACTTCACGGAAGCCTTCAGAGCCTCAGCCACCTCAACGTAGTTGATGGTGGTGTTCCAAACCTCAATCTGGTTGAGGGTCAAGGTCTTGCCGGTGGGGATGGCGGTGGGCTTGAGGTTGGCAAAGCCCTTCACGTTCACGGTGCCTTCCATGGTAAGGGAATTTTCACCGGAAACGGTGGTGGTGTAAGTACCGTTGGTGAAGTTTGCGGCAACGGTTCCGTTGAAGGTACCGCCCGAAATCTTCAAAACAGCGCTGTCAGCGGTTGCACCGGTAGAGGTCTCGGTAACAGCACCGCCGCAGGTAGCGTATACGTTCTTTTCGAATTCGCCGCCCTTGATCTCAAGGGAAACGGCCTTCAGGTTACCGGTGATCTCAGATCCGCCGAAGACGTTGCCCTTGAAGGTACCGCCTTCGATCACGGTGGTAACAGTTCCGCCGATGGAACCGGGAACGGTAGCGGCAGCGCCTGCGCCCAGCTTGGTGCCTGCGCCGAAGAAGTTACCGCCGATGGTACCGCTCTTCACGGTGGTGGAAACGTTGCCCTCAACGGTTGCTTCGTTGACACCGTAAACGTTACCGTCGATCACAGCACCGTCGATGGTCAGGGTCACGTTGCCCTTACAAACGGAGCCTTCGCCGTGGTAAGCGTTCACGTCGCCGCCGATGTGGCACTTCTTCAGGTTGATGGTCACGTTACCGTTGGCCGTGGAGGGACCGCCGGGGCCGTAACCGCCGCTAACGGTACCGCTAATGATGGATTCGGTATCGTCTGCTGCGAATTCAACGTTCAGAACAACGTCGCCCAAAGCGGTGGTCTCGCCGCCGAGTGCGGTGAAGCCCTGAGCAAGGGTGCCGCCGTAGATGTTGGTGGTGATGTTGTTAACGGTTCCGGGATATTTCTTGTGGCCGGTAGCCAGCACGTTCTTGACGGTCTGGTTGTAGCCCTTGTAGATGTTGTTGACAATGTTACCGGAAACGTTGGGGGAATAACCGGTCAGATAAGAGGTCTCGTTGGTGGTCATATCGTAGAGGTTGTTCTCGATATCGCCGTTGCACTTGATGGACTGGTTCAGATAGTAACGGGTAAAGGTGGTGCCACCCTTCACGGTGTGGGTGATCTTACCGGTCACTTCGGAAGAACGGCAACCCCAGTAGGAAGCACCGAAGGTGGTACCGTCGTGAACGATGTTCACGTTACCCACGATGGTAGCATAGTGGGTCATAGCGGACTGGCTCTTGATGTTACCGCCCTTGGTGTTGATGTTGATATTACCCTTGACCTTGCAAGCGGTGGTAAAGAAGGCGCGGTCGGTAATCGTAGCGCCGTCGGTCAAATTGATGGTAAAGTTACAATCGGGATATTCAACACCCTTGGTCTCGCGAACGGTTGAAGCCACATCCTGGCCCTCGGTTACACCGTTGATATCCTCTTGGGCAACGTTACCGCCCATACCGAAGTAGGTTTCGACAGCGGTATCGGAGCCGGTGATGGTCACCACGATCTCCTTGACGGGAGCGGCAGCCACCACGTCACGGGTGGAAACGTCCTTAAGAGCAGCGCCGCCCATAATGATCAGGTGAGCGCGAAGATCGCTTGCCTTAACGGCGTCGCTTGCGCCGGCAAACTCACTCTGGGCACCTACGGCAGCCACGTAGCTGGAGTATGCACCGAAGGAGTGGTACTCGGAGGTGTTGGAAACACCGCTGTAGTTGGAGTTGTAAGCGGTGCCGTCAAAGGTCATCGAGGTGGTAATAAAGCCCTCGGTGGTGTTGGCGGCCTTGTGGTCGGCAGTCCAGCCCTCAAAGGCCTTGGCCGTGCAGTTGTCTGCATAGAAGTGGCACTTGGGAGCGGTGCCGAGGTTCACAACCGTCAAGGCAACCTCACCGGAGCCGGCGAAGAAGAAGGCTTCCTTATCGCCGATGTCGAAGGAAAGGTTAGAGAAATTGTAGCTGTTGGCGCAAGCGATCTCTCCGGTGATGGAATCGTCGCAAGCGAGGGTGCCGCCCTTGATGGTAATGGGCAGACGGGTCTTGTCGGCACGGAAGATGGTCTTCGCGCCGAAGAGGATACCGTCAACCGCCTTCACGGTCTGGGCATCGGTTGCGGTAATTTCGATGACGAGCTCGTCACCTGCGGCCCAGGTCTTGGTGGCCGCGTCGTCAATGGCTGCCTGCAGGGTGGCGTACTGAGTTCCGTCAACCTTCCAGGTGGTGGCTGCCGCACCGGCATTCAGCGTGCAAAGCCCGAAAAGGCAAGCGCAAGCCAAAGCCAAAGCGAGGCAGACAGAAAAAAGCTTCTTGCTGTGCATGGGATTTCCTCCATAAATTTTTTTGTTGTTCCTCAAAAATACATTCGAAGAATCGACAGATACATTATATCAACTTCCTCTCCTTTCGTCAACCTCATTTCATAAAAAAGTTTCATTTTGCCAAAAACTACGGTTTTTCACAAACCTTTCCAAGGCTTGCAGAATCCATTCTTCTTTGCGGAGAATGAGTAGACAGAGGCGGGCAGAAAGCCTCGACCCGCCTCCGCCCGTTTCATCAGATTTCGAAGGGGCGATGCACTCTTCGCCCGTAAAGCCTCCATCCGAGAGGCGGAAATCGTTTTTTGATCAAGTTTTAAATTCCATATTACCTTAATCAGAATTTCAATCGATAGCCCGTTTCTAATAGTAAAAGCCGTGGCGCAATAATGCCTCCATCCGAGAGGCATAGATTGGCATTTTCACATTATTCTATCTTCCATATCGACTAAACCAAAATTCCAAACCCACAGCCCATTTCCATTGTCAAAAGCGGCGGCCCCGTAAAGCCTCCATCCGAGAGGCGGAAAGCAAGAAAAAGGCACGGGTGCCTTTTTCGCAGGTTTTCGACGGCAGGTACCCGATTTTTCCGAGCCGAATGGCGATGGGAAAATCACGGTACCAACG